>JAYSXE010000190.1:0-17478 GCA_043717565.1 Burkholderiales bacterium | reverse complement strand
CTGGAAGCGGGCGGCGGCAGCCCGCCGGCGGGCCACGCCATCGACGGCGTGTCGCTGCTGCCGGTGCTGCGCGACCCCCGCCAGCGCGTGCCGCGCGAACTGCACTGGCGCATGTTGCACCGCAGCCAGCGTGCGCTGCGCAGCGGCCGCTGGAAGTATTTGCAGGTGGACGGGAACGAGTACCTGTTCGACGTGCAGACCGATGAACGCGAACGCGCCAACCTGGCCGCGCTGCAGCCGCAGCGCCTGGCCGACCTGCGCGCGCGCTGGCTGGCGTGGAACGACACCATGCCGCCGCTGGCCGATGACGCCACCGTCAGCCTGGTCTACACCGCGGCCCACATGCCGCAACGCTGAACCGGCCGTGGCCAGCGCCGCCGGCGAGCACCCCGACGTCAGCCTGCCGCTGGCCGAACGCGAACGCGAGTATTCGCCCAGCTCGTGCATCGGCGGCGACTACCGGCCCTTCACCGAAGCCTACGTGCAGCGCAGCCGGGCGGCACGCGTGCGCACCACGCAAGCGGGCGCGCAATGGCTGAAGCTGGCCTATGGCGCCCTGCCCGGGCAGGTGATGGACTTGTGCCTGCCCGCAGCGGGTTCGCTCCGGCCCGCGGGCGGCTTCGGCGTGCTGGTGTTCATACACGGCGGCTACTGGCAGGAACTGTCAGCGCGGGACTCGTGGTTTCCCGCCGAGCACTGCCTGGACCAGGGCCTGGCCTTCTGCGCGCTGGACTACACGCTGGCGCCCCAGGCCCGCGTGGGCGACATCGTGCGGGAGTGCCGCCAGGCGCTGCAGACGCTGGCGCAGAGCGCTGCCCTCTGGGGAATAAACAACCAGCGCATCGTGGTGGCCGGCAGTTCAGCGGGCGCCCACCTGGCCGCGATGACCTGTCTGCCGCAATGGCCAGACACGGCACCGCACACCTTCAGGCCATTGGCCGCCGTGCTGTTGTCGGGCGTGTTCGAACTGCAACCGCTGGTGGGCACCAGCATCAACGAAGCGCTGGACCTGGACGCTGCCGAAGCGCGTGCGCTCAGCCCCCTGCGGCTGCCGCTGCAGGGCTTCCCGCCCACGCTGGTGGCCTGGGGCAGCAACGAAACCGCGGCCTTCAAGCGCCAGAGCCAGGCTTTCGCGGCAGCGCTGCAGCAGGCCGGCTGCGCCCACACCGCGCTTGAAGTGGCGGGGCGCAACCACTTCGACGTGGCACTGGACGTGGCCAACCCGCAGTCACCACTGGGGCAACAAACCCTGGCCCTGTTCCGCCAGCCCTGAAGCCCGTGGGCAACCTGTCGCCATTCAGCGCATCATTGCGCCGGCCGCGCGGGCAGGCTGCGGCAAACCGGCTCGCGCCGCAGCCCGCCCGAACCGCGGCCCCTGCGCACCGAACCCTGAACGACAACCCACCCCGACATGAACACACTCACCCGCGGCGCGCTGCAGCAGCGCGACCAGCAAGACACCCTGGCCGCGCGGCGCGGCCTGTTCACCCTGCCCGAGGGCGAGATCTACCTGGACGGCAATTCGTTGGGCGCCCTGGTGTCCAGCGTGGCGCCGCGCATGCAACGCGCCGTGCAGCAGGAATGGGGCCAGGGGCTGATCCGGTCATGGAACGACGCGCAGTGGTACCCGGCGCCACTGCGCGTGGGCGCCACCATCGCACGCCTGGTGGGCGCATTGCCGCACGAGGTGGCGGTGTGCGATTCCACTTCCGTGAACCTGTTCAAGGTGCTCAGCGCGGCGCTGCGCATGCGGCCCGGGCGGCGCGTGATCATCGGTGAGAGGGGCAACTTCCCGACCGACATGTACGTGGCCGCCAGCCTGGCCGAGCTGATGAACGCCGAACTGCGCTGTGTGGAAGCGGCCGGGGTGGCCGACGCCATCCGCGCTGCCGGCAGCGACTTCGCCGTCGTCACGCTGACCGAGGTGAACTACAAGACCGGCGCGCTGTACGACATGGCCGCCATCACCGCCGCAGCCCACGCCGCGGGTGGCCTGGTGGCGTGGGACCTGGCGCACAGCGCCGGCACGCTGCCGGTGCAGCTGAACCGCTGCGGTGTGGACTTCGCCGTGGGCTGCGGCTACAAGTACCTGAACGGCGGCCCGGGCGCGCCGGCCTTCGTGTTTGCCGCCGAGCGCCACCACGCCACCATGCGGCCGGTGCTGCAGGGCTGGCACGGCCACGCGCAACCCTTTGCCTTCACCCACGACTACGAGCCGCACGCCGGCATCGACCGCATGCTGGTGGGCACCGCTTCGCAGCTGGGGCTGATTGCGCTGGAGGAAGCACTGACCGCCTTTGACGGCGTGGACCTGCAGCAGCTGCGCGCCAAGGCCATCGCGCTGGGCGACCTGTTCATCGCGCTGGTGGACCAGGAACTGGCGGGCTGCGGCTTCGGCCTGGCCAGCCCGCGCGAAGGTGCGCAGCGCGGCAGCCAGGTGTCGCTGACGCATGAACAGGGCTACGCCATCATGCAGGCGCTGATCGCCCGCGGCGTGGTGGGCGATTTCCGCGCCCCCGACATCCTGCGCTTCGGCTTTGCCGCGCTGTACGTGCGCTACGTGGACATCTGGGACGCGGTGGCAGCGCTGAAGGACATCATGGCGACGCAGGCCTGGGACCAGCCGCATTTCATGACGCGCAAGGCCGTTACCTGAGTCGCAGCAGACCGTTATGGTCGGCAGCGCGCGCCTGGTTCGCCGCATGCCGGCGAACGCTGACCCGTGTGGGTACAGTTCAGCGGTCACCCACCGAGCCGGGAGAAGCTTCTTGACACCCCAACGCGCCCGCACCCTGGGCACCCATGTCGCCACGCTCGTTCTGGCGGTGCTGCTCGCGGGCTGCGCCATCTCGCCACGCTCGGCGTCCGACTGGCAGCGCAGCGAGCAGCTGTGGAGCGAACAACTCAATCAGGTGCCGGCGCAGGCCGACAACACCCGCGCGCCACGCCTGTGGGTGCTGGCGGCAGGGCTGCACGACAACTCGAAAGCCTTTGAGGGCGATGTGCTGGCCATGCAGGAAGCGCTGTCGCGCCTGAACCCCAACGCGGTGGTGCTGACGCTGAACAACCCGCACGCGGGCGGCGAGTTGAAGCGCCCTTTCGGCACACCAGACAACCTGCGGCGCGCGCTGCAGACCATGGGCAGCCGCATGCGCAGCGGCGACACGGCGCTGGTGTTCATCTCCACGCACGGCCACATCAACCGGCTGGCCGTGGCCGCGGGCAACCAGGAACTGCCCGCCATGACGGGGCAGGACCTGAACCAGATGCTGGCGCCGCTGGTGCCGCATGCCACCGGCGTCATCGTGTCGGCCTGCCATTCGGGGTCGCTCATTCCCGCGCTGCGGTCGCCCAACCGCTGGGTCATGACGGCGGCGGCTGCCGACCGCAATTCCTTTGGCTGCAACTTCCATGGCAAGCAGACCTTTTTCGTGCAGGCACTGCTGAAAAACATGGACGAGGCCGACAACGATTTACCTTCCTGGTCGGCGGCTACCAACAAAACGGTGCTGATGATGGAGCAGGCTCAGCGCTTGTCTCCGCATTCCAACCCGCAATTGTGGATAGGCCCGAGCATGCAGCAGCAACTGGCGTCGAACCGGCTGAGCCGGTTTTTCAAGCCACCGCTGCAGGCCGCAGCGGTCAACTGACGGGCCCTGCGCGAACGCGGGGGCTCGTCAGAAGCTTTTTGATCGGCCGCCACAGCCTGCTGCAAACGGCCTGGCTTCAACCCTTGACCGCCGAACCGACTTCAACGGCCCCGGCTGAAGGCTCACCCGATCGCAGTCAAGGTGGTGCCGCACCCGCCAACCGCCGCTTCAGCGGCCCGAAGGCGGCAAAGCCCAGACCCGTGGCCGCAAACAGCGCTGCGGCCAGCACGATGGCGGCAAAAGGCTGGCCCGTGCGGTCGAACAACCAGCCAGCCAGCGGCGGTGCGGTGGTGACGATGACGTGGTACAGGCTGAAGAACACACCCATGCCGAAGGCGCGCCGCTGCGGTGCCATGGCCTGTGCCGTCAACGACATGATGATGCCGGCCGGCGCCGCACCAATGAGGCCAAACACCAGGCTCAGCGCCACCGCCCAGGCCGTGTGCTGCAGCAGCAACAGCGAAGCCACTCCCGCTGCAAGGCACAGGCACAACACCAACGCGTGGCGGCCGCTGCGGTCGGCCACGCGGCCGGCCAGCGTGACGGAAAAAATCATCACCCAACTGGCGATGCTGATGACCGAAGCGGCCTGCGTAGCGCTGTAGCCGCCGGCCACCAGCACACGCGGCGCAAAACTCAGGTAGACGATGTAGCCCGCGTTGAACAGGCCCCACACGGCTGCGGCCAGCAAGGTCAGCAGCAGTTCATCACGCGGCAAGCGGGCCGCCGTGCGGGCCGCCACTGCAGGCACGCCAGGCGGCGCGCGGTAGCGCCACAACACCACCACCGCGGCCACGGCGCAGCCCAGCGAAGCCACCGCGAACACAGCGCGCCAGCTTGACGCCTGCGCCAGCAGCGTGTGGCCCAGCTGCCCGGCGGCAATGCCCAGCGGCCAGCTCATGACCAGGATGCCCAGTGCCGTGGCCAGTTCCTTGCCGGCAAACCAGTCGACCACCATCTTCGTGAAATACAGGGTGCAAAACACAAAGCCAGCACCGCTGGCCAGGCGCCCTGCTGCCAGCCCACCAAAGCCCGACGACAGCGCCGACACGGCCCCGCCCAGGGCCAACAGCAACAGGCCGGTGCCGACAAGGTGCCGGTCGCTGAAGCGGCTGCCCGCCCAACCCGCTGGCAGTGACAGCAGCAAGCCCGGCAGCATGAAAAGACCGATCAGCAGGCCGATCTCGGCATTGGCAAAACCGAACTGCGCCACCAGCGGGTCTGCCACCGAGCCCACGGTCTGGAAATGAAAGCCCAGACTGGCGCGGCACACGAACAGCATGGCCAGCACGGACCAGCGCTGGTTGCGGTCGGCGGTGGTGGTGGCGTCCATCTCGGCCCACGATAAAGCGCGCGCGTGGGTTTGGCAACGCTGCTGCAGTGGCGGGTAACCGCCCGCTCGGGCGCAGCGGTTCAGGCGCTCAAATCGTCACGCTGCCCACACTGGCACCACCGCACACGTACAGCACCTGCCCGGTGACGAAGCTGTTCTGCGGGTCGACAAAAAACGCGACGGCGCGCGCCACGTCTTCTGGCGTGCCCAGGCGCTGCACAGGAATGGCCTGCGCCAGCTTCTGTTCACGTTCGCTGTTCTCGGGCACCACGGCGTGGAACATCTCGGTGCCGCGTATCGGGCCCGGCGCCACCACGTTGACCGTTATGCCGTCGGCCGCCAGTTCCAGCGCCCAGGTGCGCGCCAGGCCCACCATGCCGGCCTTGGTGGCGGCGTAGGCACTGCGTGTGGCCAGGCCCAGCGCACCGCGGCTGCCCATCAGCACGATGCGGCCAAACCGCTGCGCGCGCATGGCCGGCAGCACCGCCTGCGCCAGCGTGATGGCGCTGCCCAGATGCAGCGCGGTCAGCGTTTCCAGGTCATCGACGTTTACGTCGGGCAGCAGTGCCGGGCGAATGACACCGGCGTTGTGCACGAAGGTGGTGATGGCAAAGCGCTGCGCCACCTGCGCGGCCGCCTGCGCCGTGGCCGCGCGGTCGGCCAGGTCCACACACACGCTGTGCAGGCGTGGGTGGTTGATGTCGGTGGGCCGCCGCGCCAAGGCCACCACAGTGTAGCCGTCGTGCAGCAGGTATTCACACAGCACCTTGCCGATGCCGGTGCTGCTGCCGGTAACGAGCGCCACGCCCGGCCCGGTGGCTTCGGCCGGCGGCGTGTTCATCAGCCCGCCACCAGCGCCAGCACCCGCAGCGGGCTGCCGCTGCCTTGGCTGATCTTCAGCGGCGGGCAGATCAGCACGCTGCCGGTCGCGGGCAACTGGTCCAGGTTGGTCAGGCACTGCAGGCCGTAGCGGCCGGCGCCGTGCATGAAGGAATGGCAGGGGTACGGCGGGCGCAGGTGGTAGCCCTGCCCGGCGTCGGTGCCGATGGCTTCGCTGCCAAAGCCCAGCACATCGCGCTGGTCCACCAGGAATTGCACCGCCTCGCTGCTGGGGCCCGGGGTGTGCTGGCCGCTTTCGTCGAAGTTCTGGTAAGCCTCGGCGTCGCGCTGCTCGGTCCAGCGCTTGCTCCAGTCGGTGCGCATCAGCACCCAACTGCCGGCGGGTATGCGGCCATGGGCTTTTTCGAAATTTTCGATGTCGGCCACGGTCAGCAGGTAGTCGGGGTTGGCGGCTGCCTGCACATGGCAGTCAATCACCACCGCCGGCGCCACGAAGTGCTGCACCGGGATGGTGTCCACCGCGTTGTGTGGCAGGTGGCGGCCACTGATCCAGTGGATGGGCGCGTCGAAGTGAGTGCCCGTGTGTTCACCGCAGGAAAAATTGTTCCAGTACCAGCCCGGCCCGCGCTCGTCATATCGGCTGACTTCTTCGATGCGGAAGGGCCAGCACTGGCCCATCTCGGGCGGCAGCGCGATCTGCGGGAATTCGGGCGTCAGCGTCTGTGTCAGGTCGACGACGCGGATGCCGCCGCCGTTCAGCGCGCCGGCCAGCGCGGCGAGCAGCTGGGTGTTGTTCAGGGTGTTGGTGCTGGTCATGTCGACATCATCCACCGGCGGCCAGTTCGCGTTCCAGCACCTTGGGGTTGTCGCGCCAGCGTTCCAGCCATTCCTGCGCCACGTCGCCGGGGTAGACGTCTTCCACGCCGTCGCGCAGCGCCTTCACCACCGCGCCGGCCAGCGCATCAGGGCTGAGTTTTGGTGGCGGCAGGTTCTGGTTCCAGTCGTCGTCGATAGGGCCGGGGAACACGTTGACCACGCGAATGCCGGCGCCACGCAATTCAGCGCGCTGGCACTGCGCCAGCGAATGCGCCGCGGCCTTGCTGGCGCTGAAGGTGCCGTGCGGCGGAAAGTTGGCCAGCGCGTAGATGGACAGCAGGTTCACCCAGGCGCAGGCGTGCAGCTTTCCGTCGGCTGCGCGGCCCATCAGCGCCGGGCCGAAAGCCTGCGCCAGGCGCAGGTAGCCGAAGTAGTTGATGTCCATCTCGGCCTTGGCCGCGTCGGTGCCGCGCCGCGCTGCGATGCCGAAGGTGCGGTGCACCTCGGCGTTGTTGACGACGATGTCGACCTTGCCGCCAATCTGGCCGGCGAGCGCCGTGACGCTGCGCTCGTTGCTCAGGTCCAGCGGCACCAGGCTGACCGACGGCAGCGTGCTGATGGGGTCCAGGCCCGAGCCATGGCGCTTCCAGGGCTCGGCATGGCCGACCCAGATCAGATCGGCACCGGCCTGGGCAAGAGCACGCACCAGGGCCTGGCCGGTGGGCGTCATCCCGTCGGTGACCAGCACCTTGCGCAGCCGTGGGTCGCAGGTCATTTCGCGCAGCATCGGGTCGTCGGCCATGTGCGGGGTCTCCTCGAGGGGGAATGCGATGAGCACGGCACGGCCGGCGCGGTCGAGCCGGGCACCGACGGTGACGCGTGTCGGCTGATGGACGGCCGCGGCGGTGGCCCGCGGTGCCACGTCGCCATGCAGGTGCACCACCAGCGTGGGGCCGGCGTCCAGTTGCACCAGGCCCAGCGGCCAGGGCAGGCGTTCGCGGAAAAACAGGTCGTTGCTGTGGTGCAAGGTGGTGCGCGCCAGCAGCCGGCCGCTGCCGCTTTGCGCACGCCACTTCAAGCGGCCGGACAGGCAGTGCACGCAGGCTTCACGCGGCGGGTATTGCACCGCTTGGCAGTCTTCGCACACCTGCAGCTCGAATCGGCCAACGGCTGCCGCAGCAGTCAGGCTGAGCGCCACGCGCCCGCGCGCCCACGGCGGCACGTTCATCTGCGGCGTGCGCTTGACGGGGTTCTTGCGCGGCGGGCGCATCAAAGGCATGGTCATGGGGGCACCGCCAGTATCACCGCGCCCGTGCACAGGCAGCGGTCGTAGGTGACCATGCCGTAGCCACTGACCATGCCCAGCTGCGGGCGCGCCACCGTGCGCGCGCCGGCCACGCCGGTGACCTGCCGCAGCGCTTCGGTCATGCCCAGAAAGCCACCGGCACAGCCGGCCTGGCCGGTGGACAACTGGCCGCCCGAGGTGTTGTGCGGAAAGCTGCCATTCCAGGCCGTGCCGTGGCTGCGCACGAAGGCCGGCGCTTCGCCGTGGCCGCAGAAGCCCAGACCCTCGAATTGCATGAACACGATCACGGGGTAGTCGTCGTAGGTCTGCACGAAGCCGATGTCTTCGGGCTTGCAGCCGGCCATGGCGAACAGGTCTTCGCGGTCGACATGCCAGCCGCCGCGTTCCATGATGGGGTCGTTGCTGAAAGCGTTGTGGCGTTCGATGCTGGCGCGCACCGTGGCGTAGGCCAGGCCCAGGTCTTGCGCGCGCTGCTCGCTCATCACCAGGAAGGCCTCGGCACCGGCGCAGGGCATCACGCAGTCGAACAGGTGGATGGGGTCGGCTATGGCGCGTGCGGCCAGGTACTCGTCCAGCGTCAGCGGCTTCTTGAACATGCGCGAGCCATAGGCCAGCGCGTTGCTGCGCTGGTCCACGCACAGGCGGCCGAAGTCGGCGCGCGTGGCACCGGTGCGCGCCATGTAGGCGCTGGTGATGAAGGCAAACAGCGCGTTCGGCCCGCCCGAACCGTAAGGGTAGGTGGCGTCGCGGCTGAAGTCGGAAAAGCCGCCCAGCATCAGGCGGAAACTGTCGACGTGGTTGGTGTCACCGGCCACGCAGGCCACCACGCTGGCGTCACCCGCCTGCACGGCGCGGGCAGCGCGGCGCAGCGCCATCACGCCGCTGGCGCCGCCGGTGGGGATGTGGTCCAGCCAGCGTGGGCTCAGGCCCAGGTGCTGCGTCACGCCCACGGCGGTGTCGGGCGTCAGCGAGAAGCTGCTGACGGTGAGGCCGTCGATGTCGCTCTTGCTGATGCCGCTGCTTTTGAGCAAGGCCTGCACCGCAGCGCCGATGAAGGCGTGCGCGCCGCGCGTGCTGTAGCGCACGTAGGGCACGGTGACGGGCACGCACACGGCCACGCCTTCATAACCTTTTCGGGTGCGAACGTGGGCCATCGGGTGTGGGTGTGCGCTGGGGCCTGTCAGGCGGGGCGCTTCTTCAGCGCAAGCGTGTCTACGCAGTGCGGCTGGCCGGGCAGCGCGCTGGCCATCGCCTTGAGTTCACCGCGTGAGACCTTCTGCGAAGCCGTCAGCGGCAGCGTGTCGACAAAGGCCACATAACCCGGTGCCTTGAAGTACGCCAGCCGCGCCAACGTGTGCTGCACGATGCTCTGTGCCAGCGCCGCCCGCTCGGCGGCCGGCACGGGCGTGTGCGTGGCCACGCAGGCCAGCACCTCGTCGCCGCGCAGCGCATCGGGCACGGCGGCCACGGCGGCGGCCTTCACGGCGGGGTGCTGGTTCAGCACGCTTTCCACTTCCAAGGCCGAGATGTTTTCGCCACTGCGGCGAATGACGTTCTTGCGCCGATCGATGAAATGCAGCAGGCCTTGTTCGTCGCGGCTGACGATGTCCCCGGTGTGGAACCAGCCGTCGGCCCAGGCCTCGGACGTGGCGGCTTCGTCTTTCAGGTAACCGGCGAAGAAGCCGTGGCGCGGGTCGGCGCCGGCATGGCGCACCCACAGTTCACCCGGCTGGCCCGCCGCGGGTTCACCACCGTCGTCAGCCACCAGTTTCACGGCCACGTCGGCACCCTCGCGGCCGAAGCAGCTGCTGCCCACGGCGCGCGGCTCATCATTCGCCATCACCACCGCACCGGCGCCGGTTTCCGTCATCGCCCAGGCTTCCAGCAGCGGGAAGCCAAAGCGGGTTTCGAAGGGCGCATGCAAGGCCTTGTCCACCCCCGCGCCAAAGCCGAAGCGCACGGTGTGGTCGCGGTCGGAAGGCTGCGGCGGCGCTTTCATCAGCATCGACGGCATGACGCCCAGGTAGTGCACCACAGTGGCCTGCGACTTGCGCACGCTGGCCCACCAGGTGGCCGGGTGAAAGCGGTCCAGCACGATCAGGCAACCACCCGTCAGCACCATGGCCATAGCCGAATACGCCATGGCGTTCATGTGCACCAGCGGCAGCGGCGTGAGCATGCGTTCCTGCCCCAGGCGCAGCGTGCCCATGCCGCCCAGGGCGGCATACCAGTGGCCAGCGTGCAGGTAGTAGCGGTTGGGCAGCATGCAGCCCTTGGGCCGACCGGTGGTGCCGCTGGTGTAGAGCAGCGCGCATTCGCTGAGCTCGCCCACCGGTGCTGCGGCTTGCGGCGCGGCACAAAGCGCCGCGGGTAACGGGTCGCCGTCGGCCATCAATGCCAGCGACTGGCCTGCGGCTTGTGCGGCGGCTCGCAGGTCGGCATGGCGCGGCGCCAGCGCCACAGCCAGCACCATCTCGCTGTGGCCCACCAGGACCTGCAGTTCGGCCGCGCGCAGGTCGGCGTTGATGGGCACCACCGAAACACCCAGGCCGTTCAGTGCCAGCCAGTGCAGAAAGAACGCTGGCCGGTTGTCCAGCAGCAGGCCCACCCGGTGGCCGTGGCCATAGCCGGCGGCGGCGTAGGCTGCGCGCAGCCGCTGAACGCGGGCCTGCGCTTCGGCGTAATTCAGCGTGCCAGCCGCGATGCCGTAGACCGCGGCGGTTTCAGGCAGCACCGTCAAAAAGGCGTGCTGCGGCCAGGCGTCTGCGGCCTGCTCGAAGGCGGCAGACACCGTGAGGGCCGGCGTGAAGGCTGGCGAGACAGCGGGTGTGGACATGGGTGCGGTGGGGCGGCGTGCGGCGGCGGGCGGCGGCGGGCGCTGCGCGCTACATGAACAGCTGCATGTTGCCAAAGGCCGCGTCGCAGTTCACCAGGTCCACGCGTTTCAGTTGAATGCGCAGGCCCGCGGCCGTGAACTTCAGCGTGTGCGTGGCCCAGCCGGCATACAGCGTTTGCTCGTCGCGCCGCGTCTCGACGAAATGGAAGCTGGTGCGCGTGGTGTACAGGCCGGCGGCTTCATCACGCGCGTCCACGGTGGGCTGCTGCAGCAGGTGGTGGCAGCGGCTGATGGGCTGCTGCGAAAACGTGCGTGCGCCCTTCAGCCTTTCGATGCGCACCTTCAGCAGCATCGTGTCTTCATACATCAGCGAAGCCTGCAGCCGTGCGTCGGTCTGGCCGTGCGCAAGCGGCATCCAGTAGTGGCCGTCGTCGGTGAAAAGCTGCAGCCAGTCGTCGAAACGCAATTCGTCCAGCAGCCGCGCTTCGGCCAGCACGAAGTCCAAAAGTGCCTGGTTGGTAGGCGCCCGGTTGGCTGGCGCCGTCATGGCTGTCCACCTTCGTTCATCGACCGCGTGATGAACTGCACCCAGGCGCGCATCTGCTCGCGCATCTGCCATTCGCTGGTGCCGTTGGTGGTGCTGTTCGTCTTGCCGTGTTCGGCCGGGTCGTACAGGCGCGCCATGTTCACCCACTGCAGGCCGCGCGAGTGCAGCGCCGTCTGCGCGCGTTCGTACACCTCCAGGTCGTCATGGCCCACCACCGACGTGGGGGCATTGACGAGGCGGTTGTACATCAGCGTGCGTTCCAGCAGCAGGTCGGGCGCGCCCACCAGGCGGAAGGTCCAGCTTTCCACCAGCGTGCGGTCTGCTGCCAGCGGCTTGAACAGGCGCAGCGTCTGTATCGGCCCCTTGACCATGATGTTGGGGAAGTACACGGTGTTGTGGCGCGTCTCGCCCAGGATGCGCTTGGCGCGTTCTTCGCCATAGGCCGCAGTCATGGCTTCCCAATAACCGGGGACTGGCGAGTAGGCGGCGTGGATGGAGTCGGCCACGCCCGTGTGGCCATGGCCGTTCTGCCACACGCGTATGCCCATGCCTTCGAAAAAGCTGTAGGGGTTGACGAAGGGCGCGTACAGCTCTACCGCCATGGGCTTGGGGGTGCCAGGCGGCGACTGTTCCCACACGCGCACGGCCGTGCCGGCGCTGGACTGGTGGGCCACCATGGGGTGGCAGGTGTCGGTCTGGTTGTCGACCAGCATCTTCCAGTTGCAGCGGTGCAGGTAGCGCATCACGCCGCCGGCCACTTCCAGCCGGCCTTCGGGTGAACGATCAACCATGTTGTCCAGTGTGGACAGCGAATCGCCGAAGAAGTCGTCGAAACCCATGCCCTGCGGGTTCAGGCGGCAAAACACGAAGTCGCGGTAGACCTTGAAGGCGCCCACGCGGGCCAGGCCGCCATGGGCTTCGCACTGCTGCAGCGTCTGCGCGTCATAACCCTCGCGCAGCGGAATGTTCAGCAGGCTGCCGTCGGTGCGGTAGGTCCAGGCGTGGTACGGGCAGCGGAAGAAGGCGCCGGTGTGGCCGCACCCTTCGGGCACCAGCTGCACGCCCTTGTGCGCGCAGCGGTTGTGCAGCACGTGGATGCTGCCGTCACCGCTGCCCGCGGCGTGGCGCACCATCACCACCGGCTGGTCGCCGACGGTGGTGGCGCAGTAGTCCCCCACCTTCGGCACCTGGCTGGCGTGGCCCACGAAGACCCAGGTGTTGGCAAACAGGTGCTGCATTTCCAGCGCAAACACTTCGTCGCTGATGTAGCAGTCGCGGTGCACCTCGGCGTTGCGCACCAGCGCGGCCAGGGCTTGCGGGTTGCCGGTGTAGCGGGTGTGGGCGTGGCGGGCGGGGCCGTGAACAAAGGCGGTGTTCATGCGGGCATCTCCTGCAGCGCTGGGGGCGTTGTCTGCGCTGGATGATCGTGCGGCGGCAGGCCGCTGCCCAGCCAGGCCGCTTGCAACGCGTGGCCGTGTTCGTCGGCCAGCGCAGCTTCACGCAGGCGGGCCAGCGTGGCCTGGCTGGCGCCTTGTTGCCAGGCCTGGCGCAGCAGCGCGTAGCTGCGCAGGCCGCGTTCGTGGGTGTCGCCGTAACCTTTGACCAGCCGCTGGCAGCGCACGATTTCATGCGCCAGCTCTTCGCTGATGGGCAGCGCGGCGGCCACGTCGGCCAGCCAGGTTTCGATGCGCTGCTGCTCGGCCGCATAGCGCAGCGTGCCGCGCCGCCAGCGGCGCAGGCCGGCCACAGCGCGCAGCAGCATGTAGCCGCGCAGCGAACTGGTCTGCACCACGCGGCCCTCAGAGCACAGCGCCTGAACCACGCGCCGCGGCAGCGTGGACTTCAGCAGCCACGGGCCCAGGCCGAAGGGCAGCGTTTCGGCCACTTCCTGCAGCCGCGGGTGCAGGTATTCGTTGATGGTCAGCACCTGCTGAGCACCGGCCTTCACCTCGCCCTGCACGCGGTCGAAGCGGGTGCCGCGGGTTTTCAGGTCGGCCACGCGGATGGTGTCTTCATAACTCATCCACAACGCCAGGTGGCGGGCCAGGTCGGCCGCCAACCCGGGTTTGGCAGTCGCGAAGAAAGGCTGCAGACGGTCCAGGTACAGCTGTGCGTAGGCGGGGTCCTGGAAGTCGACGAGCCTGCGCAGGCCTTCCAGCACGAGCCGCAGCGTCTCGCCGCTGCAGGCTTGCGCGGCGCGGTCGATCAGCGCCTGCACGGCCGGGCTGGGCGAACGCGGCAGTGCCAGCGCGGGCGCTGTCTGTTCGGCCACCGCTGCAGGCTGCTCTGGCGCGCCCGCAGCACCGCTGGCCACGCGATCAAAAGCCTGCGCAAAGGCCCGCAGGCTGGGCTTGACGCCGACACCGCCAAGTTCAATGGTGGCTTGATATTGCGCCCGCGAAAAAGGCAGCAATCCGGTGCCGGCCAACGCGCCAAAGAGCACCGCGCTCAACGCGCTGCCGGCTTCATCGGCAGCGGCGGCCATGTCATAACCCACGAAGCGCTTGGCTGCGGCTTGCACGCCCTGCAGCAGCACGGCCGGGTCGGCACGGCCGTCACCCATGGCGATTTTTTCAGCGATGGCGTAGACGCGGTGCGTGGACGTGATGAGCGTGGTGCGGTCGGGCGTAACCAGCCCGCGCTGCAAGGCGCGGCCAGCTTCCATCAGTTCGCTCGCAAGCACCACATCCACGTCGCCCGGCAACGGCATCAGCGCCAGCACGGGTGGCTTGCCCGCGGCCTGCGCGGCTGCCCGCGGGAACAGTTCCACATAGTAGATGGTGGCGCCGGTGCTCTGCGCCACGCCGGGCACCGAGGTGGTCTGCGCGATGTGGCCGTGCTGTTCTGCCAGGCTGACGATCCAGTCGGCCAGCACACCGCCGCCCTCACCACCCATGGCCAGGATGGCAATCTTGATGGGCTGCGGGCCGCTGGTCATGAGGCGCGCGGTTTCAGAAGGCCCACTGCGCACGGCGCGCTGCGCTGCGCCGCTGCAGCCAGCCGATGACATGGCCGCGCAGCCCCGCGCGCAGGCGGTCCCAGGCGCTGGGGTTGCTGATGATCTGCGCCTTGTAGAACGAAGGGCACAACACGGCGGCGTGCGACACCTCGCCGCACAGCCCGCAGCCCACGCAGGAATCGATGACGCTGGCCACCGGGTCGGTGCGCAGCGGGTCGGGGTTGGGCTTGATGGTCAGCGAAGGGCAGCCCGACAGGCGGATGCAGGAGTGGTCGCCGGTGCAGGTGTCGGGGTCGACGCCGAAGCGTTCACGCACCTGGCGTTCACCCCGCGCCACAGCGGCACGCTGCAACGGCTTTTCGCGGCGCTGCTTGTTCAGCATGCATTCGCTTTGCGCAATCAGCACCTTCGGGCCCTTTTCGGTGCTGGTCAGCGCGGCCTTCAGCGTGGCCTGCATGGCTTTCAGGTCGTAGGTGTGGCGCACCGTGCGCACCCAGTTCACGCCCACGCCGCGCACCGCCTTTTCGATGGCATGGCCGGTGCTGCGCGTGGCGTTGGCGGCAGTGGACGACAGGATGTCCTGCCCGCCGGTGGCCGATGTGTAGCTGTTGTCGACGATGACGGTCAGGTTGTCGGAGCGGTTGAACACCGCGTTGGCGATGCCGCTGGTCAGCCCGTTGTGCCAGAAACCGCCGTCGCCCATGACGCTGATGGCGCGCTTGCCGGCCTGCACGTTCAGCGCCGCCGCACCCGCCGCGCCCAGGCCGTAGCCCATGGTGGTGTTGCCCAGGTTGAAAGGCGGCAGGATGGAAAACAGGTGGCAGCCGATGTCGGCCGACACGTGGTGTTCACCCAGTTCACGTTCCACCAGCTTCATGGCCGTGAAGATGGGGCGTTCAGGGCAGCCGGTGCAAAAGCCCGGCGGGCGCGCCTGCACCTGGGCCACCGCTGCAGCCGCCGCCGAGGGCACCAGCGCCGGCACCTGGATGGGAAACACCTTGCCCCGCCCGGGCGGCACAGCCCCGCCGAGCACACCGTAGCGTTCCAGAAAACGCCGCGTGCCGGCCAGCACCTCGGCGGCGGTGTATTCACCACCGGGTGGCAGCAGGTCCTTGCCGTGCAGCGCGGTGCCGCAGCCGGCGGCGCGCAGCACCGCGGCGATGTTCTGTTCGATGTAGTTGGGCTGGCCTTCTTCCACCAGCAGCACGGCGCGCTTGCCTTCGCAGAAACGCAGCACCTCGGCGTCCACCACCGGGTAGGCAACGTTCATCACGTACAGCGGCACCTGGCTGCTGCCGTGTACGTCGGCCACGCCCAGACGTTCCAGCACGCGCGCCAGCGTGTTGTAGTTGCCGCCCTGCACGATGATGCCCAGGCCGCTGGCGGCACCTTCGGCCGCGCCTTCGAAGAATTCGTTCAGCCCGCGTTCCTGGATGAACTTCACTGCAGCCGGCCAGCGCTGTTGCAGCTTTTCCTTTTCGTGCAGGTAGCTGGCCGGCGGCAGCACGATGCGGCTGGTGTCGCGCTGCGGGTTCTCCATCGCTTCTTTCAGCGTGAAGCGTGGACGCTGGTTGGCGCTGGCGGTGAAGCGGCCGTGCACGTGGCAGGCGCGGATGCGCAACTGCAGCATCACCGGCGTGTGGCTGGCCTCGCTGAGGTCGAAGCCGTTTTTCACCGCCTGCACGATGCTGGGCAGGTTGGGCCGCGGGTCCAGCAGCCAGATCTGCGACTTCATCGCAAATGCGTGGCTGCGTTCCTGCATGATGGAACTGCCCTCACCGTAGTCTTCACCCACGATGATCAGCGCGCCGCCCATCACGCCGCCGCTGGCCAGGTTGGCCAATGCGTCGCTGGCCACGTTGGTGCCCACGGTGCTTTTGAAGGTGGCGGCGCCGCGCAGCGGGTAGTTCACGCTGGCGGCCAGCGTGGCGGCGGCCGTGGCTTCGCTGGCGCTGTTTTCGAAGTGGATGCCGTTGTCGGCCAGGATGTCCTGCGCGTCGGCCAGCACGTCCATCAGGTGCGAGATGGGTGCGCCCTGGTAGCCGGCCACGTAGGCCACGCCCGATTCCAGCAGCGCTTTCGTGACGGCCAGGATGCCCTCGCCGGCGAAGGTTTCGCCGGCGCCCAGGCGCAGCTTCTTGACCTCTTCAACGAATGAACGCTCAGCCATGTAGGGGTTGCTCAATGCGCCTGTTGCAGTGGGCGCCATCCAGGGTGCGCAACAGATTACTTGAAAATGGAAGTATTCATTCTCAGGCCTTTCCCCCTCTTTCGGCAAGCAGGCCCCGCGCCGCACAATGGGTGGCATGGGCAGCAAAGCCGACACACCCGACCCGCCCTTCGTGGACGACTACCTGCCCGCGCTGCTGGGGCAGGCCAGCCACCTCATTCAGTCGGAATTCCACCGCGTGGTGAAGGCCAAGGGCCTGTCGGTGGCCGAGTGGCGCGTGCTGGCCACGCTGGCTTCAGGCCAACCCATGACCACGGGCAAGCTGGCCACGGTGTCGCTGACCAAGGGCCCCACCGCCACGCGCATGCTCGACCGCATGCAGGCCCGTGGGCAGGTGGAACGCCTGGCGCACGACGGCGACCGCCGCGTGACCCTGGTGCGCATCACTGCCGAAGGCCGGCGCAAGGTGTCGCGGCTGATCGCACTGGCCAAGGACCATGAACAGCGCGTGCTGGAACCGCTGGGCGAGCAGCAGGCCCTGGACCTGAAGGCCACGCTGCGGCGCATCGTGGAGCTGCACCAGAACGGCGACAGTGCGCCGCTTTGAGGCCCTGCGAAGCTTTCCACGCTGCGGCCCGCGGGTTCAAACTGTTTGACATCGGAAATATTGATTCTTAAAGTGAACCGTTCTCCCTGCCCAGCAACAACAGCCGGCCAGCACCGGCCGCTGGCGCCACACAGCCCTCACCAACCTGCTTTCTTCAACCCCGCCCCGGAGACTGTCACCATGCGCGTTTCATCACTCACTCGCCGCACCCTGGGCCTGGCCACGCTGGCGCTCGCCGCCTGGCCCGCGCTGGCCCAGGAAGTCACGCTGAAGGCCGTGAACGCCTTCCAGGAAGGCACCTACTACGCCCGCACCTTCGAACGTTTCGTGAAGAAGGTGAATGACGAGGGCAAGGGCATCGTGCAAATCAATTACCTGGGCGGGCCGAAGGCCATTCCCACCATGGAACAGGGC
>JAYSXE010000189.1:0-17491 GCA_043717565.1 Burkholderiales bacterium | reverse complement strand
CCAACAGCGCACCGGCCTGGTCTCCCGATGGCCAGCGCCTGGCCGTGACGCTGTCGCAGGACGGTCTGGCGCAGCTGTACGTGGTGCCCGCCGCGGGCGGCACGCCGGAACGCCTGACGCGCAGCAACGCCATCGACACCGAAGCGGTGTATTCGCCCGACGGCAAGACCATCTACTTCGTCAGCGACCGTGGCGGCGGCCCGCAGATCTACCGCATTGGCGTCAGTGGGGGCCAGCCCGAGCGTGTCAGCTTTTCTGGCAACTACAACATCAGCCCCAGCATCAGCCCCGACGGCCGCCTGATGGCTTTTGTCTCGCGCCAGGGTTCGGCCTACCGGCTTATGACGCAGGATTTGAACAGTGGCACCCTGACGCCGTTGACCGACACGCAGGACGACGAAAGCCCCAGCTTTTCACCCAATGGCCGCATGCTGGTGTATGCCACCCGCACGCAGGGCAGTGACGTGTTGATGACCACCACGCTGGATGGCAAGATCAAGACGAGACTGCTCAGCAGCGGCGCCGACATGCGGGAGCCCGCCTGGGGCCCATACGGGCGTTAGTGTTCGCCAGTGTTCTTCGGTTGCGTACCGCGCAGACCGTGGTTTTCAACGCTGTTACGCTGCCGCCTTGCAACCGGTTTTCAGTTGATTTCTGAAGTAGGAGCCCCCACTTGAAATACGCAAGACCGTCGTTCCTGAACACCGCCGCGGGCCTGTTGGCCCTGGGCGCCTTTGCCACCCTGGTGGGCTGTGCCTCGGGCACCAAGCTCGACGAAGGCACGCTGCCCGGCGTGGAAAGCCGCAAGCCCGTGCCCAACCCGGCCGAAGGAGGCGTGGCTTTGGCCAGCCAAACGCCCGAAGGTGCCGCGGCGGCCGCCGCATTGGCGCAGGCGCAGTCTCGCGTGGCGCCGGTGGATTCTGCCGGGGCCACTGGGGCGGTTTCTGCTTCGGCCGAAGCGGCAGCACGGCAGCGGGTCGTCTATTTCGACTTCGACAGTTTTGTCATCAAGGATGACTACAAAGCCATGATCGAAGCGCATGCCCGTGCGCTGCAGCTCAGCACCGGCAAACGCATGGTCATCGAAGGACACACCGACGAGCGCGGCGGGCGCGAATACAACCTGGCACTGGGCCAGAAACGCGCCGAGGCCGTGTTGCGTTCACTGGCGCTGCTGGGTGTGCCCGAAGCGCGGCTGGAAGCCGTGAGCTTCGGACAGGAACGCCCGGCCGCGCAGGGTTCGGGTGAATCGGCATGGGCGCAAAACCGGCGTGCCGAACTGCGGGACCGTTGACATGCCCAGGATCTCGCTACCCCGCCCGCGCCGCATTGCATGGTCGCTGATGGCGCCGCCCTTTCGCCAGGTGGCCGGCGCGCTGGCGTGTGTGCTGGCGCTGGGCCCCGCGCAAGCGGGCCTGTTTGACGACGAAGAGGCCCGCAAGGCCATCGTCGAGTTGCGTGCCCGGCTCGTGCAAATGGACGAGGCCAGCAAGTCCCGCACGGCCGACGCGGTTGCTGCCGCCCAGGTGGCCATGACAGCGGCCCAAAAGCAGAACGCCGACGCGACGCTGGAACAGCTGACCGCGCTGCGGCGCGGCCTGCTGGACCTGAACAACCAGCTCGAGGCCATGCGCGGTGAACTGGCCAAGCTGCGCGGCAACGACGAACAGTTGGGCAAGGAACTGGCCGAGATCCAGAAACGCCAGCGCGACTTGTCGCAGGGCCTGGACGACCGACTGCGCAAGCTGGAACCCGTGAAGGTGGCCGTCGACGGCAAGGACCACCTGGTCGACCAGGACGAGAAGAAGGCCTACGACGAAGCCATCACCAGCATCCGCGCTGGCGACTTCGACAAGGCCGTGCTGCTGCTGGGCAACTTCCAGCGGCGTTACGCCGGCAGCCCGCTTGGCGATTCGGCCCGTTTCTGGCTGGGCAACGCGCAATACGGCAAGCGCGACTACAAGGAGGCCATCAACGCCTTCCGCACTTTCGTGACGGCCGCGCCCGAGCACCCGCGCGCGCCCGAGGCCCTGCTGGCGCTGGCCAACAGCCAGGCTGAAACCAAGGACCCGCGCGGCGCGCGCAAGACGCTGGAAGACCTGATCAAGGCCTATCCACAGTCAGAAGCCGCGCAGGCCGGCCGCGAGCGCCTGCCTACCATCAAATAGCGGGCCCGGTGCACGGCGGCATCGCCCTGAGCGCCCCATGTGGCGCCGGGGTTGATGCCCTTGCTCTATGCGCGCAGTGCCGCGAATGCAGCGGCCCACTCCTAGAATCTGCCGATGACGGAAGCCGAACTCCCAGGCCTGACGGCACGCGTGCTGTGGGCCAGTTTTGCACTGGCTGCGGTGTTCGGTGCCATTGCCCAGCGCACGCAGTTCTGCACCATGGGAGCGGTGGCCGACATCGTCAACTTCGGCGGTTGGTCGCGCATGCGCGCCTGGGTGCTGGCCATGGGTGTGGCCACCATCGGCTTCAACAGCATGGTTGGTATGGGCTGGGTGCAGGCCGCCAACACCGTGTACGCCCAGCCGCAGCTGCTGCTGCTGTCCAACGTGGCCGGTGGTGTGATGTTCGGTTTTGGCATGGTGCTCGCCTCGGGCTGCGGCAGCAAGACGCTGGTGCGCATTGGCGGCGGCAGCCTGAAAAGCCTGGTGGTGTTCTGCGTGCTGGCGCTGGCCGCCTATGCCACCTTGCGAGGAGCATTTTCGGTGTTCCGCGTGGCGGTGCTCGACCCGGTGAGCGTGCAGTTGCCGGTGGGCCAGGACCTGCCCACGCTGCTGGCCCATGCCACCGCAACGGCCACACCGGGCTGGGCCTGGGCCCTGGGGCTGGGCCTGGGTGGTGCGATGGTGGCTTTTGCCATTGCCCGCGCTGAAGGCCGCAGCTTTGACGTGCTGCTGTCGGGCGTGGGGCTGGGTCTGGTGATCGTGGCCGTGTGGTGGGTGTCTGGCGTGATGGGCCACCTGGCCGAGCACCCGTTGACGCTGGAGGAGGCCTTTGTGGCCACCAACACGCGCCGTATGGAGTCGCTCACCTTCGTGGCGCCGATGGCGTACACGGTCGACTGGTTCATCCTGTTCAGCGACAAGCTGAAGGTACTGACGCTGGGCATTGCCAGCGTGGCCGGCGTGGTGGTGGGGTCGGCTGCGGTGGCGCTGGCGCGCGGCAGTTTCCGTTGGGAAGGTTTTGCCGGCGCTGAAGACACCGCCAACCACCTGGTGGGCGCGGTGCTGATGGGCGTGGGCGGCGTCACGGCCCTGGGCTGCACCGTGGGGCAGGGCCTGTCGGGAATCTCGACCCTGGCCATTGGCAGTTTCATCGCGCTGGGCAGCATGATGCTGGGCGCGGTGATGGGCCTGCGTTGGCAAGTCTGGCGTCTGGAGCAACAGGCATGACCGACCTCCTGGCCCACCCGCCGCAAGTGCCGGCCCCTTACGGTGCCGACCTGGAACGCCGCTTCGGTGGCTTGCGGCGGCTGTACGGCGCCGCGGGTTACCAGCGCATCCGCCAGGCGCGTGTGGCGGTGGTGGGGCTGGGCGGTGTCGGGTCGTGGGCGGCCGAGGCGCTGGCCCGCAGCGGCGTGGCGCAGCTGGTGCTGATCGACCTGGACCACGTTGCCGAATCGAACATCAACCGCCAGGTGCAGGCGCTGGGTGCCACCGTGGGGTTGGCCAAGGTGCTGGCGCTGCAAGCCCGCATCGCCGACATCCAGCCGGGCTGCGTGGTGACGGCGATCGAGGAGTTTGTGGAACCCGGCAACTGGCCTGCACTGTTGGGCCCGCCACTGGACGTGACGGTGGACGTGCTGGTGGACGCCTGTGACCAGGTGCGCGCGAAGTTGGCTTTAGCTGCCTGGGGCTTGGCCACGGGCGTGCCCGTGGTGTGTGTGGGCGCGGCGGGCGGCAAGCAGCAACCGCAGTTGGTGGAAGTGGCTGGCCTGGCCGCCGTGACGCACGACCCGCTGCTGGCCAGCCTGCGACAGCGCCTGCGCAAGCAACTGCGTGAACAGGGCAGCCCTGCTGCGGCAGCCGCGATGAAGGGCCTGCGCTGCGTGTTCTCGCGCGAGGCGGTGGCGCCGCCGGCCACCGACTGCGCCATCGACAGGGCTGGCGATGTGCCCGACGACGTGAGCGGCGACAGGCGCACTGACAAGGGCGACACACCAGCCTCTGACGGCAGCCTGAACTGCCACGGCTACGGCTCCAGCGTCACCGTCACCGCCACCTTTGGTATGGTGGCTGCTGCGCAGGCGCTCGACTGCCTGCTGCACCCCCCGGCTGCGGGCTGAGGGTGGAACGTAGCAGGCCGCGGCACCGTTTCGGGCTATACTCTTGGGCTCTGCGGAATGGGTCGTTAGCTCAGTCGGTAGAGCAGCGGACTTTTAATCCGTTGGTCGCGTGTTCGAGTCACGCACGACCCACCAGAACACCGTGCGAGGAATTCATTTCCTGCGCACGGCGTGATGAGCGTTTCAAGGGGCTCTTAGCTCAGTTGGTAGAGCAGCGGACTCTTAATCCGTTGGTCGAGTGTTCGAGTCACTCAGGGCCCACCAAGATTCAGTGTTGAAAAGGAAACGGCTCAGCGGCAACGCTGGGCCGTTTTGCTTGGTCACCACGACAACGGGCCTCGTCTTCACCCGAAGGCCCCCCCGGGAGTTCGACCGCCATGACGCACCCCCTTCCCGGCCACAGCGCCCCCGCCGTCGGCTTCGAAGTACCGCTGGAAATGCTGGTCGCCTGTCACGGGCGCTTGCAGCACCAGTGCGAGACCCTGCTGCGCCTTGGCGACCACCTGCAGAAACACGGCGCCGACCGCGCGGCGCAGGAAGCCGCGCACGCTGTCATGCGCTACTTCGACATGGCAGCGCGCCACCACCACGAAGACGAAGAGCAGGACCTTTTTCCGGCCCTGCTGGAATCCATGGCCGGTTCTGATGCGGTGTGCCTGCGCGAGATGACGGCGTCGCTGTGCAGTGACCACCGGGCGCTGGAACAGCGCTGGGTCGCGTTGCGATTGCTTCTGCTGCAGGTAGCCGAGGGTGCTGCTGCAACGCTGGACGGTGCCGACATGCCGGGCTTCGTGCAGCGCTACCAGCAGCACATGGCGCGCGAGGAAGCTGAACTCCTGCCGATGGCTGCCCGTCTGCTGAGTGACACTGAACTGGACCGCATCGGCCGGGCCATGCGCACCCGGCGGGGTATTGCGCCCTTGAGCGCTGAAGAGGGTTGATCGCGCAGGTGGCTCTTCAGGCCAGCTCAGTCCAGGCCCAGGTTGATGCGCCGCGCCACGTCGCCCCATTTGCGGCTGTCGGCCGTCAAGAGCGCAGCCGCCTGCGCTGACGTGCTTCCAACCACGGTCTGGTCGCTGGCGCGCAGTTTTTCGGTCACATCTGGCGCCTTCAATGCATCCACGAAGGCCAGCCTGAAGCGTTCAACGATGTCGGCCGGTGTGCCCCGCGGCGCAAACATCGCCAGCGCAAAGTTGGCCTCGTAGCCGGCCACGCCGGCTTCGGCCACGGTGGGCACGTCTGGCAGCGTGGGCGAGCGTTTGCTGCCCGACACCGCCAGCGCCACCAGCTTGCCGGCGCGCACGTGCGGCAGCACGGTGGGGCCAGCCAGCAGGCCGCAGGGTACCTGGTTGCCCAGCACGTCTTGCGTGGCCGGTGCCGGGCCCTTGTAGGGAATGTGCGCCATGTCGAAGCCGGCCATGTGCTGCAGCAGTTCCATCGACAAATGCCCGGGCACGCCGGCGCCGCCCGATGCGTAGCCGAGCTTTTCGGCCTTCGCCTTGGCCGTTAGCTCAGACACGGTTTTCACGCCCAGCGCGGGGTTGCAGACCAGGGTCTGGCTGAACTGCGTGCCAATGGTCACCGGCGCCAGGTCTTCGATCTTGAAACCCAGCTTCTTGTAGACGTGCGGGTTCACCGTGATCAGGGTGTCGGTGCCCCACAGCCAGGTGTAGCCGTCGGGCGCAGCGCGCGAGACTTCGGCAGCGCCCAGGTTGCCACCGGCCCCGGCCTTGTTCTCGATCACGATGGGCTGCTTCAGGCTGAGCTGCATCTTTTCGACCGCCAGACGCATCACGATGTCGCTGGGCCCGCCGGGCGGGAAGGGCAGCACCACGCGGATGGGCTTGTCGGGCCAGCCGGCCTGTGCCAGCGCAGCAGAACTTGAAAGCATCAGGGCCGCCAGGGCCAGCCCGAACCGAAGCCATTTCATCGTTGTCTCCTGGGTCTCGTTTTTTTGGTCGTGGCGCCCGGTGGTTTCAGCCCCTTACACGCACAAGGTGGCCACCGACTTGGTGTTCAGGTAGGCCTCCAGCGCCTCGGGCCCGCCTTCGCTGCCGTAGCCCGAGTCCTTGACGCCGCCGAAGGGCATCTCAGGCCAGGCGGCCGCGGGCTGGTTGATCCACAGCATGCCGGTCTGGACGTTTTCGGTCAGCTGCTGCGCGGTGCGCAGCGAACTGGTGAAGGCATAGGCGGCCAGGCCATAGGGCAGGCGGTTGGCTTCGGCAATGGCCTCGTCCAGTGTCTCAAAGCCGCGCACCGCGGCCATGGGGCCGAAGGGCTCTTCGTTGAAGACCAGGCTGTCACCAGGCACGTTGATCAGCACCGTGGGCGCGAAGAAATTGCCCACGCTGCCGATCTGTTCGCCACCGGTGGCCAGTTCGGCACCGCGCTGCACCGCGTCGGCCGTCAGGCGCTGCATGGCGGCCAGGCGGCGGGGGTTGGCCAGCGGGCCCATCTGCACGCCGGCTTCATTGCCCGCGCCCACTTTCACGGCCTTGGTGGCAGCCACCATGCCGTCGATGAAGGCCTGCTTCACGCTGTTGGCCACCAGGAAGCGGGTGGGAGAAATGCACACCTGGCCCGCGTTGCGGAACTTGGAGCCAGCAGCAATCTTCGCGGCGCGCGCCACGTCGGCGTCTTCGGCAATGATCACCGGCGCGTGGCCGCCCAGTTCCATGGTCACGCGCTTCATGTGCGCGCCGGCCAGTGCCGCCAGCTGCTTGCCCACAGGGGTGCTGCCGGTGAAGGTGATCTTGCGGATGATGGGGTGCGGGATCAGGTACTCGCTGATCTGCGCCGGGTTGCCGTAGACCAGCCCCACCACGCCGGGTGGCACGCCGGCGTCGACAAAGGCGCGCACCAGTTCGGCCGGTGATGCCGGCGTTTCTTCGGGTGCCTTGACGATGATGGAGCAGCCGGTGGCCAGCGCCGCGCTCATCTTGCGCACCACCTGGTTGACCGGGAAGTTCCAGGGCGTGAAGGCCGCCACCGGGCCCACCGGTTCCTTGAACACCTGCTGCAGTGCGCCGGCGGCGCGCGGCGCCACGATGCGGCCGTAGACGCGTTTGCCCTCTTCGGCGAACCAATCAATGATGTCGGCGGCAAACAGGATCTCGCCCTTGGCTTCGGCCAGCGGCTTGCCCTGTTCCAGCGTCAGCAGCTGCGCCGTGGCGTCGGCGCGCTCGCGGAACAGGCGCGCGGCCTCGCGCATCACGCGGGCGCGTTCCACCGCGGGCGTGCGGCGCCAGGTTTCGAAACCCTTGGCGGCGGCGGCCAGGGCGTCGTCCAGGTCGGCTTTCTGCGCCACCGCCACGCGGCCGATCTCGGTCCCCGTGGCGGGGTTCAGCACGGCCAGTGACTGGCCTTCACGGCCTTCGCGCCAGGCGCCGGCGATCAGGAGTTGCACGTGGGGGTAGGCGGGTGTGGTGCTCATGGTGGGGCGGGGCCTGAAAAAAAGAGGGATTGGAAAACCATGCGGCTGCACGCTGCTGGGGCAGCGCTTGGGGCGCTGCGCCCGGTGAAGCCGCGCGAAAAAATGCACGGGCCGCCATTGTCGCGCCAAGTCCGCGCCGCTTGGCGCTGCGGCGCTGCGGCGCTGCGGCGTGGCGGCGCGGTCAGCGGGCCTGGAGCGCGCCCCAAAGATGTCGCGCACGCTGCACTCAAGTGCCGGCTGCGGTGGCCGAAAAGATGACGTAGGTGATCATTTGTGAGCGCCTACCCGTCACCAGCCCAGCGTACTGCGCGGAAAGGCCATTTGTTGTCCATGGCACCCAGCTCTTGTTCACCGGCCCTGCCGGGTGGCCGCCGGCACGTGCGCGATGGTGCTTGCACGGGTGGGCGGGCTCTTGTGTGGCGATGGTGGCGGTTGCTGGCCATGCTGTTGGCCTGGGCCTTGTGGGCGCCCGGTGCGGTGCTGGCCCAGCCTGTGGACGCGCCCGGCCCGGCCAGCAACGCGGTGCTGCAGGGGCCGGTGGATGAGCCACCGATTCTGGTGCTGCGCGCGCAGCGCCAGGGCCTGCAGGCCTGGCCAGCCCTGCGCACGATGCCCGAGCCGCCAGGAAGCGTGCTGCAGGCCCAGACGGTGCTGGCCCAACGCCACCTGTTCGTGAAGCCCGATACGCCCTACGGCAATCTGGGCATGCAGCCCGGTGCCGTGTGGCTGAGGCTGATCGTCAGGGTGCCCGAAGGAGCATCAGCCAACTGGGTGTTTGACGTTGACAGCCCCACGATGGACGAAGTGGACGTGCACCTGGTGCAGGCCGGGCACATCGTGCAGAGCTTGCACAGCGGCGACACCGTGCCCTCCGCGCAGCGCCCGCTGAAGGCCCGCAGTATGGCCATACCGCTGCACCTGCGTGCCGGTGAAGACCATGAACTGCTGGTGCGGGTGAAGAACAACGGCGTGTTGCGGTTGCCGGTGAAGTTTCTGCTGCCGGGCGACTTTCACTTCAACGAGTCGCGGTTTCAGTTGCTGCAGGGCCTGCTGGCCGGCATGGGGCTGTGCCTGCTGGCCTACAGCGCGTTGCAGTGGGCCGGCGCGCGCGACGCCATGTTTGTGTACTACGCGCTCACGCTCACCGGCACCACGCTGTTCCTGCTGTCTTTCCACGGCCTGGGCACCCAGCACCTGTGGCCCGACGACCACTGGCTGGTGAACAACGCGCCGCTGGTGTTCGCGTTGGTGGGTCTGAGTGCCAGCTTCCTGTTCGCCGACCGCGCACTGGGCATGTCGGCGGTGTGGCCGCGCTGGTCTGCGCTGACCCGCGGCCTGGCCGTGGCGTGTGCGGTGGTGATGGCGGGTTTTGTCGCCGGCACGTTCTCTTACCGATTCACGCATGGGTTCGCCACCTTCGCCGGAGTGTTGCCCTTCGTGATGACGGTGCCGCTGGCGTTGCACAAGGCACGCGGGGGCGATGCCGCGGCGCGTTACCTGCTGATGGGCCTGGTGGCCTATGCCGTGGGCGTGCTGGTGATGTCGCAGCTGATGCGCGGCAACCTGCCGATGACGCCGCTGACGCTGCACCTGTTTCAGGTGTCATCGGCCGTGGAAATGGTGATGTGGATGGCGGTGTTGTCGGCCCACACCGACCGCATGCGCCGCGCCGGCCGCGTGGCCGAGCAGGAACGAGCCGAGATGGCCACTCTGGCGTTGGTGGACCCGCTGACGGGCCTGGCCAACCGGCGCGGCCTGCGCAAGCTGGGCCTGCCCATCGTGCAGCAGGCCGGCCCTGACAACGCCGTGGTGGTGTTCATGCTGGACCTGGACAATTTCAAGCCGGTGAACGACGCACACGGGCACGATGTGGGCGACAAGTTGCTGGTGGGCGTGGCCGGCCGGCTGCGTGGCGTGCTGGGCCCCCGGGCCGGCGCGGCCGTGCACGCTGCGCAAGGCCCCAGCCATTGCGTGGCACGGCTGGGGGGCGACGAATTCGTGGTGGTGGTTGGCGGCCTGGGCCACGCCGATGAGGCACAGGCACTGGCACTGCGGTTCCAGCAGGCGGTGCTGCAACCTTTCTACCTGGGCGGGCTGACCTGCCAGGTGGGGGCCACCGTGGGCTACGCGCTGGCGCGGGAACCGAGCCAGGACCTGACTGCGCTGCTGCAGCAAGCCGACGGCGCGCTGTATGCCGGCAAAAGACACGGCCGAGGCCAGGTGCGCAGCGCCGGGCCTGGCGACTGGTGGGCGGCGGAGGCGCCGCCTGCTGCGGCCGTGGCTGCGCCGGGTGGTGGCGGTGACGCGCGGTCCAGGGCTGCGCCCGCTGCGCAGTAGGCGCAGCCGACCGCTGCCACCTGCCCGGGCGCCTTTCACTGAGGCCATGCCCGCCGGCCAACGGCGTGGAGCCGGGCGTGGCTGCTGGCCAGCGTGCCTGCCGCAGCGGGCCCGTGCAGGCCGTGCCATCATTGGTGGGGCAGCCCGTCGTCACAGGCCCGGGTGATCGACATCCGGCCCGCCCTGGCGCTGCTGCCGCACCTGAAAGCCTGCTACCGAAAGCCTGAAACCGTGGCACCTGCCCCGCTCTTCAACCGCTGGTCCGGCGCGCTGCGTCGGCGCTGCACCGCCGTTTGGCGCTTCATACGGCGGCCCAGCCTGGCGGGCGCGGCAGGCCTGGGCTGTGCCTTGCTGGCCGGCGCCTGCGCCTGGCAGGCACCACCCGCCACCGAACGCGAGGCTGCAGACCGCTGGGGCCAGCCCACGGGGCGGCACAGCTTGCCTGATGGCACGCGCCGCTTGGAATATGCCACCGGCCCCTACGGCCGCGCCACCTGGATGCTGGACCTGGGCGCCCAAGGGCAGGTGCTGCGTGCGCGCCAGGTGCTGACCGAAGCCGAGCTGACGGCCGTGCAGGCCGCCCTGCCCATGCCCGCCAGCACCCTGCTGCAGCGGGTGGGCCGGCCCGGTGAAACGCGCCACGGCGGCCGTGCCGGCGGCCAGGTGTGGGCGTGGCGCTACCAGACCAACGACTGCCTGTGGTTTCTGGTGTCGGTGGACGACCAGCGCGTCGCGCAAAGTGCGGCCTTCATGACCGACCCCCGCTGCGATGGGCCCAGCGACGCGCGCAACTGACGCGCCAGGCACGGTGCCCGCATGCCGTTCAACCGACCCAACCCCTTCACCCCGCGCACACGCCATGCCCAACACGGCCGTCTCAACCCCCGCCACCGCGCCGCAACAAGGCACCACGCTGTATGGCATACCCAATTGCGACAGCGTCAAGCACGCGCGCGCCTGGCTGGCCGAGCAGGGCCTTGCGGTGGGTTTTCACGACTTCAAGAAACAAGGTGTGCCGGCCGATCGGTTGGACCACTGGTTGCAAGCCGCGGGCTGGCAGGTTTTGATCAACCGCCAGGGCAGCACGTGGCGCCAGTTGTCACCTGCTGAACAAGCCGCCGTGGTGGACGCCGCTTCGGCCCGTGCGCTGGCGCTGGCGCAGCCCAGCGCCATCAAGCGGCCGGTGGTGCACTGGGCCGACGGCAGCGTGACGGTGGGGCTGCAGCCGATGATGGACCACGCTGCTGCAGGCCCGCTTCACAACCGCAGGTCGAAGCCCGCCTCGGCCACCACGCGCCCGTTGACCTGAACCTGCACCGCATGCCAGCCCGCGTGGTAGCGGCGGGTGGTGATGGGCTTGACCACATGCTGCTTGGCCAGCTGCACCACAGCACCCGCCGGCAGCTGCAGCTTCCAGCCTTTGAAGACCTTGGCGCTGGTGCTGCCGTTGGCCTTCACGTGGTGCACCGCGTAGTCCACCTCCAGCGGCTGCACCACACGCCCGGTTGAGCGCAGCTGCAACTGCAGCGACACCGCCTGCCCCAGCTGCACCGTGCTGGGCGTCACCTGCAATGCCGCTTCGCCCTTGAAGGCGGCACCCAGCCCCCATGCGAGAAGCACCGGCGCGTGGCCGGCCTTCACCAGCGAACGGCTGGCATGGCGCAGCATCGCGCGCCGTTCGGGCGGTGCGGTGGGCAGGTGGTCTTGCAGCCATTGCGCCAACACGCCGGGGTGGTCTTTGGCGATGTCGTTCAGATGGTTGGCCACGCTGCGCCGCACGCAGTCGCTGGGGTCGTCTTGCAGCGCCAGCAGCAGCGGCAGTGTGGGGCGCGGGTCCTGCACCAGGGCCTGCAGGCGCTGGCCCCAGGGCAGGCGGGGGCGGCTGCCTTCGCTGACCAGGCGGCGCACGTGTGGACTGTCGTCGTGGCACCAGCGCTGCAGCGTCTGGAACACCAGCGCCGGGTGCTGCACGATGAAAGGTCGGATGGCGAATTCGGCGGTGAAGCGCTGCGTCAGCGCGTGCAGCGCCTGCAGGGCCCGTTCTGGATGCGCCAGCCCCTGCTGCGCCACGAATTCACCCACCGGCCACAGGATCCAGCCGCGCAGGCCGGCGTGCAGGCCCTGCAGCTGGCCGACCTTGACGTCAGGCTCGGGTGGCGCCAGCGCCGCTTCGATGACGGCCGCTGCGTCGTCAAACCGCGCGGGCAGGCTGGTGGTCAGTGCTTCGCAGATGCGCAGCGCGCGCGCTTTCATTTCCAGCGCTTCCAGGCCGGCCGTGGCCTGCTGCGTGAAAGACCGCGCAGGAAAGGCCGGGTACACCTGCAAAAGCCGCTGGGCCGCGGCTTCCACCAGCTCGGGGTTCAGCAGGTTCTTGAACGGTTCCATCGCGCCGAGAGATCACACCGGGTCAGGCGGCCACGGGCTGGCTTTCCAGCAGGGTTTGCAGGCAGTGGTCGCGGATGCCGAAGAAGCGCTTCAGTTCGTCCACCTGCGCCAGCGCCGCCTGCGGCGGCTTGGGCTGGCTGCGCTTCACGGCCAGGATCATCTTGTTCTTGCGTGTGTGTTCCAGTGCCACAAACTCGAACACCTGCGTGTCGTAGCCGTGCGCTTCCAGCAGCAGCGCGCGCAGGGTGTCGGTCAGCATCTCGGCCTGCTGTTCGGCGTGGATGCCGTGCTGGAACACGCTGCGCAACGGGCCCGGGCTCAGCAGCTGCGGGCGCAGTTGCTTGTGGCAGCACGGCGAACACAGCAGGATGCTGGCGCCGGCGCGAATGCCCAGGTGCAACGCGTGGTCGGTGGCGGTGTCGCAGGCGTGCAGCGCCACCATCACGTCCATCGGTTCAGCCTGCCAGGCTCGCACGTCGCCGGCCTGCAAGCGCATGCCCTGCAGGCCCAGGTTCTGTGCAATGCGATTGCCCTGCTGCACCAGGTCGGGCCGCAGTTCAACGCCCACCACGTCGGCCTGCACCTGGCGGCCGTGGTGCAGCCAGTCGTGCACGGCAAAGCTGAGATAGGCCTTGCCGGCGCCGAAGTCCACCACCCGCAACGCCGTGGCCTGGGCCAGTGGCGAAGACTGCAGGGCGTGGTCGAAGATCTCGACGAACTTGTTGATCTGCTTCCACTTGCGCGCCATGGCGGGCACCAGCTGGTGTTGCGGCGTGGTGACGCCCAATGCCACCAGGAAAGGGCGTTCGATGTCGATCCAGCGCTGCTTTTCGCGGTCGTGACCGCTGGGCGTGGTGGCGGGTGCAGAGCCGTCGGCCACCTCGCCCTTGGCGGCCTGGCGCGGGTGCACCACCAGTTGGGCCTTGCCCTTCTTGGTGAGTGTGAGTTGCGTCTCGCCCTGCGGCGTGTGCAGGTGGGCATTGCGGAAGGTGCCGCCCAGCAATGAGTCCACCAGCGCCAGGCCCTCTGCGGGCGGCAGGTTCTTGGTGACGTCGCGTGTGGCGTGGCTGTACACGAAGCTCAGCATCGGCTGCCCGCGCAGCACCAGCGGCCGCACCACCAAGCGTTGCAGGCCGGGCTCGCCGCCCTGGGGCTTGGCCAGCAACAGGCGCTGCCAGTGGCCTGCTTCGTGGGTGCTGCGCAGCAGCGCGCAAAAACGCTGCAGCTGGAGGTCGGTGGTGGTGTCGGCTTCTGGTGTCACGGCGCGGATTGTCGCCGCTGGCCCTTCACGCGCTGCCCAGCACCACCGGCAGGTGTCGCAGGCCGCGAAAGCGCACGCGGCGGTCGCGCTCGGGCTCGCCGGCCGCGGCCAGGGCCGGGAAGCGCTGCAACAGGGCTGCGATGGCCACGCGCGCTTCCAGCCGCGCCACGCTCATGCCCGAGCAGGCGTGCGCGCCCTGGCCAAACGCCAGGTGGGGGTTGGGCTTGCGCGCCACGTCCAGCGTGTCGGGGTCGTTGAAGACTTCGGCGTCGCGGTTGGCGGCGCCGATGCACAGCGTGACAAAGGTGCCGGCCGGCAGTTCACCACTGGGCAATGACACGGCCGCGGTCAGCCGACGGTTGTTCAGCTGCAGCGGGCTTTCGAAGCGCAGCAGTTCTTCCACCGCAGTGGCCATCAGTTCGGGCTGCTGGCGCAGCCGTTGCATTTCGCCCGCGTGGCGGAACAGCGCGTGCAGGCCGTTGCCGATGAGGTTGGTGGTGGTCTCGTGGCCGGCGTTCAGCATGAAGATGCAGTTGTGCAGCAACTCGGCTTCGCTCAACTGGCCTTCCTGGTCGCCCATCAGCAGCCGCGTCAGCACGTCGACATCGGGGTCGCCGGGCTGCTGCCGGCGCTGGGCCACCAGCTGCCGAAGGTAGCCACTGAATTCCAGCACCGCCGCGTTGGCGCGCGCCAGCACCGCAGCCGCAGGCGCGGGTTCCAGTGCCGACAGGATGGCCAGCGACCATTCGCGCAGCGGTTCGCGTTCGCCGTGCGGCACGGCCAGCAGGTTGCCGATGACTTCCACCGGTATCTGCGCCGCATAGTCTTCAACCAGGCACAGGTGCTGGCCCTGCGCAGCACGCTCAGCCATGCGCTGCAGCAGCCGCTGCACCAGTTGCTTTAGGCTGGCTTCGATGTGGGCCACGGCGCGCTGGCTCAAAGCGCCCATCAAGATGCGGCGCACCCGCGTGTGCAGCGGCGGGTCGCTGAACACCAGGCTGGTGGTGTGGTGTTCGAAAATGGGCGTGCCCGCGCCCAGGCGGGGCGCAAATTCCTGCAGCTTCTCAGAACTGGCGTGCGGGCAGCGGTACACCGCCAACACCTCGGCGTGGCGCGTCAGCAGCACGCTGCCGGGCCCCAGCGGGTGCAGCGGCGCGTGCTGGCGCAGCGCGGCGTAGAACGGGTAGGGGTCGTCGATGAAACCCAGTGGCGGCGCTGCCAGCGTGAAGCCGGGCAGCCAGGCGGGCAGGGCGGTGTCGCTCATGGTGCCCGCAGTCTATCGGCAGCACCAAGGCCCCGGCCCGCGTTCAACGCGAAGCGCGCGGCACAATGCAGCGCATGTTTACAGGCATCGTTCAAGGCATGGCGCAGGTGCATGCGCTGGTGGACCAACCCGGCTTGCGCAGTTTCACGCTGCGGTTTCCGCCCGGCTTTGCTCAAGGGCTGGCCATTGGCGCCAGCGTGGCGGTGGACGGTGTGTGCCTGACTGCCACGGAACTGCTGGGTGAGCACGCAGCGCGGTTTGACGTGATGCAACAAAGCCTGGCGCTGACCACGCTGGGCAGCCTGCAAACCGGCAGCGCGGTGAACGTGGAACGCGCGGCGAAAGACGGCGCCGAGATCGGCGGCCACCCGCTGTCGGGCCACGTGGACCTGCAGGCCACGGTGACCGAGGTGCGCGAACCCGAGAACAACCGCGTGCTGCGCATGGCAGTGCCGGCGCCCTGGATGCGCTATGTGTTTGCCAAGGGCTACATCGCCGTCAACGGCGCCAGCCTGACGGTGGCCGAAGCCCAGCGCCATGCCGACGGCAGCGGCTGGTTCGAGGTGTGGTTGATACCCGAAACCTTGCGCGCCACCACCTTTGGCAGCCTGGCTGCCGGAGCGCGCGTGAACATCGAGATCGAACGTTCGACCCAGGTGTTTGTGGACACTGTGCGCGACGCCATTGACGAACGACTGGGGGCGCTGAAGCCGGCGCTTGAAGCGCTGCTGCGCCAGCAGGGCCTGAGCCTGGATGAGCTGGCGCGGCCGGCCGAGCTGCCGCCCCCTACAAGCCAGCGCTGATGAACCCCCCCGCGCCCGCCAGCCACCCCCGCCGGCGGCACCTGCTGCTGGCCAGCCTGGCGGCAGCGCTGGCACCCGGCCTGGCGCCAGACGCCCGCGCGGCCGACGTGCAGCGGTTTCAACTGGGCGTGGCATCAGGCCAGCCACAACCGCAGTCGGTGGTGCTGTGGACGCGCCTGACCGGCCCAGAGCTGCCGCCGCAGGTGGAGGTGGGCTGGGAACTGGCCGAAGACGAAGCCTTCACCCGCATCGCCGCGCGGGGCGTGGACACAGCGGTGGTGACCGACGCGCACAGTGTTCACGCCGAGCCGCAAGGTCTGCGCCCGGCGCGACCGTACTGGTACCGTTTCCAGGCACTGGGCCAGCGCAGCGCCCTGGGCCGCACGCGCACTGCGCCGGCGCCTGACGAAGCCGTGTCGGCCTTCAGCTTTGCCATTGCCAGCTGCCAACGCTGGGACACCGGCCGCTACGCCGCCTGGCGCGACGTGGCTGCCCACGCGCATCGCGACCAGTTGGACGCGGTGATGTTCCTGGGTGACTACATCTACGAATACGCGTCACCCCGCCACGCGGTGCGGCCGGTGACGGGTGGCCTGGTGCGCACGCTGGACGACTACCGCAACCGCTACTTCCAGTACAAGACCGACCCCGCCCTGCAGGCTGCACACGCCGCCTGCCCCTGGCTGGTGGTGTGGGACGACCACGAGGTGGACAACGACTACGCCAACCTGCAGGGCCAGAGCCTGCAACCCGACTTTGCGCAGCAGCGTGCCGACGCTTACCGCGCCTGGTGGGAGCACATGCCTGTGCCCAAGGCGATGCGCCCGGTGGGCCCCGACCTGCGCATCTACGGCCACCTGGACTGGGGCCGCCTGGCGCGCATCCACCTGCTGGACGACCGGCAATACCGCGACACACAGGTGTGCCCGCGAATGGGCCGTGGCGGCAGCAACACCTTGCGCATGGCCGACTGTCCCATGTTGGCCGACCCGCAGCGCACGCTGCTGGGTGCCGCGCAAGAGCGCTGGCTGGCCGACGGTTGGTCGTTAGACAGGCCCTGGAACCTGCTGGCGCAGCAGACGCTGATGTCCCGTTTCAACTGGGAAAACCCCGGCGTGGGCGGCGGCCGCTTCTGGACTGACGGCTGGGACGGCTACCCCGCCGCCCGCCAGCGCCTGCTGGACGTGTTGCAGCAGCGCAAGGTACCGGGTGTGGTGGTGCTGGGTGGCGACGTGCACGCCAACTACGTGGCCAACGTGCTGGCCGACTTCAGCAATCCCAAAAGCACCGTGCTGGCCAGCGAGTTCTGCGGCACGTCGATCAGCAGCCTGGGCACACCACAAGACCGCGTGGATGCCGCGCTGCCCTTCAACCCGCACATCCATTGGGGCCGTGCTGACCAGCGGGGCTACATCCGTCTTGAACTGCGCCCGGGTGAACTGCAGGCGCAGTTGCGGGTGGTGGCTGACGCGAACGACGCGGACAGCGCGGTGGGTACCGTGGCGCGGTTTGCGGTGGCGGCAGGGCAGGCGGGGGTGGTGAAGGCTTGATTGCCTGTTGACAGTGAAGCCGCGTGCTTGCTGTCTGGCGGTTGCAAGCCGTGTGGTTAGCGCGTGCTGTTTGCGTGCTTGTAGCATGGCGGTTGCGAGCTGTGCGGTGGGCGCAGCTTGTATGCGTGCTTGCACTGTGGCGGCCGGGGGGGGGGGGGGGGGGGGGG
>JAYSXE010000188.1:0-3097 GCA_043717565.1 Burkholderiales bacterium | reverse complement strand
CAGAGAACAGCCGAGCCGAGAGTCAGAGAACAGAGCGGCCGACGCCGGAGCGGCCCCTCAAACAGGGGAAGAACGCAACACGACACGGAAGCCCAGGTCGTAGAAGCGGTCGTCGGGCGTGAACCTGAAGCGGTAGGCACAGCGCGCGAAGTCACGGCGGTCGCCCCACGAGCCGCCGCGCACCACCAGTCGGTCGTCCACGCCGGGCTTCAGGGCCTCGGCCCGCAGCATCTTGGCGCCATAGGTCTCTACCCAAGGGCTGCTTGTCCACTGCCAGACATTGCCGATCATGTCGAACAGCCCGAAATCGTTGGCAGCAAAGCAGCCCACCGCAGAGGTGTTGCCCACGCCGCTCTCACCGTTGTTCGCCAGATTGCGATCATGGTCGTCGCCCCAGGGGAAGACCTGGCCCACCCGGCCACCGCGCGCCGCCTTCTCCCACTGCAGCTCGCTGGGCAAGGCCACGCGCCAGTCTTGGTCGCGCACCAGCCGGGCGGCCGGCGTGTGGGCCAAGGCGGGCGCTTCGCGCAACATTTGCTGCAACCAGGCGCAGTAGTCGCTGGCTTCCGTCCAACTGACCCAGCGCACCGGCCGGGTGTCGGGGTCGCTCAGTGTGCGGGCATCGCCCGGCTGAAGGCCAGTGGCGTCGGCAAAGGACCGGAACTGCGCCACCGTCACCGGGTAGCGCGCGATGTGAAAGACCGAGGTGGGCGTGGTGGTGTCGTTGAACTCGTCTTTGAAGGCCTCGTCGCCGGTGGACCGCGCCACGCGCTCGGCATCCTGCGGCCGTGTGCCGATCATGAACTCGCGGTCTTCCGGAATGGGGGCAAAGCCAAGCTGCTCGTCTGCGGGCAGGAAAAAGCGTTCGGGGTCAAAGCGGGGGTCGCCCAGGCGAGCCAGGGCGTCGCCCGCGCGGGCGCGCTGGCTGGGCTTGGTGTGCCGCAGCGTGGCGTCGTCGGTCAGAAGGGCGTGCAGTTGCGCGGCACAGGCCTGGCGCAGGCCCGCGCCGCTGGCGGGCCAGTCTGCGGCGGCCGTGCCGGCCAGTTCGGCGGCGGCCAGTGCGGTGTCCAGGCTCGCGCCGGCTTGGCCACCGGCATCGCGCAGCAGGCTGATCAGTTCGCGCACCTGGTGCGCAGCCTGGCCGGCGCGGTAGCCCATGGCCAGCAGAATGGGCTCGCGCCACCACGGGTCGGTCAGCCTGGGGCGCACCATGTCTACCAGCGCGGCCAGGCCCTGGGTGCCGGCCACTACCTCGCGCAGATGCCGGGCGACCAGAAATTCCTGCAGTGCCAGATGGATGAATCGGTAGGCGCCGTCACGCTCTTCGATCAGGCTGCCGCGCTGGCGCGCGTGGTTGATGAAGGCGCTGGCATGGTCGGCAAACTCGGGTGTCTGGCGCAGGGCGGCCTTCAGGCCAGCCTCGTCGATCTCGCGACCCTGCTCGTCGCCCTGGCTGTGCAAATGCCAGGCCACATGCTGGGCCATGTCCAGCAGCGTTTCCCACTGCGCGCCCAGTTCGGCGATGTCGTCCTCGTCATGGCCATAGTCCACCTGCAGCAGCGCGGCAATGGCCTTGTCAAACAGGTCCGCGCGCTGGTTGGGCAGCTCACGCTGGTTGACATGCACGATCAGCAGCAGCCGCACCATCAGCGGGCTGCTCACCAGTGGCTCGGCCTGGCTGCCGCCACGCGCCTGGCGGTCGGCTTCCAGGCGGCGGATGCCGGCCAGCAGGCTGCCCGCGCGCTTGTCGCGCTGGGCGGGGTCATGGGGGTGGATGCAGGCATAGGCCTGCTGCACCATAGGCACGATGTGCGCGTCATGGTCCAGCGGCTGAACCGCGACCTCGCGGAACGCCGCGCCCAGCGCGGTGCGGCCCTGGCGGTAGGCCACCGTGCGGCAGGTGACCACGGTGCGCAGGCCGTCATGGCCTTGCACCAGGGTCTCTACCTGCTGGCGCACGCTGTGGCGCTCGTTTTCGTTCGCCACCTCGTCCAGGCCGTCCAGCAGCAACAGCACATGGTGGCCATCGTCCAGCAGCCGCTCAAAGAAGTCAACCGGCAGGCGAAAGCCCGCCTGCTGACTGACCAGATGGTGCGAAATGAAGTGCCGCAAGGTCTTGTGCTGCGGCGGTGTGTTGGGCGGCAGGTCGCGCCGGTAGCGCGCAAACGACGCCAGCGGCACAAACAAGGGCAGCGGCAGCGCGGCCGGTGGCAGCTGCAGGCCCAAGCGGCCTTGCGCCAGCTCGGCAGAGCCCTCCAACAGTGAGCAGGCCAGGGCCCAGGCCAGGTGCAACAACACGGTCGTCTTGCCGCTGCCCGGGCCGCCGACGATGACCAGCCGCTGGCCCAGCGCCAGCAGTTGGTCAAGGGGAATGTCGCGGTCTTGGTCCTCGGCGGCGGCATCCTCTGGAGAAGATTCAGGCTTCCGCGCGCGCGGTGATTTACCTGCGGCGCGCCGGGCTATTACATGCGCTGAATCGTCGTCCGCTTGAGGCAGCGCCTGCGGGCGCGCCCGCAGCGGCACATAGGCCGTTTCCAGCGGCATTTGCACCACCGGCGCTCCACCGCTGCGTTCAATGCCGCGCAGGGTGATGTGCTGCGTGCGCTCACGCAACCACTTCAGGTAGCGTGTGATCTGCTCGGCGATGGCCGGCGCATCCATCTCCGCCGGGCCGGCGGCGAGGTACTGGTTGACGATGTGGGTGCCGGTGATGACGTTGCCGCCGACGGACCCCTTGACCTGCACCGCTCGGGCAGCCAGGGCCGCGCCACCGTTCTGCGCCACCGCGCCCGCCCCGCGCAACTGGGCGCTGGTCTTGCTGCGGGGTTTCTGCGGCGCGCCGCTCATCGCTGGGGGCGACCTGGGCGGTTGATCTTCACCGTGCCGGTGTTGATGCTGCCGTTCACAGAGCCGTTCACCTGCACCGCGCCCGCACCCTGCGCCATTGCGCCGGGCCCCTGCGCAATGGCACCAGAGCCCGTCACCGTGGCCTGGTAGCGCGTGCCGGTTCCAAGGTCATCAGGGGCCGGAAAGCTGATGAAGCCATTGGCCACCAGCTTGTCCAGCTGTTGCAGGAAGTGAAGCTGCAGCGCCTCAA
>JAYSXE010000187.1:0-7016 GCA_043717565.1 Burkholderiales bacterium | reverse complement strand
CTGCGCGGCTACCGGCCGCGCAGCCGCCGCACGCAGGAGTTGGCCGCGTCCTTGGTGGCCGGAAGGCCGCGCCCTAGTTCCACCGATGCATCGGTCAGCGCCGCCCCCATGGCGGCCAGCACGGCGTCATTGAAGTGCCGTCCTGCGTCGGACTTCAGGAAGGCCAGGTAGCTGCTGAAGTCGGCCGCGGGCACGTCCTTGTAGGTCAGTGCGGAACTGGCCATGAACAGGGCCGCATAGTTCCGCAACAGCGCCGGGCGCTGGGCTTCCAGCAGGGCCTTGATGTCCGCCGGCGGTGCGGCAGGCGCACTGGGCTGCGCCGCCTGCACGCCGCGCTGAATGGCCACCACGGCATTGACCATCAACTCCACAGCGAATTCCGGGGCCTTGGTGACCTCGACCATTTCGTTGTACTGCGCACGCCGCACCGAAGGCAGCGCTTCCAGCAGCGCGTGGCCTTCGCGCATCACCATGGCGGGGTCGGTCTGGCTGGCAGCGGCGGCTTCTTCCAGCTTGGTCAGGCTTTCGCCCAATGAACTGTTGAACCACTTGCGCAGGCTGTCCACTTGAGCAGGCTGCACCAGGCGCGCCAGGCTTTGCAGGGCCACGCGGCGCAAGCGGTCGGCCGCATAGGCGTTGGCGATCACGCGGCTCAGCCGCGCCTGCTCATCGGCGCTGGGCGGCTTGGGCGAAGCGGCCGTGGAAGCCTCAAAGCCTTTGCGCACCTGCTGGCTCATCTCGCCCATCTGCACCCACAGGCCGGACTTGCGCATGAGCATCTCGGCTGTGCTGTCGTCAATCTGCGCCCGGGCGTTGAAGCTGGCGCTGCACAACGCCGCAGCCAGCAGCCACAGACGCCCCAAAGTGCGCAGGGCCAGGTTCGTTTTCATGGTGGTTTTCCGATGCATCAATAACGCCAATATGGTATGCCAAATTGTTAGCGAAGGTGTTCGCAACGGTGGCACCGGCCCGCGCCGCCACGGCCGGCCACCGGCCGCTTGCGGCATGCACAGGCCAGCGTCGGCATCACCGCTTGGCGCGCCGCGCCCGGGCCGCGCGCGGCGTCTCTGCAGCGGCATAGGCCGCCAGGCCCGCAAGGCGGTCCAGCGGCACCGGCTGCTGCAGCGTGGTACCGCTCGCTGGCTGCAGCACGGGCGGAAAGCAGGCCAGCTTCTGCGCCGCCGCCAGCTTGCCTTCACGCCCGGGCGACAGGTCGCGTTCGTTCACGCCGGCGCGCGGCACCACCGCCACGCCGTCAACGATTTCCAGGTCCCACCACCAGCGCTTGACCGGGTTGCGGGCACCGGCCGCCACGCGGTCGTCGTGTTCGATCAGCGCCCGGCGCGCTGCGGGCACGTTCATGCTCAGCCACAGCAAGTGGTCGCTGTCCACCAGGTCTTCGCGGTTGTAGGGGCAGGTCTTCATGCAGCGGCCGCAGGCCGAACCCTTCATGTTCGTCAGCCGGTACTTGCCGCACTTCTCGACGTCGGGCTTCCAGATTTCGTAGCCGTTGAACATCACCTTCGGGCCGAAGGGAATGGCGTTGCACGGGCATTCGCGCGCGCACTTCATGCACATCGCGCAGGTGGCCTGCAGGCCGAAGTCGATGGGCTGGTCCACCTGCAGGGGCAGGTCGGTGGTGAACAGCACCGACTTGGAGCGCGGGCCGATGAAGGGGTTCAGCACCAGTTCACCGATGCGCGACAGCTCGCCCAGTCCGGCCATCAGCACCGCTGGCAGATGCAGCACTTCGCTGTGCGCGTTGCTGTGCACACGCGCCGACCAGCCCAGGCGGCGCAGGTGCGCGGCTATCACGCCGGCCATCAGCGCGCCGCGCATGTAGCCGCGCATGGACTGCGCGCCCGAGATCCAGTCGTCGCCCGACGCGCCTTCCATGGTCTCGAAGCCCTGGTCGATGAGCATCACCACGGCGTAGCGGTGGTAAGGCGTGATGGGCCGGCCTTCCACCTCGTCGTGCGAGTAGTGCATCCAGGGTTCGGCTTCGCAGATGCCCACCAGGTCGGCGCCCATGAAGTGGGCCAGCGCCTTCACCGCCTTCGCGTTGCGCTGCGGGTCGGTGAGGTGGCTGCCCAACGGGTTGGGCGGCAGCGGTTCGCGCGAACCTTGCATCGGCACCATGCCGCGTATCAGCGGCGTCATGGCCCAGGCCAGTGGGTGCTTGACGGCGAAGCGGCTTCGCTCGGCCTGCGCCTTGGCGCCCAGGTCGCCGGCGAGCGCGCGGGTGAACAGGTCGGCCCGTTTGGGCACGCGCTGGATCTCGTCGCGCAGCACCAGCGTGGTCGGCTCGGCCACGCGCGGTATGCGCTCCATCGGGTAGCGGCCCAGGTGCAAAGGGCGCTTGGCAAGTTCAGCGTCTTCGAAGCCGGGGCGCGTGCCCAGGCGGCCCATGTAGGCGTCGCTGTCAGGCCAGCCCAGCGGGGCTTCGGGCGCCAACGGCAGGTCCACGGCCAGGTTCATGTCGGTGCTGACCACGCCAATGCGAAAGCCGCGGTTGGACATCGGCATCACCAGCTTGCCGCTCACTGCCCGCGCCACGCCGGCGCGTTGTGCCAGCACTTCCAGGTCCACCAGCGTGTCGCCAGCCACATGGCCGCGCGCCTGAAAGCCCAGCGTGCGCAGGTAGCCGGCCACCACCACCGCCGCCTCGGCCACGCGCAGGTCGGTGCGCGCGGCGTTGGCGCCCTGCAGCCAGTCGGCGCCCGCATCGGCAGCGTCGGCCTGGCGACTGAATTCCACCAGAAACACGAAGGCGTGTGAGTGCCTGGCCTGCTCGGCGCCGGTCCAGTCCTGCGCCTGCAACGCGGTCACGCCGGCCAGGGTGGCGTCCAGAAAGTAGGCCGTGGCCTTCAGGTGCTGCGCGCGCAGCGCGGGGTCTTCGGGCACCGGGGCACGGGCTGGCGCCACGGGCCCTTGCAGCAGGGGCGCAAAGAGTGCGCGGTACTCGGGCAGCACATGGGTGATCGAGGTTTCGCCCGCGGGCTGCGCCTGTGCGGGCTGCACGGCCGGCAGCACCGGCGCGCCGGCCTGGCGCGGCAACAGCTCGGTCGGCAGCACGCCCAGGTGCACCGCGCGGTCACGGTGGGAAAACAGTCGCGGCATGCGGTGCTCCGACAGGTGGGCCCCGAGCGTAACAAACGGGCGGCGCAGCAGCGGGCGGCTCAGGACTGCCTGCCGCGCCGCGTCGCGCGGCTTCAGTCGGCCGCGGCTTCCACCACCATCTGCACGCGCTGCCGGCCCTGCCATTCGTCCACGTTCACACGGTAGGCCAGCTTCAGCTGGGCGGGCAGCGGTTCGGTGTGGCCGAACCAGATGGCGTCTCGTTCCTGGCCGGCGTGGCGCAGGCGCAGCTTCAAATGTTTTTCGCCCACCAAGCGCTGCTGCAGCACCTGCACCTCGTCGCAGAACAGCGGCGCTTCAAATCCCTGCCCCCACACTTGCGCGTCCAGCAGCGCCACGGTGTCGGCGTTGAACCATTCCAGACCCAGCGGCCCGTCGGTGCGCAGCGTGCGCTGCAGCGTGGCGGCGTCCAGCCATTCACCAGCCACCTGGCGCAGCGCCTGGTGGAAGGTGGTGATGGTGTCAGGGGCTGAACCCTCGGCCTCGGCGGGTGCCGAACCCGGCGCGGCCAGCGTGCAACCCGCCGCCATGGCGTGGCCGCCAAAGCGCAGCAGCAGGCCGGGGTGGCGCTTGGCCACCAGGTCGAGCGCGTCGCGCAGATGAAAGCCTGGGATGCTGCGGCCCGAGCCCTTCAACTGGCCGTCGGCACCGCGCGCAAAAACGAAGGTGGGGCGGTGCAGGCGGTCTTTCACGCGGCCGGCCACGATGCCCACCACACCTTCGTGAAAACTCTCGTCAAACAACACGCAGGCGGGCGGCGGCGCGCTGCTGTCTTCGGCCAGGCGCTGCAGCGTCTGTTCGGCCAGGTCGCGCATGCCTTGTTCCACCTCGCGCCGCTCGCGGTTGATGGCGTCCAGTTGCGCAGCCAGCTCGGCAGCGCGCGCGGCGTCGTCGGTCAGCAGGCATTCGATGCCCAGCGTCATGTCGGCCAGACGGCCGGCGGCGTTGATGCGCGGGCCCAAAGCGAAGCCGAAGTCGAAACCGGCCGCACGTGCGCTGTGGCGGCCGGCGGCGGCAAACAGCGCCGCCACGCCAGGCTGCATGCGGCCGCTGCGCACGCGCTTCAGGCCCTGCGCCACCAGGCGGCGGTTGTTGGCGTCGAGCTTCACCACGTCAGCCACCGTGCCCAACGCCACCAGGTCCAGCAGCGTGTCCAGCCGCGGCTGGTTGCTGGCGTCGAAGGCGCCGCGTTCGCGCAGTTCGGCGCGCGTGGCCAGCAGCACGTAGAACATCACGCCCACGCCGGCCAGTGCCTTGCTGGGGAAGCCGCAGTCGGGCTGGTTGGGGTTGACGATGACGTCGGCGTCGGGCAGCGGCGGGCCGCTGGCCACCAGCGCGGGCAGGTGGTGGTCGGTGACCAGCACCTGCAGGCCCTGTGCGCGGGCATGGGCCACGCCGGCAAAACTGGCGATGCCGTTGTCCACCGTCACCAGCACGTCGGGCCGGCTGTGAGCGTGGGCCAGCGCCAGGTCGACGATGGCCGGCGTCAGGCCGTAGCCGTGGATGGCGCGGTCGGGCACCACATAACCCACGCGGTCGCGCGGCGCGCCCAGCAGCACCAGCCCGCGCAGCGCCACGGCGCAGGCGGTTGCGCCGTCGCAGTCGTAGTCGGCCACCACGCACAGGCGCTTGTGCTGTTGAATGGCGTCGGCCAACAACACTGCAGCCTGCTGCGCGCCTTTCAACTGGCCGGGCGGCAGCAGCTGCGCCAGGCCGTCGTCGAGCTCCAGCTTCTCGCGCACCCCGCGGGCCGCGAACAGGCGCGCCAGCAGCGGGTGCACGCCCTGCTGCTCCAGCGCAAAGGCGGCACGCGGCTGGGTGTCGCGCGGCAAAATGCGGGGTTTGTTCACAGCGGCTCCAGCAGGGCCTGCACCGCCGGTGACGCCAGGCGGCGGCGCAGGCGGTGAAACCATCCCTGCGCACCGCTGGCCAGGGTTTGCGCGGCGCGTTCGCCGCACAGCGTCACGCTCACCGCAGCGCCGTCTTTCGCCGCGCGGTGCAGTTCAGCCACGGGCCCGGCGTCCAGCGTTTCCCAGGCCTGCACCCAGCCGGGCCAGTTTTCGGCCAGGGCCGGGTTGCGCAGGCGCGCGTCCATGCGCGCACCGGCGGGCATCTGGAAGCCAGCACCCGGCGCAGCACCACAACCACTGAGCCAGAAGGAATTCACCGGCATCAAGCCGCGCGAGATGCGTTCATCATTCAGCGGGTGGGTGTACAGAATCATCTGCACCTCGGCCTGCAGCCGCCGGATGAGCGCTGCGCCCTCTTGGCCGGTGGACGTGCCCAACCAGCGGTCGACGTTGCGGCCGATCACGCGGTCCAGCGACGCGCAGGGCATCTGCGCCAGCAGCAGGCCGCTGGCGTACCAGCGGCTGGCGGCGCCGTAGTGCAGCGCCAGGCCCACGCCAGCAAACAGGTCTTGCACGGCGGCGAACAACGCGCGCGAGGTGCCGTCGTCCAGCAGCAGCTGTTCGGGGTCGATCAGGCTGACCTGGTCGGTGCCCACGTGCCAATGCACTGGCGTGACCAGGCCCCAGGCCTGGCCGGGCGCGGTGGCGATGCCATCGGCTTGCGCCTGCAGTGCGGCCCAGGGCAGGCTGCCGTCGGCACCCTGCAAGCCCAGCACGCGGGCCCAGGCGCGTTCGTGGGGCGGGCTCAGCGTTGTCGCTTCGGCCTCGTCACGGTCGACGGCCTGGGGCGCGGCCAGGCACTGCAGCAGGCCTTGCAGCTGGGGCAGCACCAGGTGCCGGGCGGCCTGGCGGCCGGCTTCAGACAACACGCCGGCAAAAGGAATCAACAGGTGCATGCGCTGGATTATCCGGCCCGGGCCCGCCCCAGGCGCCGCAAAGGCCAGGCCCGGCGCACTCGCCTGGGCCTGGTCGGCGTTGCCTTAGCATCCGCTCCACTTCCCGCTTGGCGCCGCTGCCCCTTCCTGTGCCCGACTTTCTGCAAGGTTTTGAACCCCACATCGGCTGGCGCTACACGCGTGCCGGGCGCGTCGGGCGCCGCAACGGGTTCATCTCGTTCATCAGCGCCATCTCCATCATCGGCATCGCGCTGGGAGTGGCGGCGCTGATCATCGTGCTGAGCGTGATGAACGGCTTCCAGAAAGAGGTGCGTGAACGCATGCTGGCCGTGGTGTCGCATGTGGAACTGCTGGCCGCCGACGGCGCGGCCCTGCCCAGCTGGCAGGCCACCGCCGCGCTGGCGCGTCTGGACAGCCGCGTGCAAGCCACTGCACCCTTCGTGGCCACGCAGGCGCTGGTCAGCCTGGGGCCTGAACTGCGCGGCGCCACGGTGCGCGGCATCAGCCCGGCCGACGAGGCCACCGTCACGCCGCTGGGCGCCAGCCAGGGCGCGCTGCTGGCGCAGCTGCAGCCCGGGCGCTGGAACGTGGTGCTGGGGGGCGAGCTGGCGCGCAGCATCGGCGCGCGCGTGGGCGACAAGGTGGCCATCGTGTCGCCCAGCGGGCAGGTCACACCGGCCGGTGTGGTGCCGCGGCTGAAGCAGTTCACGCTGGTGGGCGTGTTCGAGTCGGGCCACTACGAACACGACAACGGACTGGCACTGGTGCACCTGGACGATGCAGCGCGCCTGTTCCGCACCGAAGGCGCCACCGGCGTGCAGTTGCGCCTGACCGATGCCAACGAAGCGCGCAGCACCGGTGCCGCGCTGCAGGCCCGCTTGGGCATTGCCGTTGAGGTGCGCGACTGGACCCGCACGCACCGCAACTGGTTCGACGCCGTGCAGGTGGAAAAACGCATGATGGGCATCATCCTGACGCTGATCGTGGCGGTGGCCGCGTTCAACCTGGTCAGCACGCTGGTGATGACGGTCACCGACAAGCGCGCCGACATCGCCATCCTGCGCACGCTGGG
>JAYSXE010000186.1:0-17506 GCA_043717565.1 Burkholderiales bacterium | reverse complement strand
GCTGCGGCGCCAACCCCACGGTGGGCAACGCCTTCGACAAGCTGCACAAGCTGGGCAGCTACCTGTGCTTCGGCGAAACCACCGAACTGACCGGCGGTGAACAGATCGTGGCCGCGCGCTGCAAGACCGACAAGGTGCGCGAAGACTTCATGTTCATGTTCAACCGCTACCAGGAAGTGATCAACCGCCACAAGACCAGCGACCTGTCCGACAGCCAGCCCACCAAGGGCAACATCGCTGGCGGCCTGACCACCATCGAGGAAAAGGCGCTGGGCAACATCCAGAAGATCGGCAAGAAATGCACGGTCGACGGCGTCATCGACAAGGCCGAGATGCCCACGCACCCCGGCCTGTGGTTCATGGACAGCTCGTCAGCCGCCGCCGAGATGGTGACGCTGTGCGCCGCCAGCGGCTACGCGGTGCACTTCTTCCCCACCGGCCAGGGCAATGTCATCGGCAACCCCATCCTGCCGGTCATCAAGATCTGCGCCAACCCGCGCACCGTGCGCCTGATGAGCGAGCACATCGACGTGGACAGTTCGGGCCTGCTGCAGCGCCAGATCACGCTGGACGAAGCCGGCGACCAGTTGCTGGAATGCATGCTGCGCACGGCCAATGGCCGGCTGACCGCGGCCGAGGCGCTGGGCCACCGTGAATTCGTGCTGACGCGCCTGTACGAATCGGCCTGAAGACTGGAGCCCAGCAGCCATGGCACGCATCGTCATCACCGAGTTCATGGACGAGCGTGCCGTTGCCCAGCTGCGCGCGGCGCACGACGTCTTGTACGACCCCAAGCTGGTGGACGACCCCGCCCGCCTGCTGGCCGAGGCCGCCAACGCGCACGCGCTGGTGGTGCGCAACCGCACGCAGGTGCGGGGCGACCTGCTGGCCGCGCTGAATCGCTGCAAGGTGGTGGGCCGGCTGGGTGTGGGGCTGGACAACATCGACGTTGCCGGCTGCGAAAAGCGCGGCCTGCAGGTTGTGCCGGCCACCGGCGCCAACGCCCTGAGCGTGGCCGAATACGTGGTGTGCACAGCGATGCTGCTGCTGCGCGGCGCCTACCGGCACACGGGCGCAGTGGCACTGGGCGACTGGCCGCGCAACGCCCTGTCCAACGGCCGCGAAGTCGGCGGCAAGACGCTGGGCCTGGTGGGCTATGGCTCCATCGGCCAGCTGACGGCGCGGCTGGCCCGCGGCCTGGGCATGCAGGTGGTGGCCTTTGACGCGCTGATGGACAGCGACCACCCGGCCTTTGCCGACGGCACGGCGCGCTGCGCCGGGCTGCACGAGGTCATCACCACCAGCGACGCTGTCAGCCTGCACGTGCCGCTGGTGGACGGCACGCGCAACCTGTTCAACGCCGAGCTCATCGCGTCAATGAAAAAAGGCGCCGTGCTCATCAACACCGCACGGGGCGGCATCGTGGACGAAAACGCCCTGGCTGCTTCGCTGAAAAGCGGCCACCTGGGTGGCGCAGCCATCGATGTGTTCGAACAGGAACCCCTGCCGGTGGCAGCCCACTTCCAGGGCTGCCCCAACCTGCTGCTGACGCCGCACATCGCCGGCGTCACCGCCGAAGCCAACGAACGCGTCAGCTTCTTGATTGCGCAAAAAGTGCTGGAGGCCCTGGCATGAAGCTGCCGTTGCCCGAAGTGCAAGCGCTGGTGGCTGGCGCGTTGCAACGCGCCGGTGCCAACCCCGCCATGGCGCAAAGCACAGCGCGTGCGCTGGTGCTGGCGGAAAGCCAGGGCCAGGGCGGACATGGCCTGTCGCGCGTGGCGCAGTACAGCACCCACCTGCGCAACGGCCGCGCCAACGGGCAGGCAGCGCCGCAGGTCATTCAGCGCAAAGGCGCCACGCTGGTGGTGGACGCCCAGGAAGGCCTGGCCTTCCCGGCCTGCGACCTGGCGCTGCAAGAAGCCATCAGCACCGCACGCACACAAGGCGTGGCCGTTGTCGGCGTGGTGCGCAGCCACCACTGCGGCGTCGTCGTGGACCACCTGCGCGCCGTGGCCGCGGCCGGCATGGTGGGCCTGGGCTTTGCCAATTCACCGGCCGCCATGCCCGCCGCTGGTGGCAAGCACCCCATCTTCGGCACCAACCCGGTGGCGGCCGTGTTCCCGCGCCGCAGCGGCGACCCGCTGATGGTGGACCTGAGCCTTTCAGAGGTGGCCCGCGGCAAGGTCATGTTGGCCGCCAAGGAAGGCCGCGCCATACCGGCGGGCTGGGCTCTGGACGCCCAGGGCCAGCCCACCACCGACGCCAAGGCCGCACTGGCCGGTTCGATGCTGCCGCTGGGCGCCATCAGCTCACCCAAGGGCGCCATGCTGGCGCTGGTGGTGGAACTGCTGGTCACCGCCGTCATCGGTGCCCAATTCGGTTTTGAAGCCTCCAGCTTCTTCGTCGACGAGGGCAACCGGCCCGGCATCGGCCAGGCCTTCATCGTCATCGACCCCGGTGCGCTGGCGGGCAACAGCAGCTACCTGGACCGGCTGGAAGTGCTGGTGGCCGAGATGCTGAAAGACGACGGCGTGCGCCTGCCCGGCGCGCGGCGTGAGGCCTTGCGCCGCAAGGCCGAAGCCGACGGGCTGGAAGTGGCCGACGCGCTGCTGGCGCAACTGCGCGGGTAGCACCGCAGCGGCTCTGCAAGCGACTTCTGCTGGCCAAGCCCCGGCTCTGGCCACCGTGCTGCAACCGCGGCGCCGACCGCGGGCTTCCCCGGAGTGCGCCAGAGCACCGGGCGCGCAATGCTTTCGGTCCCTTTGAACCTGCCAGAAAGCCTTCCGCATGCAGCCGAACCGCCGATTGTTCTTGCACACCGCCACCGCATCAGCCCTGGCGGCCGCAGCCCCGTCCAGCTGGGCACAAGCCACGCTGGACAGCGTGAAGATCATCACCGGTTTTCCACCCGGTGGCACCTCCGACACCATCTGCCGCCGCGTGGCCGCCAAGCTGGCACCCGGCTACGCGCGCAGCGCCGTGGTTGAAAACCGCACCGGCGCGGGCGGGCAGATTGCCATCCAGGGTGTCAGGACCATGGCGCCCGACGGCGCCACCATCCTGCAGACGCCGATGTCGATGTTGGGCGTGTACCCGCACATCTACAAGAAGCTGGCCTACGACCCGGTGGCCGACCTGTCGCCGGTGTCACTGGGCTGCACCTTCGACTTCGGTTTTGCCGTGGGCCCGGCGGTGCCGAACACGGTGAAGACGCTGGCCGACTTCCTGGCCTGGTGCAAGGCCAACCCGGAAAAGGCGAACTTCGGTTCGCCGGCGGCAGGTTCGGTGCCGCATTTCATTGGCGCACTGCTGGGCCGCAACGCGGGCATTGAACTGAAGCACGTGCCCTACCGGGGCACGCAGCCGGCCATCCTGGACATGATCGGCGGCCAGGTGCAGGCGGTCTCGGGCCCCATCGGTGAATTCACGCAGCACGTGGCCGCCGGCAAGTGCAGGCTGCTGGCCGCCACCGGCAGCGCCCGCAGCAAGTTCGCGCCCGACACCCCCACCATGGTGGAACAGGGCTTGCGCGACATGAACTTCAGCGAGTGGTTCGGTTTCTACCTGCCCGGCAAGGCCGCCCCCGACGTGGTGCAACGCGCCAACGCAGCGTTGCGTGCAGCGCTGGCCGACAAGGAGACCGTGGACGGGTTGGCGCTGATGGGCCTGGAGGCGCGGTCATCGTCGCCTGCTGAACTGGCAGCAATGCTGAAGGCCGACACCGAACGTTGGGGGCCCATCGTCAAGACCATCGGCTTTACGGCGGAGAGCTGAAACCAGGGCGGGTCTGCTTGCGCGGGTCGCGGTGTTTTTTTGGTTCAGTGGTGTGTTGACTTCCAGCGGGGACGCATTGGGGCGGCAAAGCCGAGGCTGGGCTTGCCGGCTGCGGGCGCAGTGCTTGCCCTGCCCTGCGGTCAGGGTGCCCTCCGTCGGGCGGGGATGATGGCGCGTCGCGTAACTCGCTACACGACCTGCGGTCGCTGCGCTCAGACAGACGCGACGAGTCAGTGCTTGATGCGCGTGGGTACACGCGCCGCCTTCAGCCCCACCCGACTGCGGCGCGCACTGCCGACTGCCCGCACCCGGCAAGCCCAGCCTCTGCTTTGCGACAACAGGGGTGGTGCACGAAGAAAACCTCAGGGAGCCCGCTGTTGGGCCGCCACCCCAGTGGCCTGCAAGGCCGTGCCCGGGCGGGCGCTGGGGTGAGTATGCGCAGCCGAGAAGCACAGGCACAGGGGCGGCGCGTGTACCCACGCGCTTCGTCAACTGACTCGTCGTGCCTGTCTGAGCGCAGCGTCCGCAGGACGCGGAGCGAGTTGCACGACGCGCCCCTGGGCCGAGCATCGCAGGGCACCCGACCGCAGGGAGGGCCAGCATGCCGAACCCCGGCGCCCGCCCGGGTACGGCCTTGCAAGTGTCGAAGCATGGACGCGACCGCCACAAAAAAACCCGACGCAATGTTCAAGGGGCTGAGGGCCGTAACTCCAAGTTCGAGAGAGAGAGGAACAGAACGGCCCGAAAACCGCGGGCCTTCGGCCCGTAGCGTACGACGTGTGTCGTCGGCCCGTGGGCTCTTTCAAGTCGCTTCGTCGTTGGCGGCTGCTGCGCCCACGCGGTTCAGGCGCGAACCCAGCCCTTCGTTGCCCAGGCTGGCCACCGACCCCGCTTGCGCACTGGCGCGCTTGAGCAGCGCATCGGGCTGCTTGCCGTGTTCGGGGTACATCGCCATACCCACGGTCACCGTCACGCTGCTGGGCTGGCCGGCCACCGTGAAGGGCTGCTGCAGCGAACGCACCAACTTGGCGGCCACGCCGTCGGCGTCGGTCTTCTTTTCCAGTCGGCCCAGCAGCACGCCAAAAGCGTCGGCACCAATGGCCGCCACCACGTCGCTGGCGCGCAGGCCGCTGCGCAGGCGAACGGCCACCTTCCGCCGCAGCACATTGGCGGCCTCGGCGCCCAGGCGCTCGGCAGCCTGCGGCAGGCCGTGCACTTGCAGCACCAGCAGCAGCATGGGCGCGGGCTCGCGTTCGCGCAGAGCCAGCAGCTGTGTCATGTGCTCCACCAGTTGCGCCTGGTGCGGCAGCCCCGTGGCCAGGTCGGTGGCATACGCGGTGCGCGCGGCCCGTTCCAGCCGCTTGCGCTGCACCGCATGGTGCAACTGGCGCGACAGGGCTGCGGCATCCAGCGGTGGCACGATGGCCTCGACACCCAACCCCAGCAGGTCGGCTTCAAGCTCGATGTCATGCACGGGCGTCAGCACCAGCCAGGCGCTGTCCAGCGCCGAAGCTGACAGACCGGGCCGCTGGGTCAGCGCCTGCAAGTCCGCAGCGGTGTCGGCCTGCACCAGCACGGCGTCTTCGGCCACGACGGGGTTCAGGTCAGCCTGCGCCTGCACCAACCAGCCCAGGACCTGCAGCGCTTGCCACAGGGGCGCCGGAACCGCCATCGTAAGCAGGGTCAGCGCTGGCGTCTGGGACATAAAGGGGCCATGGAGCGGGTGAAGGGAATCGAACCCTCGTATGAAGCTTGGGAAGCTGCCGTTCTACCATTGAACTACACCCGCAGCGAAACCGATTCTATGTAGATTTTGGCCCGAAGTTTGTCGCTCCAAAAGCGCGTCCATGGCCGCAGTGGCGGCCCCGGAGGGCTGCCAGCGCGCCAGGCATCAAGCCAGCAGCGTGTGCTCGGCGAACTCACGCTCGGCGCTGGGCGCGGCGTCAGGGCCCGCGTACAGCGTTGACAACGCAGCGCAACCCTGAGGCCCGGGCGCGTCAACACCGTCGCTCGCGTCGGCCTGCCAGATGGTGGGCTGCGGCTGCGACGGGTTCATGCCACACCCGCATTCGCTGGCCAGCACCATCAACTCGCCGGTGTGGCGCGCCACGGTCGTCGCGCTTTGCACGGCTTCGCGCGTCTGCGTCCATTCCACAGGCTGCTGCGACAGGTAAAACGAGCCGCTGTCTTCGCCATACAGCGCCTGCATCACGCCATCGCTGCGGGCCTGGGCCAGCTCAGCGATGACTTCGGCGCGGGTCTTTTCCTGCGCCAGGGCTTGAGCTGCCGCGGGACCCACAACAACAGCAGCAGCAGCGCAGACGGCAACTGCGGCGGTCACGAAAGTGAGCTTGTTCATTTCTATTCCCTTGGGCATCCGGATTGAGGGTGCGGTTCACACGAGATGCCTGTGCGTGTGTTCCGGTGCTTGCAGGTTCGCACTGGCGCAACACGCCCACATCCCACGCCGTTGGGACTGTCTGCGCCGGGCCGTCATCAAGTTTGCTGATGCCCCGGCGGCGGCCCGCGGCGGGCGCGATTGCCGTTTTGCAACCCAGGACGCAAAAATGCCGGGCGCCCGGCAAGACCACCTGGTTCTGTCCCGCAAGCGCCTACCCGGGGAAAACATTTGACGCAGACGATTGCTTCGGGGGCGATTGAGATTCGCCCGCTGGAACGTGTGCTGCTGGTGGACCAGCAGCCCGTGAGCGTGCGCGCGCAGGCCTTTGATGTGTTGCTGGCGCTGATGCAGCGCAGCGACCGCGTGGTGTCCAAGCAGGAACTGCTGGAACTGGCCTGGAACGGGCGGGTCGTCGAGGAAGGCAACATCGCGGTGCAGATCTCTGCGCTGCGCAGGGTTTTGGGGCCGGCGTCCATCGTCAACGTGGCCGGCCGCGGATACCGCTTCCTGGCGTCTGACGCCCACGCGGCGGACCAGCTCGATGGCGCGCACGAAGGCCACAACGCCAATGGCGTGGTGCGCCGGCTGGCCACTGTCGTGTTTGCCGATCTGCCAGATTGGGCTGACACGCTGGCAGCCCATCCACAGACCGCCAGCGCGGCCTGGGCTGCGCAGCGCCAAGGCTTGATCGAACCCAGCCTGCGCCAGGGCAACGGCCGTACGCTCGACGTTTCTACCGCCGGCATTGCCGTCGAGTTCAGCAGCACGGTGGAAGCGCTGACTTGGACGCTGGACCTGCGGCAGCGCCTGAGCGAATGGCCGGCGGCGCCTGCCGCACCCAGGCTGCTGTTGCGGTTTGCCTTGCACGTGGACGATGTCATCGTTGACGACGGCAAGCTGGTGGGCGACATGCTGACCATCGTCTCGCGCATGCTCGACGGCGTGGCGGCCAATCAGATCGTGCTGTCCGAACCCGTGCGCCAGATGGTGGGCAACAAGGTGTCCGCGCAGTTCAAGCCGCTGGGCATGGTCAAGCTGCGTGCGGACGACTTCGAGCCCACGGCCCTGTATGCCGCCGTCGCGCCGTTGCCCACCGGCAGCCCACAGGCCGCCCAACCCCATCTGCTGTGGGAACGCCGCCCCAGCCTGGCCGTGCTGCCCTTTGCCACCGACAGCGCCGACGACCGCTACTTTGGTGACGGCATGACCGAAGAGATCATCGCCCTGCTCTCGGCCAACCGTTCGCTGTTTGTCATTGCGCGCAATTCCACGCTGCGCTACAGCAACAGCACCGCCACCCCGGGTGAGATTGCGGCCGAACTCGGCGTGCGCTACCTGCTCACCGGGTCGGTGCGCCACGCCGGCAAACGATTGCGGATCATGGCGCAGCTGCTGGAAGCCGGCCCCGGCCGCGTGCTGTGGTCAGACCGCGAGGAAGGCGCGCATGAAGAACTGTTCAGCTTTCAGACGCGCATGGCCACCAGCATTGCAGCCGCCATTGACCCGCGGCTGCAGGCGGCTGAGATCGAACGCGCCTGCAGCAGGCCCACCGGCAACATGTCGGCCTACGACCATGTGCTGCGCGGCCTGTCGCTGCTGTACACCTTTGCAGAAGGCGACTTCGACATGGCCGGGCAGCACTTCAAGCAGGCCATCGAGCTGGACCCCCGCTACGCCCAGGCACACAGCCATCTGGCCTGGTGGCACAACCTACGCTTTGGGGAAGCGCGCAGCCCCAAGTTGAACGAAGATGGCCGCCAGGCCGAAGCGATGTCGCGACGGGCTCTGGAGCTGGACCCGATGGACGCACTGTCGCTGTCGGTGGCAGGGCATATCCAGTCGTTCATGAAAAGGAACTTCACGGTTGCGATGGACATGTTTGACCAGGCGCTGCAGATCAACCCCAGCTGTGCCGTGGCCTGGTCGCGCAGCGGCACCACGCTGGCCTACCTGGGCCGTGGCGAAGAAGCCCTGCAGCGGGTGCGCAATGCGCTGCGGCTGAGCCCGTTCGACCCGCTGCGATTTTCTTTCTACACCACCAACGGCACGGCCAACCTGGCGCTGGCGCGTTATGACGAGGCGGTGGGCTGGTTGGCCAAGGCGCGCCGCATGAACCCGGGCTACCGGGCCGCGCTGCGCTTGTTGGTGGCGGCACTGGCGCTGGCCGGCGACCGAGTTGAAGCCGAAGCACACGCCCAGGCGCTGCTGCAGCAGGAACCGCGCTTCAGGGTCTCGAACTTCGTCGCCTGGTACCCGCTGCGAGAGCACCATCTTTCACGCCTGGCCGAAGGCCTGCGTGCGGCCGGCCTGCCCGACTGACCGGGCCGTCAATTTTCCGGGTCTGCCACTGCAGCTGACGTTGCTGAACCCCACTCAACCCACAGGAGACATGTGATGGCACGAGGTCAAGGAGAAGGTCAAGGCGAGGGCCAGGGCGAAGGTCAAGGCGAAGGCCAAGGTGAAGGCCAAGGCGAGGGCCAGGGTGAGGGTCAAGGCGAAGGCCAGGGCGAAGGCCAGGGTGAAGGCCAGGCTGCAGGTCGCGCCACCGGCGGGCCGCACCGCCGCGCGGCTGCGGGCAACCGCACGGGCGGCGGCATGGGCACGGGCCGGGGCTTTGCCGGCGGCTATGGCAGGGTCGCCCGCAGCGCCTATGCCACGCCAGCCAGCCTGGACTACAAGCCTTTTGCGGCCGACTTCCTGGTCACGGGCGGGGCCTTGGCCTTTCCAACCGACCGGCGCCTGAACCCATTCAAGTTCGTACCCCCCCTGGCGTGGCGCACCGAGGACTGGGACCCGGGCCTGCGTTTCTGGTCGCTGCCGTTTGACCCGACGCTGACCGAATGGCTGCAAGACCTGAACCTGGCTGCGCCACAAACCATGGCCGCACGGGAGTTTGCTTCCCAGCACAGCCTGTGGACACATGCCGACGCCAACATCCAGGCGCAGGCCGAACGCCTGGTCGACAACGGTTGGCTGCAGCTCGCCGACATCAACTGGATGGACAGCAGGCTGCCAGAGACCACGCGTTGGGCCAACATCAACAACGAACTGGAAGAGCTGCAGGAACTGCTGAAGAACAGCCGCGTGGCCTACCTGGCCGAAGCGCGCGCACAGGCCGATGCCATACCCGCCTATTTCGCCCAGTTGCTGCAACTGGACCCCCAGGCCAAACCCTGGACAAGGCAGTTGATCGGCTGCGGCCTGTCCATTGGCAACGTCGCCTACATGTACTTCAAGGCCCGCTTCGCCCGTGTGCGCCCTTCCACGCTGTGCCCAGGGCTGATGCCCAACTTCGGCCCGCCCCAGCACCCGGCCTTTCCCAGTGGGCATTCCTTCCTGGGCCACTTCATCGCGCTGTTGCTGCTGGAGATTCCTGAAGTCGCCGGCCGTTACGGCACCGGCCTTGCCGTGGGCAACGGCCCTGGCGGCAAGGCCGCTTGGGCCGATGTGGCGGGCACCAGCACGCTGGACGGGCCGCTGCTGTGGCTGTCGGCCCGCCTTGCCCTGAACCGCGAACGCATGGGCCTGCACTACCCCAGCGACAGCAACGCCGGCCGGCACCTGGCGGGCGGCATCTGGGACGCCTTGTTCCCCCGCAGCAATCCCACGGCCCCGGGTCCCATCGAGCTGCCCACCCTGAAACGGGTGCTGGCGCGGGCGAAGGCCGAATGGGTGTAGCGGCAGCGGCGGGCACTGCCAGCCGCAGCAGTGGACACCTACAGCCGCAGCAGCGACTGAAGCGCAGTTGCCACCAAGCCCCGTTGCACCGGCGTCCGGCCCGCAGCGGCGCTGCGGGCCGGGCAGCTCGGGTCTTAGAGAACCATGACCCGCAGGCCCAGGTTGTTGTCACCGGACACCAGGTCGGTCAGCTCGTCGGTGTCGGTGGGCGGACCACCGGTTGAGCAGGGCAGGCCGGCCAGCGGGTCCAGGTTGGCGCGGTCAGCCTCGCAGCTGATTTCAGCCAACACCCAGTAGGCGCCTGCGGCCGGGGCCACGAAGCAGAAGCTCGCCATGGCCTGTGCGCGCACCGTCACAGGCGCCACTGGCGGCACGCAGGCAGGCAGTTCCTGCCACACCAGGGCGCCCGCGGTCGCCGCCGCCACCCAGCAGCGTGCGGTCACGTCATCCGCCGCCTCAGCGCCGCGGTTGCCCGCCACCACCCACAGCGCGTTGTCGCGGGCGAACAGGCCTGCATCGCTGGCGTGCCACAGCGGCGCGGGCTGCAAGGGGTCGCTGGCCCAGGTCAGCGGCACCGGCTCATAGCCACCCTGCAGACGGTCCGCCAGGCCGGGTATGTAGAGGTCGACCCTTGGCGGCCGGCCCGTGCCTTCGACAACGTCGTTCGACACGTCACTCGCGTACAGACCCTGGTTTTCAAAGGCCCAGCGGATGACCTTGTGGGCACCCCCCCCGCAGGCGCGCCGCAAGGGCCCCAGCGCCGGCACCAGGGCTGCCGGGTTGATGGCGAAAGGTGTGGCGTACCGATCGGCGGTGATCAGCGCCGACACCCATTGGTCGGCAGTGGCGGCCGGCACCACCTGCGCCGGCCCGACAGCGGTCAACGCCCGCATGATCAGGCACACGCTGTAGTGCGAAGCGGTGTGGCGCCTGACCGGGGTGTTGCCTGGCAAGCCACCGAGCGCACAGTACAGCGTGAACATCGAGGCCGACAGCAACTGCTCTTCGAAGTAGTCGCTGTAAAGCTTGGGCAGCAGGGCGACGCTTGCAAAGCGCCGCCGGCTGCGCCGGCCGCACCAGCACCAGCCCAGCTCGGCCCGATGACCGTGGCTGCGCGCGATGCGCACCCACGGAAAGGTCAGCATGCGCAACCGTTCCTGGCGGCTGCCGGCGGCATGCACCTGGGTGGAGAAGCGCGAGTCGGGGTCGGCCACGATGGCCGCCAGCGCGTCACCCACGCTGTGCGCAAAACGGAACTCCAGCTCACCCGAGCTGGCCGCCAGCAGCACATGCCCGAATTCGTGCCAGGCCCAACGCTGGTCGGCCGCAAGGCCCAGCGGCTGGGCACTCAGGTGGCCCTGGCTGTCCGGCAGCCGCGGCCGGTGCGTCAGGTTGGCCGAGCCAAAACCCACCTCCACCTGCGGCCAGGTCTGCGGGTCATGAGGGTCATGCACATCAGGCGTTGCATCGACGAAGCGCACCTGGGCATTCACCGTGTGGCCATCGGGCGCGCTGTTGAAGGCGGCACGGTGGCGCAACAGCAGCGGCAGCCGCACCTGCTTGAAATAGTCGACCTCGTTCAAGCCATACAGACGCAGGCGCGTGAACAGTTCCCGGCCCCGCTGAAACGCGTGCACGGCCGACAGGTCGTCACTGCGCAAGGGCAGGTCGCCGGCGGGCACGGTCTGCACGCCATGCACGGCCGCCGCCGGGTCCACCACGGGGCTGGTCAGGACCTGGAACCGGGGGCCCGCAGGGTCGGGGTCGTGCAGCGACTTGAGTGCCGGGTTCACCGGGTCAACTGGCAAGGGCACGCGCTGGACGCGGTGCGAATCCAGCACCGCCGGGTGGGCCGTGGGGCGCCGCCGGTCAGCGCTGGCGGCCGGGCCGCGGGACGCCGGGTCGGCGCGCAAGGCCCTGGCCCGCGGCGCCATGTGCGTCACCTGCTCGACCCGTTCAGACTGAAGCACGCTGAAACCACCCTCGGGTTCCTGCACCACCACGGCGCTCCAGGCGTACACACGCGCCGCCTCACCCTGGCCCTGGCGCAGGGTGCCGCTGAGCAACAAGCGGCCATCAGCGGGCCGGCTGATGCCATTGACATTGAAGGCTGCCGCCTGCATGCCCAGGTGCGTCTGCACCAGACTCAGGGCCAATCGGTAGCGGTCATCAAACCACGCCCTTGGCGCAGGCGGCTGAGGCGCTCGCTGCGGCTGCGGCAACGGGTTGCGGTCCAGCCCTGAAAGCCACAGGTCGGTGATGCTGACCTGCCGGCGCCCGCCGCCGGCCGGCAAGACCTGCATGTCCAGGCGCAGGCCGGTTTGCGCACCCAGGGCGCGCTGGCCCGACGCCAGACGCACCCGGTTGCCCGCCAGCAGCACCAGCTGGCTGTTGTTCAGCCAGAACGACAGCCGCGGGTCTTCATGCAGACCCGGCCCCCAGCCGATGTCGAGCCAGCCAAACCCTTCCCGCCCAGCGCCTTCCACCAGTTGCCGGCTGATGTGCTGGATGCCTGCCAGTTCCGCCACCCGGTCCAGATAGCGCTGCGCGACGGCCTGCAAGTGGTCTTGCAAGTCGGCATCGGGCATGGGCGGCAAGGTCTCGGTGTACGGGTAGGTGGTGTGGCGCAGCATCGCCACGCGCAACTCCCCGTCAGCGTCGCGCAAGCGTTCGACATGCACGGCCCGGTGGCTGGCGTTCCAGCCCGCCGGTGCCTGATGTGCAGGGATTTCGGTGTTGACCATGGGGCCTCCTACTGCAGTCTCTTGCCTTCAACGGCGTTACCGCGGCCGGCCACGGTGACTTCAGACGCGCGGGCCTGCACGGCAGCCACCACGGTTTGCACGCAATGCTGGCGTGCGGCCGTGCCTTGCAGGCGGGCACAGGGTGCCAGTGCCGCTTCGTGGGCCGGCGTGGACGTCAGCCACGGCATGCTGGACGCGGAGTCGAACATCGCCGCCACCACCGTCACCACAGTGGCTCCGGCCATCACACCAATCACCGCGGCCAAGGGCTTGGCTGCGTTGGACCCGAAGCGTGAAGCGGGCCCGGACAACTGCGTTGTATGTGTGCTCTTCATCATCATCTCCCTTTGAAACGTGTAGCGCAAGCAGCGCTGCCTGTCAGGCAGCCCAGGCCTGCGGGAAAACGGATGGCGGCGCGCGCCGGGGCGCGCCGGCACCCGCCGGGCCAACGGCGCCACCGTCCACCAGGCGCAATGCGCTGGCAATCGGCGGCATCTCGGCGGCGCGCAGCAACAGGCTGTCGATGTTTGGCGCGCCCATCTTTTCGCGAAGGGACTTGATCTGGGAACGCACCGTGGACAGCGCCACCCGGTGCTGGCTGGCGATGTCGCGTGCCGAAACTTCGCCCATCAGCGCCGACAGCACGCGGCGCTCGGCCCAGGTCAGGTGGTAGACCTTGGCCAGCATCTCCAGAGCCAGCTCAGAACACGGGCGGCGGCGGCCCAGCACCAGCAGGGCCAGCGTGGGACCGCCGGCAGGGGCCTGCAGCGGTGTCACCGAGACCAGCAGCCGGTGGCCTGCAGCCTGCAGTTGCACCAGTTGGCGTCGGCCCTTGGTCACGGCCTGCCAGAGTGCGGTGTGCAGGTCGTGACTTTCGCCGTCCGTGCATTCCAGCTGTCCGCCGGCCATCCGCAGCAGCAGGCCGCTGGCCAATTCCTGGCGGGCGCACCGGTTGGCGAAACTGAGCATGCCGTGGCCGTCGCAGACCACCAGGCCACATTCGATTTCGTCCACCAGCAATGCATTCAGCTGGTCGGACGGGTCTTGGGCTGCGGCCGGCGGTGCGGTGGGCCCGCAGGCAGGTTCCTTCTGAGGCAGGTCATGGTGGTTCACTTCTCTCTCCTGTTGACGGGTTCAGCCTGCCCGGTGGGAGACTGCGCCCGGTGCGGCGCGGCTGCGCTGCATGGAAGGTGACTGTGAAACCGGGTACTGCGAATGTCCTTTGCAGACCCCTAAAAAACCATTAAATCAAAACCCCGCACCGCCCGTGGGTGGGGGCGCGAAGGCCCGCGGTCAGCCGCGACGGGCGCGCCCGAGCGCAGCGTCGAACCCGGCGTCAAATTCCGCCGCCCAGCGCTGGCGTGTCGTGTCATCGACCCAGGCCGCCTGCAGTCCGTTGTGCATGAAGCCGCGCAGCGCCTGCACACCGAAGCCGAAGTCGGCATGCATCATCTGCCATGCCTGCGTGGGTGTCACGTGGTGCAGCGTCGGGTCGTCGGTATTCGGGTGGATGGCCAGGCCCAGGCCGGGCATGCGGCGTATCGGGTGGTCCAGCGCCCAGCGCTCCGGTGGCAGCGTGCGCAGATAGTATGAATTGGTGGGCACCACGGTGAAAACGATGCCGCGGTCGGCGCAGCGGCGGGCGAAGTCGGGTGCGTCAACCACCGTATAGCCATGGTCGATGCGGTCCACCTTCAACACGTCAACGCAGGTCTGCACGTTGGTCCAGGGCATCCCGAATTCGCCGGCGTGTGCCGTCGTCTTCAGCCCATGACGGCGCGCCAGCGCGTAGGCCTCGGTGAACAGTTCGGGCGGGCGGTCGTTTTCGCGGTAGTCGATGCCGATGCCCACCACCTCGGCGCGCGGCCGGGTCTGCTGCTCGGTCACCACCCACTGCACCATTTCCAGCGCATCGCGCGGGGGGGCCTCGCGGTCGATGGCAGCGATCAGCCGGCCGGTGATGCCGTGCTGCGCCTGCGCGTCGGTGATGCCTTCCACAATGGCCGCCAGGCCTTCGCGGTAGGTGATGCCGCTGTCGCGCGCGGTGCCGGTGGGGTTCCAGAAAAACTCGGCATAACGCACGTTGTGGGCGGCGGCCGCAGCCAGATACTCACGCGTCAGGCGGGCCAGGTCGGCCGGGTGGCGCATCAGCTGCGTTTCCAGCGCACGCAATACGCGCAGCACGCCCACGGGTTTTTCGCCGCGCGTGTAAAAGGACTGGATCTCTTCGGCGCTGATAAGCGCCTTTTCGCGCGCAACCCACTCGGTCAAGGTGGCGCGTTGCACCGTGCCCAGCAAGTGGCAGTGCAATTCCACCTTGGGCAGGGCGTGGAAGAAGGCCTCGGGCAGGGGCGCCGCCGCGCCGGGGCTCATGCGGGCGTTCACGCCAGGCCTTGCAGCAGCACGGCGGTGGCCCAGTCCAGCACGCGCGGGCCGTCGGCCCCCAACGCCACTTCGGCGTTGGGGGTGGCGCGCTGCGGCACGCGCAGTTCGCACACCGTCATGCCACGGGTGAAGCGGCCCTGCAGTTCAACGTCCACGCGCGCCGGCTGCAGCGTGAACCATTCCGGGTGCGCCAGCCAGGCCACGGGCGTGGGGTCGTACAGCGCCGTGCCGGGGCGGCCGCGGCGGCGGCCGATGTCGACGTAGCCGTCCAGATGGTCGGTGAAGATGCTGGCGGCCCTGCCCTGCAGCGCCCGCAACGCCGTCACTTGTGCCCCGCCCACCTGCACCTGGCGGCAGACCTCGATGCCGAACAGGCGCAGCCGCGGTACCGGCAGCGCGGCCATGGCCTCGAAGACCTGCGCTGCGGCTTCAGGGTCGGCGTAGATGTTGAATTCGGCCACCGGGGTGGTGTTGCCCGCGCCCTGGCTGCCGCCCATCACCACCACGTCGGCCAGCAGGCCTGGCAGGTCGGGCGCACGCGCAAAAGCGGTGGCCACGTTGGTCAGCGGGCCGATGGCCAGCAGCGTGATGCGGCCGGGGTTGCGGCGCACGCAATCGATCAGGGCGTCGACACCATGCTGGGCCTGCAGCGCGCTGGCCGCTTCGGGCAGCATTGCGCCGGTGCTGCGCATGCCGGCCACGCCCAGCACGTCCTGCGCTGTGACTTGCGGCTGCACCAAGGGCCTGTCACAACCGGCATACAGCGGTGTATGCCAGCCGTGCAGCGCGTGGATGCGCTGCGCGTTGGCCAGCACGGTCGCCAACGGCGCGTTGCCGGCCACCACGCTGACGCCGTGCAACTCGATGCCCGGGTCGGCTTCCAACAGCGCCCAGGCCATCCAGTCGTCAAAACCGGGGTCGGTGTCCAGCCAGAGGTGTTTCATCGCGGTTCCTGTGTTGCTGCTGCCGTGTCGCATGAATCGGGCGGGCTCATGACGGGCCTGCAGGTTCAACCGCGAATGTGCGCTGCGCGTGCCAGGTCGAGCTGCAGGCCGACCGTGTCGCCTTCCAGCCAGACTGCGTCGGGCGCTGACACGCCCTTGATGGGGCCCAGTGGCGTGGCCACCAGATACTCCACGCTTTCACCCAGGTAGCTGCGCGCCAGCACCTGGCCCTGCAGGCTGCCGCTGGCCGCAGCCACCACCTGCACGCCCGATGGGCGCCATGCCAGCTGCGTGACGCCAATGTGCAGCCCGGACATCGGCACCACGGCACCCTCACCCCGCAGCGCGCCTTGCTGCACCGGCAGCACGTTTTCATAGCCCATGAATCGCGCGACAAAAGCCGTGGCCGGCTGCGTGAACAGCTGCGCCGGTGCCGCGTCCTGTTCGATGCGGCCTTCGCGCATCACCACCACGCGGTCTGAAAGCGCCAGCGCCTCGTCCTGGTCGTGAGTGACGTAGAGCATGGTGATGCGCAGCGCGCGCTGCAGCCGGCGCACCTCGGCACGCATCTCCAGGCGCAGCGATGCGTCCAGGTTGGACAGCGGCTCGTCCAGCAGCAGCAAGCGCGGCCGGATCACCATCGCACGCGCCAGCGCCACGCGCTGCTGCTGGCCGCCCGACAGCTGCGCCGGCATGCGCGCGGCCAGTGTCTGCAGGCCCACGGAAGCCAGCGCCTCGTCCACGCGCGGGCGCAGTTCGGCGTCGGGCACGCGGCGCATGCGCAAGCCGAAGGCCACGTTGTCCCAGGCTGACAAGTGCGGGAACAGCGCGTAGCTCTGGAACACCAGGCCGATGTCGCGCTGGTGGGCTGGCAGCTTCGACACGTCTTGCCCACCCAGCACGATGCGCCCGCCGCGCAGCGGCAACAGGCCGGCCACGGCGCGCATGGTGGTGGTTTTGCCGCAGCCCGAAGGGCCCAGCAGCGACACCAGTTGCCCGCTGGGCACGTGCAGGTTCAGGCCCTGTACAGCGGCCGGGCTGCCGGCCTTGCCATAGCCCAGGGTCAGGTCTTGCAGTTGCACGTCGCTCATCGGATTCGGTCACACATAACGGCTGATGCCCAGCAGCCTTTCCGTGGCCGCCACCACCGCCACCGTCATCAGCACCAGCAAAGTGGACAGCGCAGCAATGGAAGGGTCGTAGCTGGTTTCCATGTAGCCCATCATCTCGATGGGCAGTGTGCTGATGCCGGGGCCGGTGAGGAACAGGCTGACCGGCACCTGGTTGAACGACGTGATGAAGGCCAGCACCGCAGCAGCGGCAATGCCGCCGCGGATGTTGGGCAGCACCACTTTGATGAAAGCCTGCAGCGGCGTGGCGCCCAGCGTGATGGCCGCGTCGTCGATGTCGCTGCGCAGGTTGGCCAGACTGGCACCCACCACACGCACGGCGTAGGGCACCAGCAGCGCCGTGTGGCCCACCAGCAGGCTGGCCAGCACCGGCAGGTTGTACAGCAGCACCATGTGGTTCAGCAGCGCCAGGCCGACGATGATGCCGGGCACGATGAGCGGCAGCGTCAG
>JAYSXE010000185.1:0-7040 GCA_043717565.1 Burkholderiales bacterium | reverse complement strand
GCCGCTGCCGGGCCTGAGGAGGGTGTGGTTGCACACCCCGACAGGGCAGCCACCAAGACCAGCATCAAGGCCAGCAGCCCGCGGCGCGCGCTCATTTGGCGGCCCCGGAAGCTGCGGCTGCCGCTGGCGCCGCGGCATTGCCCGGCGTGGCGGCTGCCTCGCCCGCCTTGCCGGTCATGAATTGGCCGATCAGGTTTTCCAGCACCACGGCCGACTGGGTCTGCGCGATGGTCTCACCGGCTCCCAGGTTCTTGTCGTCACCCCCCGGTTCCATGCCCACGTACTGGTCGCCCAGCAGGCCCGCGGTGAGGATCTTGGCCGCCGAGTCTTTCGGGAACTGGTAGCTGCGCTCGATTTCCATGGTCACCACGCCCTGGAACGACTTGGGGTCGAGCGAAATTTTGGTCACCCGGCCCACCGTGACGCCTGCGCTGCGCACCGGCGCGCGCACTTTCAGGCCGCCGATGTTGTCGAAGCGCGCCTGCACGGCATAGGTGTCGCTGCCGCCCACACCGCCCAAGTTGGCCGCTTTCAGGGCCAGGAAGACCAACCCCAGCATGCCCAGCAGCACAAAGCCGCCGACCAGTGTTTCAATGCTTTTCTTGCCCATAGGACTTGGTCTCCGAAACGAGCACCGTGCTTACGGTGTTGAGAACATCAGGGCCGTGAGGATGAAGTCCATGCCCAGCACCCACAGCGAAGAAATCACCACCGTGCGCGTCGTGGCGTAGGCCACGCCTTCGGGCGTGGCCTCGGTTTCGTGGCCCTGGTACAGCGCCACCACGGTGCAGACAACACCAAAGACGAAGGCCTTGACGAGGCCGTTGCCGACGTCGCGCACCACATCGACCTTGGTCTGCATGATGGACCAGAAGTTGCCGGCGTCCACGCCGATCAGCAGCACCGCTACCACGTAAGCGCCCAGGATGCCGACGGCCGAGAACAGCACCGCCAGGATGGGCATCGAAATGATGCCCCCGATGAGCCGCGGAGCCAGCACACGGGCCTTGGGGTCGATGGCCATCAGCTCCATCGCGGCCAGTTGTTCGCCGGCTTTCATCAGCCCGATTTCGGCCGTCAACGAGGTACCGGCGCGGCCGGCAAAAAGCAACCCAGTGACCACCGGCCCCAGTTCACGCACGAGCGCCAGGTTGACGATCAGGCCCAGGCTTTCGGCCGCGCCATAGGCCACCAGCGCGTAGTACATCTGCAGCGCCAGCACGAAACCCACCGCCAGGCCCGAGGCCATGATGATGATCAGCGAGCGGTTGCCGATGGCGTAGATCTGTGCCACCACCAGCCCGAAGCGGCGCAGTGAAGCGGGCAGGGCGCGTAGCAGGTCCAGCAGGAAGAAGGCCGCGTGGCCCCAGCCGCGGAACTGGTCCAGCGCCACAGCGCCGACACGCTGTACGAAGTTCATGCCGGCTCCCGGGCACCGGACGGCGCCGCAGCGACGCCGAAGTCGACGTCGATGTCGCTGGCCGGATAGTGGAACTTCACCGGGCCGTCGGGCTCACCGCGCACGAACTGGCGGGTTTCGGGGTCGGTGCTGGCCATCAGTTCGGCTGGTGTGCCCTGCGCGACCACGCGCCCCTGGTTGGCCAGCAGCACCACATGGTCGCTGATGGACATGCACTCCGGCACGTCGTGGCTGACCACCAGGCTGGTGGCGCCGGTGGCGTCGTTCAGCGTGCGGATGAGCTTGGCGGCCACGCCCATGCTGATCAGGTCCAGGCCGGCGAAAGGCTCGTCGTACATGATCAGCTCGGGGTCCAGCGCAATGGCGCGCGCCAGCGCAATGCGCCGTGCCATGCCGCCCGACACTTCAGAAATGCGCAGGTTGGCGGCACCCCGCAGGCCCACGGCGTTCAGCTTCATCAACACCAGGTCGCGGATCATCGCTTCAGGCAGCTGCGTGTGTTCACGCATGGGAAACGCGACGTTGTCGAACACCGACAGGTCGGTGAACAGCGCGCCGAACTGGAACAGCATGCCCAGGCGGCGGCGCAGGCGGAACAGCTGTTCCTTGTCGCGCGTGTTGACCACCTCGCCATCAAAAACAACGCGGCCCTTGTCGGCCGCGTACACGCCGCCAATCAGGCGCATCAATGTGGTCTTGCCGCAGCCAGAGCCGCCCAGGATGGCGGTGACCTTGCCGCGCGGGAACTTCAACGAAACGTCAGACAGGATGGTGCGGCTGCTGTCGTAGCCGAACGTGACGTGATCGATCTCGATGAAGGTGTCGTTGCTCAAACGCAGGTGGGGCCCGGGCTGGCGGGCGCCCGGTCAACCCAAAACAGGATAAGCGAAGATTCTCGCATGCAAGGGTATGCACCTGCTCGGTGGCCGCGCCACGGCCCGGACACCGGGGCTGTGCAAGGTAAACAGCCCTGCGTCAGCGCGGCAGCGCGCTGACACCCATCAGGAATTCATCCACTGCGCGTGCCGCCTGGCGGCCTTCGCGGATGGCCCAGACCACCAGGCTCTGGCCGCGGCGCATGTCGCCGGCGGCAAACACCTTGTCGACGTTGGTCTTGTAGCAGCCGGCGCCATCGGTGGTCGCCCTGGCGTTGCCTCGCGTGTCTTTCTCGACACCAAAGGCTTCCAGCACTGGCGATACGGGCGCCAGAAAGCCCATGGCCAGCAGCACCAGGTCGGCTTTCCATTCCTTTTCGCTGCCTGGCACTTCTTCGAGCTTGCCGTTCTTCCACTGCACGTTCACGGTCTTCAGCGCCTTGACCTTGCCCTTGTCCTTGCCAGTGCCACCGATGATTTCCTTCGTGGAGATGGCAAATTCGCGTTGGCAGCCTTCTTCATGGCTGCTGCTGGTGCGCAGCTTTGTGGGCCAGTAGGGCCACACTAGCGGCTTGTTTTCTTCCACGGGGGGCATCGGCATCAGTTCAAATTGCGTGACGCTGGCTGCGCCGTGGCGGTTGCTGGTGCCGACACAGTCGCTGCCGGTGTCGCCGCCGCCAATGACGATGACGTGTTTGCCGTCGGCGCGGATCTGCCCCTTGATCTTGTCGCCAGCCACCACCTTGTTCTGCATCGGCAGGAATTCCATCGCGTAGTGCACGCCGTCGACTTCACGGCCGGGCACCGGCAGGTCGCGGCTGACCTCGCTGCCGCCGGTCAGCAGCACGGCGTCGAACTGCGCTTTCAGTGCACTGGCTTCGAGCGTTTCGGTGGCGTCGTTGGTCACCTTGCTGCCGGCCGGGAAGGCCCCCACCAGCACACCGGTGCGGAACACCACGCCTTCGGCCTGCATTTGCGCGATGCGGCGGTCGATGTGGGTCTTCTCCATCTTGAAGTCCGGGATGCCGTAGCGCAGCAGGCCGCCGACGCGGCTGTTCTTTTCGAACACCGTGACGTCATGGCCGGCGCGTGCCAGCTGCTGGGCTGCGGCCAGGCCCGCAGGGCCACTGCCCACCACGGCCACCTTCTTGCCCGTCTTCACGGCTGCAGGCTGGGGCTTCACCCAGCCCTCTTGCCAGGCGCGGTCGATGATGGCGTGTTCGATGCTCTTGATGCCCACCGGGTCGTCGTTCACGTTCAGCGTGCAAGCGGCCTCGCAAGGCGCCGGGCAGACGCGGCCGGTGAATTCAGGGAAGTTGTTGGTGGAGTGCAGCGTTTCGATGGCGCTTTGCCAGTCACCTCGGAACACCAGGTCGTTGAAGTCCGGAATGATGTTGTTCACCGGGCAGCCGCTGTTGCAAAACGGCGTGCCGCAGTCCATGCAGCGCGCGCCCTGCACCTTGGCCTTGTCTTCGGCCAGCGTGATGACGAACTCTTTCCAGTTTTTCAAGCGCTGGGGAACGGGCTCATAGCCCTCTTCCAGCCGCTCGTATTCCATGAAACCGGTGACCTTGCCCATGATGACTGCCTGCTGTGATGTCGGTTGCTGATTGGCGGTGTTTGGTGCGCGCAGGGCTTACTTGGCCGGCGCTCCGGTGGCCTTGGCCTTGCTCTTGCTGGCAGCGCCCAGTGCGGCTGCTGCCGCCATGGGTTCGGCCTTGGCGGCACGTTCGGCCAGCGCGCGCTTGTACTCGTGCGGGAACACCTTGATGAAGCGGCCGCGCGATTCGGACCAGCGGTCCAGCAGTTCGCGTGCGCGCAGGCTGCCGGTCCACTTGTGGTGGTCTTCGATCATCTTCTTCAGCAGCACTTCATCGGCGCTGCTGGCGTGCCAGCCCACGGCCGGTCCGGTCTGCTCGCCCTTGGGGCCCACCTTGTCAAGTGCCACCATGCTGGTGTTGCAGCGCTTGGTGAACTGGCCGTCTTCGTCGTAGACGTAGGCCACGCCACCGGACATGCCCGCCGCGAAGTTGCGGCCGGTTTTGCCCAGCACCACCACGGTGCCGCCGGTCATGTATTCACAGCCGTGGTCGCCCGTGCCTTCCACCACCGTGCTGGCGCCGGAGAGGCGAACTGCAAAACGTTCGCCGGCCACGCCGCGGAAGAAGGCTTCGCCGCTGGTGGCGCCGTACAGCGCGGTGTTTCCGATGATGGTGTTCTGCGTGGTGTCGCCACGGAATTCGATGCTGGGCCGCACCACCACGCGGCCGCCGGACAGGCCCTTGCCGGTGTAGTCGTTGGCGTCGCCAATCAGGTACAGCGTGATGCCCTGGGCCAGAAAGGCGCCGAAGCTCTGGCCTCCCGTGCCTTCCATCTGCATGAAGATGGTCTGGTCGGGCAGGCCTTCGGGCCGGCGCCGCACCAGTTCACCCGACAGCATCGTGCCCAGGCTGCGGTTGCGGTTGCGCGCCTCTTCCATGAACTGCACTTTTTCGCCGCGTTCCAGCGCCGGCAGGCAACGCTCGATGAGCTTGACGTCCAGCGCCTTGGCCAGGCCGTGGTCCTGCGTTTCGGTGTGGAAGCGGCCCACGCTGGCGTCGAGATTGGGGCGGTGGAACACGCGTGCGAAGTCCAGGCCGCGCGCTTTCCAGTGTTCGATACCCTTCTTGGTGTCCAGCAGGTCGGCGCGGCCGATCAGGTCGTCGAACTTGCGGATGCCCAGTTGCGCCATGATCTGGCGTGCTTCTTCGGCAACGAAGAAGAAATAGTTGACCACGTGCTCGGGCTTGCCGCTGAACTTCTTGCGCAACAGCGGGTCTTGCGTGGCCACACCCACTGGGCAGGTGTTCAGGTGGCACTTGCGCATCATGATGCAGCCTTCCACCACCAGCGGTGCGGTGGCGAAGCCGAATTCGTCAGCACCCAGCAGCGCGCCGATGACGACATCGCGGCCGGTTTTCATTTGTCCGTCGGCCTGCACCCGCACGCGGCTGCGCAGTCGGTTCAGCACCAAGGTCTGCTGCGTCTCGGCCAGGCCCAGTTCCCAGGGCGTGCCGGCGTGCTTGATGCTGGACCAGGGCGATGCACCCGTGCCCCCGTCGTGGCCTGCGATCACCAGGTGGTCGGCCTTGCACTTGGTGACGCCGGCGGCGATGGTGCCCACACCCACTTCAGACACCAGCTTGACGCTTACGCTGGCGCGCGGGTTGGCGTTTTTCAGGTCGTGGATGAGCTGCGCCAGGTCTTCAATGCTGTAGATGTCGTGGTGCGGCGGCGGGCTGATAAGGCCCACGCCGGGCACGCTGTAGCGCAGCATGCCTATGTATTCGCTGACCTTCCCGCCGGGCAGCTGGCCGCCTTCCCCAGGCTTGGCGCCCTGCGCCATCTTGATCTGGATCTGGTCGGCGCTGACCAGATATTCGGTGGTCACACCAAAGCGGCCCGAAGCCACCTGCTTGATCTTGCTGCGCAGGCTGTCGCCGGCCTGCATCTCGTAGTCGGCTTCGATGACCTTGCTGCCGATGACGTCAGACACCTTGGTGCCCGCCGCGACCTTGATGCCCTTGAGCTCGTTGCGGTAGCGCGCCGGGTCCTCACCGCCTTCGCCGGTGTTGCTCTTGCCGCCGATGCGGTTCATGGCAATGGCCAATGTGCTGTGCGCTTCGGTGCTGATGGAACCCAGCGACATGGCGCCGGTGGCGAAGCGCTTGACGATGTCGGCCGCGCTTTCCACTTCGTCCAGCGGTATCGCCTTGCTCGGGTCGACCTTGAATTCGAACAGGCCGCGCAGCGTCATGTGGCGCTTGCTCTGGTCGTTGACGATCTGCGCGTATTCCTTGTAGGTGTCGAACTGGTTGGCGCGTGTGCTGTGCTGCAGCTTGGCGATGGCGTCGGGTGTCCACATGTGCTCTTCGCCACGCACGCGCCAGGCGTATTCGCCACCAGCGTCCAGGTTGCGCGCCAGCACGGGGTCGTTGCCGAAGGCGGACTGGTGCATGCGCAGCGCTTCTTCGGCCACGTCGAACACGCCGATGCCGCCCACTTGCGACGCGGTGCCGCGGAAGTACTGGTCGACAAACGACTTTTCCAGACCGATGGCTTCGAACAGCTGCGCGCCGCAGTAGCTCATGTAGGTGCTGACACCCATCTTCGACATGATCTTGGACAGGCCCTTGCCCACCGCTTTCACGTAGTTATAGATGGCCTTGTCTGCACTCATTTCGCCGGGTAGCGTGTTGTGCAGGTCTTGCAGGGTTTCCAGCGCCAGGTAAGGGTGTACGGCCTCGGCGCCATAACCGGCCAGCACGGCAAAGTGGTGCACTTCGCGTGCACAGCCGGTTTCAACCACCAGGCCGGCGGTGGTGCGCAGGCCGGCGCGCACCAGGTGGTGGTGCACGGCCGACAGCGCCAGCAGCGCGGGTATGGCCACCAGGCTGCTGCCCATGCGGCGGTCGGTGATGATGAGAATGTTGTGGCCGGCCTTCAGCGCGTCCACCGCCTCGGCGCACAGGCTGGCCAGCTTGGCTTCAACGCCTTCACGGCCCCAGGCCAGCGGGTAGGTGATGTCGAGCTCGTGCGTCTGGAATTTGCCGTTGGTGTGCTGTTCAATGGCGCGCAGGCGTGCCATGGCTTCGAAGTCCAGCACGGGCTGCGTCACTTCCAGCCGCATGGGCGGGTTGACGGCGTTGATGTCCAGCAGGTTGGGCTTGGGGCCGATGAAGCAGTTCAGGCTCATCACGATCGCT
>JAYSXE010000184.1:0-7059 GCA_043717565.1 Burkholderiales bacterium | reverse complement strand
GACGTGCGGCGGCTGGTACAGGCCGCTACCGGAAATGACGACGGTTTTCATGGGGCGGCAGTGTAGGCCGCCGGTCACCGGCCGCCATTGCGGGCAACCCGGGCCTTGGATGCGGGGCCGTGGTTGCGCAGGACGGGCCGGCGGCCCGCGCGCTGCACCCCCCGCAGCAGGGGCTTACTTGTGCGGTGCCTTCTTGCCCGGCGCGGTGCTTTGCAGCGCTTCGCTCATGCCCAGCAGCACACCGCTGACCATGGCCGTGTAGCTCTCGGCCATGACCTGCGCAGCGCGCATGCCGGCGGCACGCGTGCTGCGCACGGCGGCTTGCATCTGGTCGGCCATGTCTTGCGCCGCGGCAGTGGCCTGGGCGCCCGACACGGTGCCCTGGGCCTGCATCTTTTCCAGCACAGAACCCCAGGCGCCGGCCATCGGCGTGCCGGCCGACGCCGCGGTTTTCTTCAGCGTCGAAAACAGGCTGTCTTCCATCTTCTCCAGGTCGTCCAGCGCCTTCTTCAGGTGGCCTTCGTGCAGGTTGGCGCCCTGGGCGGCCAGCATGCTCAGTGCGCGCTGGTTGGCTTCCACGGCCTTCAACAGCGCGTCGTCCATGCCGTCCACGGCCTTGCTCAACAGCGCCTCAGGGTCCACGCCCTGCACCAGGTTCTTGGCCACACCCTGGCTGGCGGCCTCGGAAACGGTCTTCAAGGCGGCCTTGATGTTCTTCAACGTCAATTCGCGGCCCTGCAGTGCGGCCAGCGTGGCGTCGGCCGCAGCCTTGCGCAGCTGTGCGCCCTGTTTGGCAGTGGCTTGCTCGAACATCGAGATCAGGGCTTCGGGGTCGATCATGGGCTGTTTCATCGGGGGCTCCGTCGGGGGTTGCAGGCGTCCAAGCCTACAGCGTCATTGCCCCAGCTGCCTTACAAAGCGCTTGGCGGCGGCCGAAGTCGGATGAATGCGGCTGGCGGCACTCGGCGGCACCCTTCAGCGCCCGCGCAACACCGCACGGGCTTCGTCCACGTCAACCTGCAGCTTGACGAACAGCTCCTGGCTGCGGTCGGCGGCCACACGTGCATTGCGGGCGTGGCTGTAACCCACGTACAGCACGGTGCCGGCACTCTCGCGCCAGCCGTAGGTCAGCGACAGTGTGGAATTGCGGCGGTTCTCGGCCTCGATGTCCGTGCCTTCGGCCACGCGCTTCAGCGACCGCTGTTCCACGATGGCACGCAGGTTGTGGCGGGCATTGAAGTGCCACACCGCCAAGCCCTGCACCGCGGTCTCTGCATAGCTGCGCCGGCCCTCGTGCCGCAGCCAGGCGGTGTTGCTGGTGGTTTCCAGTTCAAGCCGCGGCAAAGGCCGCAGCTTGGTCACGAGCCTGAAGCTGCCCCCCGGGCGCACCCGGTTGGCCCGGCTGTCGGCCAGCTGGCCCCACACCAGCTTGGTGTCCAGCAGGGGGAACCAGCGCGCCGGCGTCACCACCAGGCCGCTGGCCACGAAGTGTTCGCGCAGCAGCGCCTCATTTGCCGACGTGCGCAACACCGAATGGCCGTAGTACTCGGCCCACCATTCCAGGTTGCTGGCGCCGGTGCTCCAGATGCCGGGGCGCAAGTACTCTGACACCAGGCGCCCGGTGCTGCGGTCCACCACGCGGTCCCACTCGGCATTCACCCAGAACTGGTTGAAAGGCCCCACCTCGTTCCAGCCGCGCGACAACCAGCCATGATATTTGCGCACCCCCACCTGGTTGACAAAACCGGTGTCGTGCCGAAACCCCGGGCCAATGTCGTCGACACCCAGGTTGGCTTCGGAATGGTCGGTCTTGTGAAGCACCCGCAGGTGCAGCAGGTCGCCGTCTGTTGCGGGCTTCTTGCGCAGCGCCGGGCCTGTGGCCTCTTGCTCCACCTGGGCCGAGGTCTGCGCGTGCAACCACTGCGCGCGCACGCGCCAGCTGTCGTCCAGTTGCCACGCCAGGTCGGGGCCCAGCACGGTGTTGGCGCCGCGGTCGTCGGCATAACTTCGGGTGGCGGCCACAACGCCCAGTTGCAGGCCCTGGGGCAGCCACGCAGCCGCACCGTCGCTGCGCGCGCGCAGCACCAGCGCCCTGGAAGCCGGCTGCAGCGCGCCGCCCGAGCCGTAGGTGCCGGGCAACAGCACCAGGCCCTTGCCACGGTCGTCCAGCGCCAGCGCGGTGCCCGCCCATTCGGTAGACCGCCAAGTGCCGCGCAGGCCCCAACGCGGCTCAGTGAAACTGCGCGTGTAAATGGCCTCGGTGGGCGTGCGCAGCAGGTCGGCCGATTCGAAGAAGAACGGCCGCTTTTCGGCAAAGAAAAGCGCAAAGCGCGCGTTTCCGGCCAGCTGTGGCACGTCCAGCGCCACCTGCGAGAAATCAGGGTTCAGCGTGGCGTCCACCACCGCCTGCGGCAGCGGCCGCCACTTGGCGTCCAGGCTGGCACTGACCTTGTTGCGCCCTTCTGCGCCAGCGGCTTCGTCGCGCCGCAGCGTCACGCTGGGGCGCAGCGTCAGGAAGCGGCTGTCGGCCGGCAGCTGCACGCCCAGCAGCGGCTGCATGTTGTAGATGAAGTGGGGCACATCGCGGGGGATGGGCACCGAGCTCACCATGTGGAACTGCGCACGCGGCAGGCGGCGCACCACCATGATGCGCCAGTCGTGTTCGCCCGGCGAAAAGCGCAGGCTGGCAAAGGGCAGGCGGTACACCACCGTATAGCCCTGCGGGCTGCGCGACACGGCGGCGTCCCAGTCGAAGTCGGGCGAAAAGTCTTCGTTGTCGTCATTGGCGGTGTGCAGGCCGTCGGCCATGCTGCCGGCGGCGTTGACGCGGAAGAACTGGGCCGACCGCTTGCTGCCGATGGCATCGATGTACAGCGCGATGAAGTCCTGCGTGCGGTTGACCTGGTCGTTGCGCACGATGGGGTCGCGAATCAGCGCGGGCTCGGTGTCCAGCGCCGTCACGCCCACGTACAGCGCCTGGTCGTCAAACAGCACCCGAACCTGCGTCTGCTGCGGCACCTGGGGCCCAAACAGCGGCGCGACGCTCAGGAACTGGCTGTAGGCGGGCGCGCGCTGCCAGGCCGGGTGCGACAACGTGCCGTCGAGCACCAACGTTTCGCCAGCGGCCAAGCGCACGGCCCGCATGGCGCGGGCATCAGCGCCGGCTTCCGCGCGGGCCTGCGGTGGCGGCGGTGCCGAGCCACCCTGCGCCATGGCCGACACGCCGTACCCTGCCAACCCCCCCACCAGCCACGCTGCCAGCGTGACAACTGCAATTGTTCTTCTCATGCCGCGATTGTGTTGCCTGTCGGGCCGTGTCCAACCCCTCAAGCCTTGCACCGGCGTGGGGGTTGTACAACGCGCCCATCTGGCGTTAGGCGGGCGGCCCTGGCGTGCCAGCCTGGGCGTGCAGCGACAGGCAACGCCCACGGCAGAAAGAGCGCCGCAGGCGATGCGGATAATTCAGCGTTGCCCGCAGCCCACCGCCTTCCCCGAAAGCACCCCGCCATGTCCCGTGTCTTCAACTTCAGCGCCGGCCCCGCCGCGTTGCCCGAACCCGTGCTGCAACAAGCGGCCACCGAGATGCTGGACTGGCAGGGCAGCGGCATGAGCGTGATGGAGATGAGCCACCGCGGCAAGGAATTCATGGCCATCGCCGCCGAGGCGCAGACCGCATTGCGCGAACTGCTGCAGGTGCCGGCCCAGTACAAGACGCTGTTCATGCAGGGCGGCGGCCTGGCCGAAAACGCCATCGTGCCGATGAACCTGCTGCGCGGCAAGGCCAGTGCCGACTTCATCGACACCGGCGAATGGTCGCGCAAGTCCATCGCCGAAGCGCGGCGTTACGGCGGCGTGAACGTGGCCGCGTCGTCCAAGGACAGCGGCTACACCCGCATCCCGCCACGCGACACCTGGCAGCTGGACCCCAACGCCGCCTACGTGCACATCTGCAGCAACGAAACCATCGGCGGCGTGGAATACCACTGGACGCCCGACGTCGGCAGCGTGCCGCTGGTGGCCGACATGAGCAGCAGCATCCTGTCGCGCCCGGTGGACGTGTCGAAGTACGGCCTCATCTTCGGCGGCGCGCAGAAGAACATCGGGCCCGCCGGCCTGACACTGGTGATCGTGCGCGAAGACCTGCTCGGCAAGGCCCTGCCCTGCACGCCCTCAGCATTCGACTACAAGGTGGTGGCCGACAACGACAGCATGTACAACACGCCGCCCACCTACGCCATATACATCGCCGGTCTGGTGTTCAAGTGGATCAAGGCCCAGGGCGGGGTTGCGGCGATGGAACGGCGCAGCCGTGCCAAGGCCGGCCTGCTGTACGGCTATCTGGACAGCACCGGCTTCTACAAGGCGCCCGTGGCCATGGACTGCCGCAGCCTGATGAACGTCACCTTCTTCCTGCAAAACCCGGCGCTGGACGCCGCGTTCCTGAAGGGCGCCGACGAATGCGGCCTGGTGCAGCTGAAAGGCCACCGCGTGGTGGGCGGCATGCGCGCTTCGCTGTACAACGCCATGCCGCTGGAAGGCGTGCAAGCACTGGTGGCGTACATGAAGGATTTCGAGAAAAGCCATGGTTGAAGGCGCGGGCGCCGCCGCGCCGGAAGGCCCGCCGCTGCTGGCCGTGGACGAAGCCGGCGTGGCCACCATCACGCTGAACCGGCCGCGCCACTTGAACCGGCTGCACCGCGAAGACCTGCTGGCGCTGCAGGCCCATCTGCAAACTCTGGCCGCCGAGCCGCAGGCGCGGGTGCTGGTGTTGACCGGCCAGGGCCGCGCCTTCTGCGCTGGCTTCAACCTGGAAGAACTGCAACAGGGTGCGGGCTCGGCGCAGGCCGACCCGCAGCTCTTCGAGCGCACAGTGGACGCGCTGGAAGCGCTGCCCTTGCCCACGGTTGCGCGGTTGAACGGCAGCGTCTACGGCGGCGCCACCGACTTGGCGCTGGCCTGCGACTTCCGCTTGGGCGTGCTGGGCATGCAATTGCGCATGCCCGCGGCGCACCTGGGGCTGCATTTCTACCCCAGCGGGCTGCAGCGCTATGTGTCGCGCCTGGGCCTGCAGGCGGCCAAGCGGCTGTTCCTGCTGGCACAGGCGGTGGATGGGCCGGAACTGCTGCGCATCGGCTACCTGGACGCCTGTGTGGCGCCGGCGCAGCTGGACGCCGCCGTCAGCGAGATGACCCTGCAGCTGGTGGCAGGCGCGCCGCTGGCGCTGCAGGGCATGAAGCTGTCATTGAACGAGATTGCGGCTGGGCGAAGCACCGCCAAGCGCATGCGCCTGCGCGAGGCGCGGTGCGCAGTCAGCGACGATCTGAAAGAAGGGCTGGCCGCGTTTTCACAACGCCGCCGGCCCGTTTTCAAGGCGCGCTGAACGCCCTGTGCCGCCGCTTCACTTCAGGCTTCAGAGCCGCTCGAATACCGCCGCAATGCCCTGGCCGCCGCCGATGCACATGGTAACCAGCGCGTAGCGGCCCCCGGTGCGGTGCAGCTCGTAAATGGCTTTGGTGGCGATGAAGGCGCCGCTGCAGCCAATGGGGTGGCCCAGCGCGATGGCGCCGCCGTTGGGGTTGGTTTTGGCCATGTCCAGTTCCAGCCCGCGCGACACCGCAATGGCCTGCGCTGCGAAAGCCTCGTTGCTTTCGATGACGTCCATCTGGCTGAGCGACAGGCCGGCCTTCTTCAGCGCCAGCTTGGAAGCCGGGATCGGGCCTTCGCCCATGATGTCGTTTGGCACGCCGGCCACCGCATAACCCGCCAGGCGGGCCATGGGCTTGTAGCCGTGGCTGGCCGCCACACCGGCTTCGCCCAGAACGAAAAAAGCGGCGCCGTCGTTGATGCCCGACGCGTTGCCGGCCGTCACCGTGCCGTCTTTCTTGAACGCCGGCTTCAGCTTGGCCAGCGATTCCATCGTGGTGGCGGCCTTCACGTATTCGTCAGTGTCAAAGGTGACTTCGCCCTTCTTGGTCTGCTTGACGATGGGCACGATCTGGCTCTTGAAACGGCCTTCCGCTATGGCCGCGGCCGCGCGGCGCTGCGATTCCACCGACAGCGCGTCTTGCTGTTCACGCGTGATGCCCCACTTGGTGGCCAGGTTCTCGGCCGTGATGCCCATGTGGCCCACGCCGAAGGGGTCGGTCAAAGTGGCCACCATCATGTCGATCAACTTGGTGTCGCCCATGCGGGCACCGCTGCGCATGGCCGGGCTCAGGTAGCCGCCGCGGCTCATCACTTCAACACCACCGCCGATACCGTAGTCGCAGTCGCCGAGCAGGATGTTCTGCGCCGTGGTGACGATGCCCTGCAGACCTGAGCTGCACAGCCGGTTCACCGACATGGCCACGCTTTCCATCGGCAGCCCGGCCTGAATGGCCGCCACACGTGCCACATAGGGGAAGCGGCTTTCGGTGGGGATGGTGTTGCCCACGGTCACGTAGTTGATGCGCTGCGGGTCCACGCCGCTGCGCTTGATGGTCTCTTTCATCACCAGGCCGGCGAGCTCTGCCGGCTCCATGTCGGCCAGTGCGCCGCTGAAACTGCCAATTGCCGAACGGGCTGCGCCCAGTACCACCACATCGCGTTGTGCCATCGCTGTCTCCTGATCCGTTGAAAAAACCCAAGCCTGAAAATGCCAGGCGCAGAGTGGACGCCCATTGGCTGGCATCCAGCTTACGTCGATTTTGGCAGGCCCTGTGCAGGATCTGGCGTCTTCCCCCTTCCGCTACAGGTTCGCGCTGCGCCAGCGCAGCGCCGCAAGGCGCGCGGAACCAAGGCGGCGCGCACGGCGACGCCGTTGGTGGTCAGCGGGGCCGGCAGCCCAGCAGCCGTGCCGGAAGGTCCAGCACGGCGCGGACCGTGTCAAACACCGCGGCCACCACGGCTGTGCCGCGGGCCCGCTATCCCTGGCGCCCGCCCGTGTCGGCCTGCGCTGCGGCCCAGGCGGCAAACAAGCGGTGCAATTGCTCCAGCCCGTCGGTCAACGCCGCCGGGCCGGGCTGCAGGATGTCGCAGGACTTGATCTCGTGCAACCTGCCCGCCATCACCGCGGGCACC
>JAYSXE010000183.1:0-7073 GCA_043717565.1 Burkholderiales bacterium | reverse complement strand
GCTTTCTGGACCGAACTGGTCAAGCAGTGCATCGCCACGCCCGAGCTGCCGCTGCTGCCCAGTGACCATGAAGCCATTGCACGCGCGGTGGCCACCGTGGCCGCACTGCGGCCCGAGTTGCGCTGGTTCAGCACCGTGCGGCAGTCGCTGCCCCGCTCGGGCACCAACAGCCTGTATGACCGGCTGAGCAAGTGGTGCCGGGGTGGTGAGCTCGGGTGGGTCTTCGACATGGCCGACGACCGGCTGGGTGACCTCCTGGAACACCGGGCGATCGGCTTTGACTACACCGGTGTGCTGGGCAGTGCCGACGTGCGCACGCCCATCATGATGGTGCTGCTGAACGTCATGGACGAGCTCGTCAACGGCGAGCCGCTGATCTACCACGTGGCCGAGTGCTGGAAAGCCCTGGGCGACCCCGCTTTTGCGCCCTTCGTCAAGCACAAGCAAAAGACGATCCGCAAGAACAACGGTCTGGGGATATTTGACACCCAGGAGGTCGCCGACTTGCTGTCCAACGAGAACGGGCGCACGATGGTCGAGCAGTCGGTGACCAAGCTGGTGTTGCCCAACGCCGACGCCGACCGTGACGAATACGTAGGCGGTCTGGGCCTGACCGATGCCGAGTTCGGCATCGTCAAGTCTCTGGGCGCCACAGGATCCAGGAGATTCCTGTGCAAACAAGGCACTGACTCCGTTCAGTGCGAGTTTGACCTGGGCGGCATGGACGACTACCTCGCCGTGCTGAGCGCCACCACCGACAACGTCGACCTGCTCGATCAGCTGCGTGCTGAAGTCGGTGACGCACCGGCCGCGTGGCTGCCCTTGTTTTATCAACGCGTGCGTGAGCGGCGCGGTCTGGCCCGGAGGGCCTTCCCATGAAACTTCAACTTCAACCCGCAGCAGCGGGCTTGCTGGCATTGCTGGCAGCACTGGCAAGCACCGTCACCAGGGCCGAGCCAACGGGCGCGGCATTCCCTGGCAACGAGGCGGTTCGCATCGTCAACGGCAAGCGGGTGGTGGAGGAGCCGCCGTTGACTGCGGCGACTCAGCGTTACTTGAAGTCCGGTTTCAAGTTGACACCGCCGCGCCCTGGCGCAGAGGTCTACATGATCGAAGGCCCGGCGTCGCTGATGGACTGCACCAGCATCTACTTTTCGCCCACAGGCTGCATCCCTTCAACGCTTGGCGCAAGCAAACGGCCTCGTTTCTGGACGGTGAAGCTTGAGGGCAAGTGGTGGCACTGCGAGTCCCGCGCAGCTGGTCGCAAGTGCGAACCGGTGGCCGCGGGCGTGCCGGGCGGCATGGGAACCGTGGAGTAGCAGAACGTGTTTGCGCGCCTCGAAGCCTGGTTCAACGCATTCTTCCTTGGCTACGCCGCGCGCGTTTCAGCCGACCTTGCCGCAGGACTTGTTCCCGTGGCGCTGGCCGGGCTCACCATCTACATCGCCATCTTCGGTCTTGCCGTGATGCGCGGTGAAGCCCCAGAGCCGATTGGTACCTTCGCTTGGAAGATGGTCAAAGTGACGGCGATCTTGACCTTCGCGTTGCCGGGCCTTTTCTACACAGGCGACGTTGTCGGCTGGGCCATGGGTTTGCAGGACGGACTGGCCAACTTGTTTCTCGCACCAAGAGGCGCTGCAGCGGCAACGGCATTCATGGCGCTGGATCTGGCCAACACTGCAGCCAACGAACAACTGGCTCTCTTGTGGCGAGACGCCGGCATGTTTCGCCTGGACCTCGTTCTGGCAAGCGTGCTCTTCTCGCTGGGGACAACCATCCTGCTGGTGCTTGGCGCTTTTGTGGGCCTGCTTGGGAAGTTGATCCTGACCTTTGCGCTGGCCATTGGCCCGTTAGCAATTCTTTGTCTGCTGTTTAAGTCCACGGCGCGATTTTTTGATAGCTGGCTCTCCTTCATGCTGAGCGCCATCGTCCTGTCGTGGTTCGTCTTCTTTGCGCTGGGCATGTCGCTGTACGTCGCCGAGAGAGTGGTTGCCGCCATCCGGGACGGCAACGCCTTCGTCGCCGGCGCCCCCAACGCAGTGGGCGCACTTGAAGCGGCAGGTACTTACCTCTCGGTGATGTGTCTGCTCGGCATCGTGCTCTTCCAGGCGCCGTCGCTGGCTTCAAGCCTGACGGGCGGCGCGTCCATTCAAAGCGGAACGCAGATGGTCACCAACACGATGGTGGCGATGCGTGCCATGGGCAGCGGCCGGGGTTCAGCAGGCGGCGCAGCCAGTGGCGGCTCGATGACACGCGGCGGAGGTGCTGCCTACGCCGCTGGCCGTGTGGCGGCAGCGGCAGGTGGCGGTTCGTCTGCTGCGGGCCCGGCGCGCGCGGCCTATCAACGGGTAGCACTGCGCGGCGGCGCGTCCTGATGTCACCCCTGCCGGAACTTGCCAGTTCATCAGCTTTCGTTTTCTCAACCGTTCCATCCACCGGGGTACACACCATGAAGCGTTCCAGGATTCGGTCGGCTCTTGCCGGGCTGGCTGCAGGCATCGCACTGATGGGCGCATCAGCCCCAGCGCGGGCCGGCATTCCGGTCATCGACGTCGCTTCCATCATCCAGGCCATGCTGGATGTGCTGAACGGCATCACCCAGATCGACAACCAGTACCAGCAGCTTGTGGGCATGGGTCAGCAGATCCAGTCCATCTCCCAGGCCCGTTCACTGGGCGATGTGCTGAACAACCCGTTGCTGCAGAACTATGTGCCGCGTGATGCGGGCAATCTCGTGCGCCAGCTCGAGACCGGGGGCTACAACAACCTCAACGGTGCAGCCCGCACGCTGCGCGATGCGCAGATGACCTACAACTGCTTCGATGTTGCCGATGCCGCCCGCCGCCTGCAGTGCCAGGCCTCGCTGGCCAAGCCGTACCAGCAGAAGGCGTTCATGGAAGAGGCGCTGACCAAAGCCCGGGATCGCGTCGGGCAGATCAACAGCCTCATGCGCCGCGCTGGCGCCACGGTCGACCAAAAAGAGATCCAGGAGGTCACCGCCCGCATCACCGCCGAGAGTGCGCTGCTGCAGCACGAAGTCAGCCAGATCGAGCTGATGCGCGGCCTGGCCGAAGCCGACCAGCGGGTGGCCGATTCCCGAGCCCGCGAAGGGCAGCTCGAGCAAGCCTCCAGAAACCGCCGCCTCGTCGACTTCGTGCGCAACTGAGACGCTGACCATGACAACCCCCGTCACACCAGACGTGTTGAAGGAAGACCTTTCCGTGCAGCCCTTGCCCTTGTCCAGGAAGGCCGTGGCAGCCATTGCTGCAGCCAACAGCTGGGAGCAGGACCGGGTGGCCCAGGCGCTGACCTCGGGGCGGCGCGGCTGGATCGCTGGTGGCGTGGGTGCGGTGCTGGCGGTGCTGGGCTTTGCGATGGCGGCTTTTCAGGGCCTGCGGCCACCGTCTGCACCGTACCCGGTGGTGGTGGATCGCACCACGGGCGAGACCAGTGTGGTGGCCACGCTAGATGACGCCAACGTGCCGGTGCTGGCGGTGCTGGACCAGCACAACGTGGCGGTGTTTGTGCGGGCACGCGAGTCCTACAACTTCGCGCTGCTGCAGCGCGACTACGACCAGGTGGGCCGCATGACGGTGCCGGAGACCTGGGCGCCCTACGGCAGCCAGTTCGCCGGCGAGCGCGCGATGCAGAACGTGGTGGCGGCCCGCGAAGAGCACCGGGTCACCATCGTCTCGGTGCGGCTGACGCGCACCCCTGCGCCCGGCCAGCAGGGTGAGGCAGTGGCCACCTTTGACCGCCAGGTCCGTCCGGCTCAGGGCACCGCATCGACGACCACCCGGTTTGTGTCCACCGTGCGCTACGAATACCGCCCATCGGCCATGAAGCAGCCGGCCGACAGGATCGAGAACCCGTTTGGGTTCGTCGTCACGGGCTATCGCGCTGACGCTGAACTGGTGGCGCCCGCCCGGCCTGCTGAATCCGGCGCCGGGGGTTCATCGTGACAGGCAGCTATTCGGACGGCATGCGCCTGGCGCCCCTGGTGGCGGTGACCCTGCTCTTGCTGGGCAGCGTTTCAGGCACGGCAAGCGCCCAGGCGGTGGCGGGTGCGGGTGCCGATGCGGGCCCACACCCACGCCTTCCCGCCGACTCGCGTCTGCGCACCGTCGTCTTCTCATCCGACCGTGTACTGGATGTGCCGGTACGCCGGGGCCAGATCACGCAGATCGTGCTGGGCGACGATGAGCAGATCGTCGGCATTCCCGTCAGCGGCAAGGGGGCCAACTGCGCTGATGAAACACACATCTGGTGCATCGCGCGCCAGGGCCAGGATCTGTACATCAAGCCGAAGACAGGGGCCGCCAGCACCAACCTGATGGTGGTCACTGACAGGCGCCGGCATGTGTTTGTGCTGCACCCGGTGGATGGCCCAGGCCTCTCCCTGCTGCGCCTGACCGTGGCTGCGCCCCCGCAGCCGGTGCGCCTGGTTGCTGCGCTGCCGCCTCTGGTGCCGGTTCTGCCCCCTGTTGTGTTGGGCCCACCGCCCGCCACTGCGCAGGAACTGATCGCAGAGCGTTGGCGCATCCCGCCCGCTGTGCGCAACACGGCCTACTCGGTGGCCACCGGCAAGAACTCCGACGACATCGTGCCTGTGCTGGTGTTTGACGACGGCACGCACACCTATTTCAGCTTCCCGAACAACCGGCCGCTGCCGGCCGTTTTTGAAGTGGCGGCCGACGGCAGCGAGGAGATGGTGAACACCCGCATGGACGCCGAAGACCAGCTGGTGGCCGACCGCGTAGGGCGGCGGTTTGTGTTGCGCCTGGGCCAGAGCGTGGCGGCCATCATCAATGAGGATTTTGACCTGGACGGCGTTGCTCCCCGGGACGGCACCACTGTCGCTGGCGTGGCCCGGGTCATCAAGTCGCCCGTTGCCCCACGGCAGTCCGCACCCCAGCGGAGCGCCCCATGAGAGGCCCCGACACGCTCGCCCCGCTGCCCGGCGAAGCGCAGATCCCGTCGCTGGCACCCCGAACCCCGGGCAACCAGCTCAAGCCCTTCGTTGCTGCGGGCGTGCTGCTGCTGTCGTTGATGGCGGTGCTGGGCTTTGCCGCCACACGCTACCTGAGCGACCCAAAACCGCAGACCTCTGACACGGCCACCGAAGTCGCCACCGCTGCGGCGCCGAGGGTCGTCTTCAAGGACAGCCTGTTGCCTGCACCAGCTGCCCTCCCTTCCGAGTCAAGAGACCCGGCTGTGCAGGCCATCGCCCTGGCCCGCCAGAACCGTGTGCCCAGCATCGAGGCCGATCCGGCCAGCCCCGCTCAGGCCATTGCCGTGCGCGGGCAGCCATCGGGTCAGCCTGGGCGCGTGTCTGTGCCCGTGGGCGATGAGTCGCCGTTTTCAGCCGCTGGCTCTGGCGCTGGGGCGGCAGGGTCAGCCTACGGCGCGGCCGATGCGGGGTTGGCCGCGCCAGGCGGCGCGGGCGCCGCTGGCGGCCCTGCCGATGCGCAGGCCAACCTGCGGCGTTATCAGGCCCAGCTGGGCAGCATGCTCGGGCAACTGCAGAGCCTGACCGAGCGGGCCACGGGTGTCGGCGGCGCTGAACGAGCACTATCGCTGCCAGCGGCGCAGGCCGGCGCTGCAGGCGCAGCGGCCGCAGCCGTGCCGGCCCTCTTCGGTTCGATGGAACGGTCCTCGCCACCCCTGGTGGCTGCAACCCTGATGGCCAACCGCAGCCTGACGATGCCCAAGGGGGTGCTTTTCACCTGCAGCCTGAAGACCCGGATCATCACGGCGGCCAGCGGTTTTGTGGCCTGCCAGGTTCAGCGCAACGTGTTTTCGGACGACGGCCGGGTGGTACTGGCCGAGCGGGGCTCACACCTGGACGGTGAGTACCGCATCGTGCAGGTGCGGCCGGGTGTCACCCGCATCCCCGTGCTGTGGACACGGCTGCGCACGCCGCATGGCGTCACGGTGGACCTGGACTCGCCTGGCACGGGCGCTCTCGGAGAAAGCGGTATCGGCGGCTATGTCGACAACCGCTGGCCAGAACGACTGGGCGCGGCACTGCTGGTGTCGCTGATCGACGACGCCATCAAGATCGTGGCCAGCGACACCAACCCCACCACCGGCAACACCACCGTGCTGCTGCCCAGCACCACGGCTGCCGGCTCCAAGCTCGCAGAGAAGGTGCTGGAAGCCACCATCACCATCCCGCCCCTGCTGTACCAGAACCAGGGCAGCGTGGTGGGTGTGTACGTGGCGCGCGATGTGGACTTCTCAGGCGTCTACGCACTGGAGCCGCGGTGAACAGCGCCGCATACCGTAGCGCGGTGGTCCGCGAGCTCTCACCCCATGCGCTTGCAGCAACCGGCCACCCCGCACAACTGCGGTCTGACGCTACCGTCACCGAGTACCTGCAGCCCATCCGCCACCTGCTGGACGACGCAGGTGTCAACGAGCTCTGCATCAACCGGCCCGGCGAGGTGTTTGTGGAACGCGCGGGAACGTGGGAGCAGCTGCAAGTGCCGGCTCTGGGGTTCAGGCACTGCCAGAGCCTGGCCACGGCCATCGCCACGCTGACGGGGCAGCACACCAGCGAACAGAACCCGCTGCTCAGCGCCGCGCTGTCCACCGGAGAGCGTGTGCAGGTGGTGCAGCCCAGCGCCACGCCGGCCGATCAGATTGCACTGTGCATCCGCAGGCCCTCGGCCCGGGTGCGGCGGCTGGAAGACTTTGCGGCGCAGGGTCTGTTTGGGCGGGTGCAGGCAGCCCGGCACATGCTGGCGCCTTTTGAGGAAGAGCTGCTGGCCCTCAGGGCCCAGGGCCGGTATGTGGAGTTCTTTCGCCTGGCCGTGCAGTCGCACCAGACCATGGTGGTGGCCGGCAAAACCGGCTCGGGCAAAACCACCTTCATGAAAGGCCTGGTCGAAGAGGTGCCGGTGACCGAGCGGCTGATCACCATCGAGGACGCGGCCGAGCTGACCTTGCCCAACCACCCGAACAAGCTGCATCTGTTCTATTCCAAGGGCGGACAGGGGGCGAGTGCTGTCTCGGCGAAGCTGCTGCTGGAGGCCTGTCTTCGTCTGCGGCCGGACCGCATTTTTCTGGCG
>JAYSXE010000182.1:0-7154 GCA_043717565.1 Burkholderiales bacterium | reverse complement strand
AGCACCACTACCGGCAATCAAATCGGCTACTCCGACTTCCTTGAAGAAGTGCGTGGCAAACGGATCAAGGCCGTCACCCTGCAGGAAAACCCAGGCGGTGGCACTGAGATCATCGCCGTCACCACCGACGACAAGCGGCTGCGCAGCACCGCCACGTTTCTGGACCGTGGGCTGGTTGGCGACCTGATCAACAACGGTGTGAAATTTGATGTGCGCCCGCGCGAAGAGCCTTCGCTGTTGATGAGCATTCTGGTCAGCTGGGGCCCGATGCTGCTGCTGATTGGCGTGTGGGTCTACTTCATGCGGCAGATGCAAGGCGGCGGCAAGGGCGGCGCCTTCAGCTTCGGCAAGAGCAAGGCGCGCATGCTGGATGAAGCCAACAACACCACCACTTTCGCTGACGTGGCCGGTTGTGACGAGGCCAAGGAGGAGGTCAAGGAGTTGGTTGACTTCCTGAAGGACCCGCAGAAATTCCAGAAACTGGGCGGTCGCATTCCGCGCGGCGTGCTGCTGGTGGGCCCCCCCGGTACCGGCAAAACGCTGTTGGCCAAGGCTATCGCGGGTGAAGCCAAGGTGCCGTTCTTCAGCATCAGCGGTTCAGACTTTGTCGAGATGTTCGTCGGCGTGGGCGCCGCCCGCGTGCGCGACATGTTCGAGCAAGCGAAGAAGAGTGCGCCCTGCATCATCTTCATCGACGAAATTGACGCCGTTGGTCGTCACCGTGGTGCCGGCCTGGGTGGCGGTAACGATGAGCGCGAGCAGACCCTGAACCAGATGCTGGTCGAGATGGACGGATTCGAGACCAACCTGGGCGTCATCGTGATGGCGGCCACCAACCGGCCCGACATCCTGGACCCCGCGCTGCTGCGCCCGGGCCGTTTTGACCGCCAGGTCTACGTGACGCTGCCCGATGTGCGCGGCCGCGAGCAGATCCTGAACGTGCACATGCGCAAGGTCCCTGTTGGGCAGGACATCCGCGCCGACATTCTGGCGCGCGGCACACCGGGCTTCAGCGGTGCCGATCTGGCCAATCTGGTCAACGAAGCTGCTCTCTTTGCTGCACGACGGAATGGGCGCGTGGTGGAGATGGTGGACTTCGAAAAGGCCAAAGACAAGATCATGATGGGGCCTGAGCGCAAGTCCATGGTCATGCCCGAGGAAGAGCGCAAGAACACGGCTTACCACGAAGCCGGCCACGCATTGGTGGCCCGCCTGATGCCCAAGACCGACCCCGTGCACAAGGTGACCGTCATCCCGCGCGGCCGTGCGCTGGGCGTGACCATGCAGCTGCCCGAGGGTGACCGCTACAGCATGGACAAGGAACGCATGCTGTCCACCATCAGCGTGTTGTTTGGTGGCCGCATCGCCGAAGAAGTGTTCATGAACCAGATGACCACTGGCGCGAGCAATGACTTCGAGCGTGCCACCTCCATCGCCCGCGATATGGTCACGCGTTACGGCATGACCGACGAGCTGGGCCCGATGGTCTATGCCGAGAACGAAGGTGAAGTGTTCCTGGGGCGCAGCGTCACCAAGACCACCAGCATGTCAGAAGACACGATGCGCAAGGTTGACGGTGTCATCCGCCGCATCATCGACGAGCAATACACCATCGCTCGCAAGCTGATCGAAGACAACAAGGACAAGATGCACGCCATGGCCGGCGCGCTGCTCGAATGGGAAACCATCGACGCCGAGCAGATCGACGACATCATGGCCGGCAAGCCACCGCGGGCACCCAAGGACTGGACGCCTTCGGTCAACAAGTCGAACGGTCCGACGCCCCCCGTGGGCACCGACGGCGCGCCGGCAGCGGCCTGACGGCGGGCCTTAGGGCCATGCGCGAAAGCGGGGCTGAGGCCCCGCTTTCCATTGCACAAGAGCATTCGTCGTTCTGTCAAGCTACGCGGTCTGTCTGCAATGGCCCAGGCACCGGGTTTTAAGATGGCGGGGCCGCCGTACCGTACGCTGTTATCGGTTCGCCGGCAGCTGCAAGGCCCGTCGTGCACGCCGCGATCACTGGCTTGGCAGACATTGGCATCACAGAAAATCACAAGACTTGAGGGCAAGGCGATCATGAGCAGAAAATACTTTGGAACCGATGGCATCCGCGGCACCGTAGGCACCGCCCCCATCACGCCCGACTTCATGCTGCTCCTGGGCCATGCGGTGGGCCAGGTCTTGCGCCGGGCCAGCCCGCGCCCGACAGTGTTGATCGGCAAGGACACCCGCATCTCGGGCTACATGCTGGAATCGTCGCTCGAAGCCGGTTTCGCTTCAGCCGGTGTTGACGTGCTGCTGACCGGCCCGCTGCCGACCCCGGGTGTGGCCTACCTCACGCGCGCGCGCAGGCTGGACCTGGGTGTGGTCATCAGCGCCTCGCACAACGCTTTCGCTGACAACGGCGTCAAGTTTTTTTCGTCGCGTGGAGAAAAGCTGCCCGACGACTGGGAAAAAGACGTCGAAGCCATGCTCGAACAACCGCCGCGCTGGGTCGAGTCGGCAGCCCTGGGCCGGGCACGCCGAGTGGAAGATGCGCGCGGCCGTTACATCGAGTTCTGCAAGAGTACGGTGCCGGCAACGATGTCGCTGCGTGGTGTGAAGATCGTGGTGGACGCGGCGCACGGCGCTGCTTACCACGTCGCCCCCGACGTGTTCCACGAACTGGGTGCCACGGTGGTGCAGATCGGCTGCTCACCCAACGGCATGAACATCAACGACGGGGTGGGTGCCACCTCGCCACAAGCCCTGGTGAAGGCCGTGGCCGAGCACCAGGCCGACTATGGTGTGGCCCTGGACGGCGACGCCGACCGCCTGCAGCTGGTGGACGGGCAGGGCCGGCTGTTCAATGGTGACGAACTGCTGTACGTGATGGCGGCCGACCGGCTGAGCCAAGGGCGCGAGGTGCCCGGCGTGGTCGGAACGCTGATGACGAACATGGCTGTCGAGCAGGCGCTGAGCCGGCTGGGCGTTCCGATGGTGCGCGCCAAGGTGGGCGACCGTTACGTGCTGGAAGAACTCAGCGCGCGCGGCTGGCAGCTGGGGGGCGAAAGTTCGGGTCACCTGCTGGCGCTGGACCGGCACACCACGGGAGACGGCATCGTCAGTTCGCTGCAGGTGCTGCGCGCGGTGCAACGAAACGGTCGTTCGCTGGCCCAGCTGCTGGAGGGTGTGACGCTGTTCCCGCAGACCATGATCAACGTCCGCCTGCCCGATGGCAGCAACTGGAAGACCAACGCTGCACTTGCAGCTGCTCAGCTCAACTCTGAAGCTGAACTGGGCGACACCGGACGGGTACTGATCCGCGCTTCAGGCACCGAACCGGTGCTGCGCGTGATGGTGGAATCGCGCGACGCCATGCTGGGCCAGCGTTGCGCCGAGCGCATGGCACAGGCTGCTGCTGCTGGCTGACGACTCGCCGGTCGACCGGCATCGGAGCGGCGTCGCTGCCTGACAGCACGCATGCTCCAGCTCGACGGCACGCTTGCAAGTTCAGCGCCTGGCAAAAAGGGCCGAGGCGGGCTTTGTGACAAGGTTTGGTCGTTGTCACACAGGCGTCTGGCGCGTCCGCGCTTGTCACGCGGCTGTCATATTCGCCTTCTACAGTCGTTGCATTGTCAACTTCATCACAGAAGGCTTCCATGACCATGCTCCGAACAGCCGTCGTCTCCTGCGCCACGCTTCTTGCGTCGGCCGCCGTGTTTGCACAAGATGTGACGGGTGCTGGCGCAACCTTTCCCGCGCCCGTGTACGCCAAGTGGGCCGATGCCTACAACAAGGCCACCGGTGCGAGGATCAATTACCAATCTGTCGGCTCGGGTGCGGGCCTGCGGCAGATTCGCGGCAAGACGGTGGACTTTGGTGCTTCCGACATGCCCCTAACCGACGCCGAACTGGCCAAGGACGGGCTGATCCAGTTCCCCACCGTCATTGGTGGCGTGGTGCCGGTCGTGAACATCAAGGGCATCCAGCCCGGCCAGATCCGCCTGACGGGCCAGCTGCTGGGTGACATCTACCTGGGCAAGATCACCAAGTGGAACGACCCGGCCCTGACCGCGCTGAACCCCGGCGTGCCGCTGCCCGACGAAGCCATTTCACCGGTTCGCCGCGCAGATGGCTCAGGCACCACCTTCATCTTCACCAACTACCTGTCCAAGGTGAACCCGGAGTGGAAGGCCAAGGTCGGTGAAGGCACCGCCGTGAACTGGCCCACGGGTGCCGGTGGCAAGGGCAACGAAGGCGTGGCCGCCTTCGTGCAGCGCCTGCCGAATTCCATCGGTTATGTGGAGTACGCCTACGTCAAGCAGAACAAGATGACCTACACGCTGATGCGCAACAAGGACGGGGTCTTTGTGCAGCCCAGCGACGATGCCTTCAAGGCTGCTGCTGTCGGTGCCGACTGGAACAAGACCTTCTTTCAGATCACCACCGAACAGCCGGGCAAGGACGCCTGGCCGCTGACCAACCCGACCTACATCCTGATGTTCAAGTCGCAGGACAAGCCAGCGGTGGCCAGCAGCGCCTTGAAATTCTTTGAATGGGCCTTCATCAACGGCGACAAGATGGCCGACGACCTGGACTACGTGCCGTTGCCCCCGGCCGTGAAGGACCTGGTGCGCAAGCAGTGGGCTGAGCAGATCAAGGACGCATCGGGCAAGGCCGTCGCCTTCAAGTAAGCCGGGTCGGCGCCCCACCGGGCACGGTGGGGCGCTGTCAGTCCAAGTGAACTCTGTCGACCCCGGAGGAGCGCCCGATGGCCGCTACACTGCCCGCCAGCCCCTACAAAAAGAGTGTGAAGATGGAGCGAGCTTCCCCCAGCGGCGACCCTACTGGCCGACGACGGGTCTGGTCTTGGGCAGACACCGCCTTTTCCGTGATGGCCCACGGCGCCGCATGGATCACGCTGCTGCTGCTGGTGGGCATCATCCTGTCGCTGGTGGTGGGCGCCATGCCCGCCATTCGCGAATTCGGCCTCGGCTTTCTGACCTCCACCGAGTGGGACCCGGTCCAGCTGAAATTCGGCGGGCTGGTGATGATCTACGGCACGCTGATGACGTCTTTCATTGCGCTGCTGATCGCGGTGCCCGTCAGCTTCGGCATCGCCATCTTCTTGACCGAGTTGTCACCCGCGTGGCTGAAGCGGCCATTGGGCGTGGCCATCGAGCTGTTGGCCGCCGTGCCTTCCATCGTCTACGGCATGTGGGGCTTGCTGGTCTTCGGGCCCATCCTGTCCACCTTCGTGCAACAGCCGCTGCAAAAAGCGTTTGCCGGCGTTCCCGTGCTGGGCACCCTGGTTTCGGGCCCGCCAGTGGGCATCGGCATCCTGTCGGCCGGCATCATCCTGGCGATCATGATCATTCCCTTCATCGCAGCGGTGATGCGTGACGTGTTCGAGACCACGCCGGCCATGTTGAAGGAATCGGCTTACGGACTGGGGTCGACCACCTGGGAGGTGGTTTCCCGGGTCGTGTTGCCCTACACCAAGACCGGTGTGGTGGGCGCCATCATGCTGGGCCTGGGGCGCGCGCTGGGTGAAACCATGGCGGTTACTTTCGTCATCGGCAATTTCAACCAGCTCGATTCGCTGTCGCTTTTCCAGGCGGCCAACAGCATCACGTCGGCCTTGGCCAACGAATTCGCCGAGGCTGGTGAAGGGCTGCACCAAGCATCGCTGATCTACCTGGGCCTGATCCTCTTCTTCATCACCTTCGTGGTGCTGTCGTTGTCCAAGATCCTGCTGTCGCGCCTGCGCCGCGGTGAAGGGAACCGTACATGAGCAGCATCGCCACCCTGGACAGCAAGCGCATGGCGTTGCACCGGCAGCGCAAGATCATCAATGTGGTTGCGCTGACACTGGCATTGGCCGCCATGGCCTTTGGCTTGTTCTGGCTGATCTGGATCTTGATTGAGACCGTGCGGCTGGGCCTGGGTGGCCTGGGCCTGTCCCTTTTCACCGAATCGACACCGCCACCGCAGGCTGAAATCGGTGGTCTTGCGAACGCCATCGTCGGCTCACTGATCATGGTCAGTATGGCCACCGCGCTGGGCACGCCCATTGGCGTGATGGCCGGCATCTATCTGGCGGAATACGGCAAGCGCACCTGGCTGGGCGCGGTCACCGGGTTCATCAACGACATCCTGCTGTCGGCGCCGTCCATCGTCATCGGGCTGTTCGTCTATTCGGCCTACGTGGCGCATGTGAAGAGCTTCTCGGGCTTTGCCGGCGTGCTGGCGTTGGCATTGATCGTCATTCCGGTGGTGGTGCGCACCACCGAGAACATGCTGAGCCTGATTCCGAACGCGCTGCGCGAAGCGGCCTACGCGCTGGGCACGCCGAAGTGGAAAGTCATCTCGGCCGTGACGCTGAAGGCTGCGCGTGCGGGTGTCATCACCGGCATCATGCTGGCCTTCGCCCGCATCGCCGGCGAAACCGCGCCGCTGCTGTTCACTGCCTTGAGCAACCAGTTCTTCACCGCCAATCTGGGTGAACCGATGGCCAGCCTGCCGGTGACGATCTTCAAGTTCGCGATGAGCCCGTATGAGAACTGGCAGAAGCTGGCCTGGGCCGGCGTTTTCCTGATCACCTTGGGTGTGCTTGCGCTGAACATCCTGGCGCGCGTGCTCTTCCGCAACAAGTAAACAGCAGGGTCAACACCATGGACACCCGCGTCGAAACGCCGGCAACAGAGAAGGTCAAGATCGCCGTGCGCGACCTGAACTTCTACTACGGCAGCTTTCATGCCCTGAAGCACATCAACCTCGACATTCCCGAGCGCAAGGTCACCGCCTTCATCGGCCCGTCGGGGTGTGGCAAGAGCACGTTGCTGCGCACCTTCAACCGCATGTTCGAGCTCTACCCCGAACAGCGGGCCGAAGGCAGCATCACGCTGGACGGCGAAGACATCCTGAAGACGAAGACCGATGTCACGCTGATCCGCGCCAAGATCGGCATGGTGTTCCAGAAGCCGACGCCGTTCCCGATGTCCATCTACGACAACATTGCCTTTGGCGTGCGGCTGTTCGAGACCCTGCCGCGCGTGGAAATGGACGAGCGTGTGGAGTGGGCGCTGAAGAAGTCGGCGCTGTGGGGCGAGGTCAAGGACAAGTTGAACCAGAGCGGCTCCAGCCTGTCTGGCGGCCAGCAGCAACGCCTG
>JAYSXE010000181.1:0-18099 GCA_043717565.1 Burkholderiales bacterium | reverse complement strand
CGGCCCACCATGTAGCCGGTGGTGTTCTGCAAAAACACCAGCGGCAATCCCGTCTGGTCACAGAGCTGGATGAACTGCGCCGCCTTGGTGCTGCCCTTGGGTTGTATGGGGCCGTTGTTGCCGATAATGCCTAACGCATGGCCCTGGATGCGGGCATGGCCGCACACGGTGTCGGCCGCGTAGGTGGCCTTGAATTCCAGGAAGTCGGATGCGTCCACCAGGCGGGCGATGACCTCGCGCACGTCGTAGGGCTCGCGCTCGTCGGCGGGCACCACGCCCATCAGTTCTTCGGCGTCGAACAGCGGCGCAGGGGCGGGTGGAGCGGCGCCCGCCGCGTCCCACGGCAGCTTGTCCATGATGTCGCGCGCCACGGCGATGGCGTGCGCGTCGTTGTCGGTGATGTACTCGCCCAGGCCGGTGATCTCGGCGTGCATCTGCGCGCCGCCCAGTTCTTCGTCGCTGGCGTCTTCGCCGATGGCGGCCTTCACCAGCGGGGGACCGGCCAGGTAGATGCTGCTGCGGCCCTTGACCAGCACCACGTAGTCGCTCAGGCCCGGCAGATAGGCGCCGCCGGCGGTGGACGAGCCGTGCACCACGGCGATCTGCGGAATGCCGGCAGCCGACAGGCGCGCCTGGTTGGCAAAGGTGCGCCCGCCGTCGACGAAGATCTCGGCCTGGTACATCAGGTTGGCGCCGCCGCTTTCCACCAGCGCAATCAACGGCAGCTTGTTTTGCGCCGCCAATTCTTGCGCGCGCAGCGCCTTCTTCAGGCCCATGGGGGCGACGGTGCCGCCCTTGACGGCGCTGTCACTGGCGCTGATGAGCACGCGCTTGCCCGCCACCACTCCAACGCCCACGATGCTGCCGCCACCCATGACGCTTTTCTTGCCGTCATCGTCGTGCATGCCCAGGCCGGCCAGCGGGCTGAGTTCCAGGAAGTCTGTGCCCCGGTCCAGCAGCCGCGCCACACGTTCGCGTGGCAACAACTGCCCGCGCTGCTCGAACTTGGCGCGCTTGCTTTCGCTTTCTTTCACCACCAGCGCCTGCAGCGCCTGCACCTCGTCCAGGCGCTGCTGCATGCGCTGCACGTTGGCCGCGAAGCGGGCAGAACGCGCGTCCAGCGTCGAGTCCAGGCGGGGCATTACTTCAACACCTCGGGCGTGACGGCACGGTGAAAGCCGCTGAAAGGCGCGGAGCGCGACTCGTTGCCCAGCGGGAACACTGCACTGCCCAGCGAGGCCGCGCCATCGATCTGCAGCGTCACCCCGGTGATGAAGGCCGCGCCCGGCGACAGCAGGAACACGATGGCGGCGCTGACCTCGGCTTCGACGCCCATGCGCTTGAGCGGCACGTGGTTCTTCAGCTTCGGAATGAAGGCTTTCATGGCGCCGCCGTAGGTGTCCATGCCGCTGCTGGCGATCCACCCCGGCGCCACCGCGTTGACGCGCACACCGGCGTGCGCCCACTCGAAGGCGGCCGTGGCGGTGAGGTTGCTCATGCCGGCGCGCGCGGCGCCGCTGTGGCCCATGCCGGGCATGCCGTTGCGGAAGTCAGCCGTCATGTTGACGACAGCCCCGCCATTCGCCTGCATGCACTGGTTGAACAGCTCGCGCATCATCAGGAAGCCACCAGTCAGGTTGTTGGCCACCACGGCGTCAAAGCCCTTCTTGCTGATGGCCATCAACGGTGCCGGAAACTGCCCGCCGGCGTTGTTCACCAAGCCGGCAACCGGGCCGTGTTGTGCCACCACGGCAGCCACTGTGGCCTTCACGGCTTCTTCGTCGCGGATGTCGAAGGCTGCCGTGTGGCAGACGCCCCCGTCGGCGGTGATTTCTGCGGCCACGGTGTCGAGCTTGGCCTGCGTGCGCCCGCTGATGACCACGGTGGCCCCCAGGCTGGCCAGTTCATGCGCCACACAGCGGCCGATGCCACTGCCGCCTCCGGTGACCCACAGCACCTGGCCCTGGAACAGGCCGGGCTTGAAAACGCTGGCGTAATGCGCGGGTGTCGGGGCTGTCATGGCTGGGCGGGGTAGGGCCTGGGTGTTGGGATGGCTGCCTGTGTCAGCCACTGTTCCATGAATGTAGTGAGTGGGTGACGTATACGTCAACCCCCTGACAAATAGGTGATTTCTCCTATCCATGCGGAACAGGCCGGCGCTACGATGCCGGCCATCCTGTTTTCAACTTGTGGAGAGCCCCATGGACATGACTGCCTGCACCGAGGCCCTGCGCACCAAAGTGGGTGACTCCAGCGGCCTGAATGCCACCCTGAAGTTCGACTGCGGCGCCGACGGCGTGGCTTTCATCGACGGCAAAAGCGTGCCCAACACCGTCAGCAACGAAGACCGGGAAGCCGACTGCACAGTCGGCATCACCCTGGCCAATCTGGGCGCCTTGCTGACCGGTGAGCTGGAACCGGCCACCGGCTTCATGATGGGCAAGTTCAAGGTCAGTGGCGACATGAGCGTGGCCATGAAGCTGCAGCGCGTGGTCTGAAGCCGGCCTGTGCCAGCAGTGAAAGACCGGGTGCTCAAAGCCGAGTCTGCTTGGGCTGACGCCACCACGGCGCGCGCAGCCGTGCAGGCCCACCGCGAAACCGAAGGTGGGGAACTGTTCGGCATCACAGAACTGTGCCGGGCGTTCGGCATCACGCTGCGCACCATCCGTTTCTACGAAGACAAGGGGCTGCTGTCGCCCCGCCGTGTCAACGGTACCCGGGTCTACACGCGCCGCGACCGCGCCCGGCTGGCGCTCATCGTGCGCAGCAAGGCCATTGGCGCGTCATTGGCCGACATCAAGCACTACCTGGACCTGTATGGCACCCATGGCGAAGGGCGCAAACAGCAGCTGCAGTACGTGCTGGACAAGACCGACGCCACCATCGCCACGCTGACGCAGCGCATCACCGACATCGAGGCCACGCTGGCCGAGCTGCGCGTCATCAACCGCGAAGTGCGGCAGCAGCTGCAGGGGCGGTGACGCCCGGGCCCGCCGGCGCAGGCCGGGCTGGATTCACCAAACCCCGGGCCCAGCACGGACTGCCCCTGTTGCAAAATCTGTTTTTGGACTAACATCGGCTGAAAATCCACAACCGGATCAGTCATGGCAGCCTTGTCGGCCCACGAACCATCATTGCGATTCGACGCCGGGGGTGCTGCGGCAGCGCAGCAAATGGGCGCCGCTGGCTTGCGCGCTTTTGTCCGCATTGCCCAGGCCTGGGGCCTGAATGTCGAAGAACAACTGCTGCTGCTGGGCCAGCCGCCCCGTTCCACCTTCTTTGCCTGGCGCAAGCACCCCGAAAAGGCCGCGTTGCCGCGTGACACGCTGGAACGGCTGTCCAACCTGCTGGGCATCTACAAGAGCCTGCAGATCCTGCTGCCAGACCCCGCGGCCGCCGATGCCTGGGTGCGCCAGGCCAATACCGCGCAGCAGTTTGGTGGGCGATCGGCTCTCGACCGAATGCTGGCCGGCAACGTCGCCGACCTGAACTTGGTGCGGCGCTACCTGGACGGCGTGCGCGGGGGCGGCTGGTCTTGAGCGCGGCCGCCTGGCAGGCTGCTGCACCGCTGCGACGCCCTGCAAGCCGGCGGGGCGCTTGCTGATGCCACCCGCTTCACAAGCTGCCGGTGAAGACCCGGTGCTGGTGCCCATGCCCGACGTGCGGCGTGTGCGTTGGGCACAGGCCTGCCGCATCGTGCCCACGCGCTACCCGGCCATCACCCTGTTTGACCGCGTGGCCGACGCGGCCGACTTCGAAGCCCTGTATGCGCTGGAAGCCATGACCAACGAACGTGTGCGCGACGAGCTGGGCCACATCGAACGCGTGCCACCCGCTGACCGCATCTACGGCGCTGGCAGCGGGCCCATCATGGCCGCCTTCACCCACGTCAACACCGAAGGCAGCCGCTTTTCCGACGGCAACTTTGGCGTGTTCTATGCGGCGCGCGACCGCGCCACGGCGGTGGCCGAAACCCGCCACCACCACGCGCGATTCCTGGCCGCCACGCGGCAGGGGCCGCAGCACCTGCCAATGCGCCTGTACAACGTGGCCATCGACAGCCGGCTGCACGACCTGCGGCCCGTGGCCGCAGCACCGGCCGCCGTGCACGCCCCCGACAGCTATGCGGTGTCGCAGGCCTTGGGCGGGCGGTTGCGTGCTCTGGCATCGGCCGGTGTGGCCTTCCGCAGCGTCCGCAGGCCCGGCGGGCATTGCGTGGGCCTGTTCCGCCCGCAGGAGGCCAGCGCCTGTATGCACGCCGCCTACCTGCTGTACGCCTGGGACGGCCAGGCTTTCAGCGACGTGTACGAGAAGACCGCCTGATGAGCCCCCCGTTGCCGGCCGTCGCAACCCACCGGCCCCGTTTTGAGCGGCTCGACGCACTGCGTGGCGTTGCCGTGCTGTGGATGGCCGTCTACCACTTCTGTTTCGACCTGAACCACCTGGGTCTGCTGAAGCCGCGGCAGTTCTTTCTGAGTGACCCGTTCTGGACCTGGCAGCGCACCTGCATCGTCACGCTGTTCGTGTTCTGCGCCGGCTTGTCTATGGCGGTGGCCGTGCAGCAGGGGCAGAGCTGGCCGCGCTTCTGGCGCCGCTGGGCCCAGGTGGCATTCTGCGCATTGCTGGTTAGCGCCGGCTCGGCGGTGATGTTTCCGAAAAGCTGGATCGTGTTCGGCGTGCTGCACGGCCTGGCCGTGATGCTGCTGCTGGCCCGGCTGCTGGCCACAGCGCTGCCCGCGCGCCCGCTGTGGTGGGTGACCGTGGCTGCGGCGGCCCTGCTGTTGCCGCTGTGGGTGAAACACCCGTTCTTTGACACGCGCTGGACCCATTGGGTCGGCCTGGTCACCCACCCTCCGGTCACCGAAGACTGGGTGCCCGTGCTGCCCTGGCTGGGTGTCATGCTGCTGGGGCTGGCGGTGGGCCAATGGGCGCTGCAGCGCCAGGCGCCCTGGTTGGCACAACCGTTGGCGCCGCGTGTGCAGGGGGCCCTTCGGCCGCTGGTGCTGCTGGGCCAGTGGTCGCTCAGCTTCTACATGCTGCACCAACCGGTGTTGCTCGGGCTGTTGATGGGTGGTCGCCAGCTCGGCTGGTGGTAGGCCTGCGGGGCGCCCTCGGCGGCGCCCGTTAGCATGCGGCCATGAGTACCAAGGTTCTGTTCGGCTTTCATGCCGTCACCGTGCGGCTGAAGACGGCGCCGCAATCCGTGCTGGAAGTGCACGTCGACACAGCGCGGCGCGACGCCCGCATGCGGCAGTTTGTGCAGCGCGCGCAAGACGCCGGGGCCCGGCTGGTGGACAGCGACGGCGAGCGCCTGGCGCAGATGGCCGGCGGCACGCGCCACCAAGGCGTGGTGGCGCGCGTGGCACCACTGGCCCTGGGCCACACGGTGGACGATGTGCTTGACGCCGTGCAGGGCCCGCCGCTGGTGCTGGTGCTGGACGGCGTGACCGACCCGCACAACCTCGGTGCCTGCCTGCGCGTGGCCGACGGTGCCGGCGCACACGCCGTGGTGGCGCCGAAGGACCACGCGGTGGGCATCAACGCCACCGTGGCCAAGGTGGCCAGCGGCGCTGCCGAGACCGTGCCTTACCTGATGGTGACCAACCTGGCCCGTGCGCTGGCCGACCTGAAGGACCGCGACATTCGCGTCATTGGCACCAGCGAAGACGCCACCGACAGCCTGTACGACGTGGACCTCAGCGGCCCCGTGGCGCTGGTGCTGGGTGCCGAAGGGCCGGGCATGCGGCAGCTGACGCGCAAGTCGTGCGACCAGCTGGTGCGCATTCCGATGGCCGGCGCGGTAGAGAGCCTGAATGTTTCGGTGGCCGCGGGCGTGTGCCTGTTCGAAGCGCTGCGGCAACGCCGCGGGCGCTGACAGACGCGCCGCCGGCCAGCTTCAGACCCAGCCCAGGACGCCGGCCAACGCGCCCACGGCGATCAGCCACACGGGGCTGATCTTTGTCTTCAGCATCACCAGCACCGTGGCCGCTGCCAGCACCAGCGCGCCGACCTGCCCACCGCTGGGGCGCAGCAGCACCCAGCCGGTGGCCAGCAGCAGGCCGATGGTGATGGGGGCCATGCCGGTGTTGAAGGCGCGCAGGCTGCGTGCGCTTTCGTTCTGGCGGCCCCAGCGCGACACGGCCAGCGCCAGCGTGGTGGACGGCAGCAGCGTGCCCGCCAGGGTGGCCAGCGCGCCCGCCAGCCCTGCAACGTTGAAGCCGATGACGGCAACGAACATCACGTTGGGGCCCGGCGCGGCCTGCGCCAGTGCCACCGAAGCCGCAAACTGCGCGTCGGTCAGCCACCCGTGCTGGCTGACCACATAGCGGTGCATATCGGGCGCGGTGGTCATGGCGCCGCCCACGGCCAGCAGCGACAGCATGGCGAAGTGGGTGAACAGTTGCAGCATTTGCGCGCCGCTGAAAGGGGCGGGGCCCCACAGCAGCACCGACCACGCCGCGGCCTGATGGGCTTGCATCACCGACCGTCCTTTTTCCCGGGGTCGGGGGGCGGGTCGGCCTGCCGGCCCAGGCGCCACCAGGCCCACGCCCAACTGGCGCCACCCAGGCCCAGCACCACGGCCACCAGGGGCCAGCGCAGCACGGCCACCGCCAGGGTGGCCACGGCCACCAGCATCATGCAGGCCACCGGCCCCAGCGCGTTGTTGCGCAGCCCTTTGGCCAGTTTCAAGGCCGTGGCCACCACCAGTCCGGCGGCCACCACGCCCATGCCGCGCAGCGCGTCGTTAACCACCGGCAGGTGCGACACCTGTTGCACCGCCACAGCCAGCACCAGCACCAGCAGCAAGGGTGCCAGCAGAATGCCTGCCAGCGCCGCTGCCGCGCCACGGGTGCCGGCAAAACGGTCGCCGATCATCAGCGCCAGGTTGACGACGTTGGGCCCCGGCAGCACCTGCGACAGCGACAGCAGCGCCAGAAAGTCGTCGCGGCCGACCCACTGGCGGCGTTCCACCAGTTCGCGCTGCGCCACTGGCAGCACACCGCCAAAACCCTGCAGCGCCAGCTGCGTGAAGGCCCAGAACAGCGCTGGCGCCGTGGGCGCGGCGTCACCGCCGTGGGTGTGGGCCGGGTGCTTCATGGCCGGCAGGCCTGGCGACCGGGCAGGGCAGACCCCGCACTCACGTTCGGGGCTGCCGAATCAACGCAGCACCTTCATCGCCTCGGGGTTGACCAAGTGGGTGGGGCGCTTCTCGATGAAGTTCACGATGTTTTCAAACGCGGCGCGGAAGTACATCTCGTAGCTGTCCTGTTCCACATAGCCGATGTGCGGCGTGCAGACTGCGTTTTCCAGCCGCAGCAGGGGGTGGCCCTGCAGGATGGGTTCGCTCTCAAACACGTCCACCGCGGCCATGCCCGGGCGGCCGCGGTTCAGGGCCGCCACCAGCGCGTTGTCTTCAACCAGTTCGGCGCGCGACGTGTTCACCAGCAGCGCCGTGGGCTTCATGCGGCTCAGGTCTTCCAGTTTCACCAGGCCGCGGGTGCTGTCGGTCAGCCGCAGGTGCAGGCTCAGCACATCGGCCTGCTCGAACAGCGCCAGTTGCGAGTCGGCCGCGCTGTGCCCGTCGGCCACCGCCTGGGCCCGGCTTTCCGGCCGGCCCCACACCACCACCCGCATGCCAAAGGCCCGGCCATAACCCGCCACCAGCTTGCCGATGCGGCCGTAGCCCCAGATGCCCAGTACCTTGCCGGCCAGCACCATGCCCAGGCCGAAATTGCCCGGCATCGAGGCAGCTTTCAGGCCCGACTGTTGCCAGGCACCGTGCTTCAGGTTGCCGATGTACTGCGGCAGCCTGCGCATGGCCGCCATGATCAGCGCCCAGGTCAGCTCGGCCGGCGCCACTGGCGAGCCCACGCCTTCGGCCACTGCCACGCCTTGGCGCGTCGCCGCCTCCACATCGATGTGCGAGCCCACGCGCCCGGTCTGCGAAATCAGCTTCAAGCGGGGCAGCTTTTCGATCAGGGCGCGGGGAAACTGCGTACGTTCGCGAATGGGCACCAGCACGTCAGCGTCGCGCAGCCGGACGGCCAGCTGGCCCAGGCCTTTCACCGTGTTGGTGAAGACCTTGGCGCTGTAGGGTTCCAGAAGTCGGGCGCAGTCGAGCTTGCGCACGGCGTCCTGATAGTCGTCAAGGATGATGATGTTCATGGTGTGGCGTTGGATTCTGCCCCCAGGGGTGTTGCTGGCGTGCAGCGGCTAGCATGCTGCGCTTGTTCAACCCCCTGCAGGAGACACCCATGAGCCTTTCGATGCACAACACCAGCGTGCCGGTTTTCGTCCGCATGTTCGGTAACACGCTGGCTTGGCTGGACAAGGCCGAGGCGCATGCCGCGGCGCGCAAGTTCGACACTGCCAACTACCTGGGCCTGCGCCTGGCGCCGGACATGCTGCCCATGTCGCGGCAGGTCCAGATTGCCACCGACGGGGCCAAAGGCTGCGTGGCGCGCCTGTCCGGGCGCGAAGTGCCCAAGTGGGAGGACAACGAAGCCACCCTCGACGACCTGCGCGCGCGCCTGCGCCGCGCCAGCGACTACGTTCAAACCTTCACTCCGCAGCACTTTGAAGGCAGCGAGGCGCGCGAAATCGTGCTGCCCATGCGCAGCGGCGAGCCGTTGCGCTTCAGCGGCGAAAGGTATCTGAACCACTTCGTGCTGCCCAACCTGTACTTCCACCTCACCACCACCTACGCGCTGCTGCGCGACGCGGGCGTGGACCTGGGCAAGAAAGACTTCCTGGGCGGCTGACCGAAAAGCCCGCCGCGCTGCGCTCAGGCCCTGCGAGCCGCGGCAGGGCGGGCTTTGCTGCTGCCGGCCGACGCGCGCCCCTTGGCCTTGGCGGGCAGGTCGCGCTTGACGGCCACCGTCAGCGCCAGTTTTCCGCGCTGCCCGGCCTTGGCCTTGGCCAACGCAGGGGGCAGGGCCACTGCGTGGCGTGCGCCGCGCCCGGGCACGTCGGGCAGCATCACCACCACCGGCTGGCCGGCCTTGAACTGGCCTGCCACCGACACCTTGTTCCAGGCTGCCACAGCTGCTGGCGACACACCGTAGCGGCGTGCCACGCTGGCCACCGTCTCGCCCTTGCGCCCGGCCTTGAACGCCACCCGCCGCATGGGCCAGGTTTCCGGGGTGAGCGTGATGGTGGCGTTGTCGGCCACATGCGACGTTATGTCCTTGTGGGCCAGGTGGTCGCGCGGCACCAGCAAGGTCGACCCGGCTTTCACCAGCATGCGTTCAGGAATGCGGTTCACCTCGCGCAACTGCTCTTCGCTCATGCCCACCTGCTTTGCAGCCTCGGCCGGCTTCAGGGTGCGCGGCGCCACCCATGCGGTCCAGCTGGCCAGCGACGTGCGCGGGTTCTGCAGTTCCTGCTGGAAGCGCTGGGCATTGTCATAAGGCAACAACACCTGAGGTGTGGCCGCCGCCAGGATCACCGGCTTGTTCATCTGGGGGTTCAGGGCCTGGAACTCTTCCAACGAGAGACCGGCCAGCGACGCCGCCTTGGCCACGTCGATGTCGCGGTCGATGCTGACCGAGCGGAAGTACGGGTGGTTCTCCAGCATCGGCAGTTGCATGCCCAGCGCTTGCGGCGCCATCACGTAGTTCTTGAGGGCCTGCAATTTGGGCACGTAGTTCCGGGTCTCGTCAGGCAACTGCAGGCTTTCAAAGCTGGTGCTTTTGCCCTGGCTGCGGTTGAAGGCGATGGCGCGCTGCACATTGCCTTGCCCCCAGTTGTATGCGGCCAGGGCCAGATGCCAGTCGCCCATCATCTTGTGCAGTCGCTGCAGGTAGTCCAGCGCCGCCCGGGTGGACTGCAGCACATCGCGCCGGTCGTCGCGGAACAGGTTCTGGCGCAGTGAAAAGTCCTTGCCGGTGGCGGGCATGAACTGCCACATGCCCGACGCCTTGGCGCTGGACATGGCTTGAGGGTTGAACGCACTTTCGGCAAACGGCAGCAAGGCCAGTTCCAGTGGCATGCCCCGCTTTTCAATTTCTTCAACGATGTGGAACAGGTAGCGCGAGCCCCGCGTCGTCATGCGCTGCACGTAGTCGGGCTTGCCGGCGTAGTAGCGCTCCCACGAGCGCACGCGGTCGCCTTGCAGGTCGGTCAACGTGAACCCGTTTCTGATGCGCTGCCACAGGTCGCCGCGCTCGGGCACCGGCACGGGCAGCACGGCGGCCATCGGTTCGGCGTCGAATCGCGGTGCCGGTGTCGCCAGCAGTTTGGGCTCGGGGTTGATGACGCTGGTGGCTGCTGCGGCCGCTGGCGACGGCACCAGCCCGAGCAGCACCGCTGGGTCCCGCAATTCCACCGCTGCCGATGCTGCAGCCGCCGGTGCTTCGGCGGCGACCGGTGCGCCGGGCATGGGCTGTGCCAGCACTGCCGATGGCAGCAGCGCTGCACACAGCAGCGCAAAGGTCGTCGAGCGCAGGGGGGTCATCATCGGCAATGCTCTTTTCGATTCATGCCTTGCGCGGTGCAAGGCATCGGGTCCATCAACGGCGGGTCAGCCTGCTCGGAAACAGGGCGCATCACTAGAATGCGAGACTTCGCGCCGCTGCGCCGCCTGCTCTTCATTGTGAACCGGGTCCATTCGCTAGCCGGGCACTGTCAGGGGGCTTTGCAGGGCAGCAGGCCCTGAGGGTAACCACCTGTCACTTTGACATTGAGATCGGAAAGTGCCGTCGGCTTTTCATGACACGCGATGAGTCAATTATAGAGTTGGGGTCCTGGCTCAGAACGCCGCCCGGCCGCTACCTGCTGGCCTGGGAACAAGAGCGCATGGACCACGCCGTGGCCGATGTGTTCGGGTACCACGCGCTGCAACTCGGGCTTCCCGAAATTGAAGGCCTGCGCAACAACCGCATGCCGCACCGCTGGGTGGCCTGCGACAGCCTGTTGCCGGGGGCGCCCCTTCCCATGCCCCTGCCCACGCCAGTACCGCTGGAGGGCGACAGCCTGCTCAGCACCGTGCTGCCACCGGAACGGGTGGGCCTGTTCTGCGAGTTCGACGCGCTGCCCTTTCCGAATGCCAGCATCGACCTGCTGGTGTTGCCACATGCGCTGGAACTGGCGCGCGACCCGCACCAGACCCTGCGAGAGGTGGAACGGGTGCTGGTGCCCGAGGGCCGCGTGGCCATCGCCGGCTTCAACCCGGTCAGCCTGTGGGGACTGCGCCAACGCGCCGGCCGCGTGCGCCGGCGCCTGGTGGGCGCTGACGGTTCGCAGCGCCTGTACCTGCCCAACGCTGGCGAATTCCTCGGGTACTGGCGTTTGCGCGACTGGCTTCGCTTGCTGGGTTTTGAGGTCGAGGTGGGGCAGTTCGGCTGCTGGCGCCCGCCCGTCACCACGCAGGCCTGGCTGGACCGTTACCAATGGGTCGACCGCCTGGGCGACCGCTGGTGGCCGGTGCTGGGGGGTGTGTACTTCCTGGTTGCGGTGAAGCGCGTGCGCGGCATGCGTCTGGTGGGACGCTGGCGGCATGAACCCCGCACGGCGCACGCGGCACCCGCCGTGGTGGCCAACCGTCACCGCCAGCGGCTGACAGAACCGGAGCTTTGATGACCGAGGTGGTGGTGTACGCAGACGGCGCCTGCAAGGGTAACCCCGGCCCCGGAGGTTGGGGGGTCTGGTTGAAAAGCGGTGCGCACGAGCGCGAACTGTGCGGGGGCGAGAAGCTCACCACCAACAACCGCATGGAACTGACGGCCGTCATCGAAGCGCTGGCGGCCTTGAAGCGGCAAAGCCGCGTGCGGATCTACACCGACAGCCAGTACGTGATGAAAGGCATCACCACCTGGATACACGGCTGGAAAGCCCGCGGCTGGACCACTGCCGACAAGAAGCCGGTGAAGAACGTGGAACTCTGGCAGCGGCTGGAAGCGCTGAACGCAGCACACCAGGTCAGCTGGCACTGGGTGAAGGGCCACTCGGGTGACCCTGGCAATGAAAGAGCGGATGCCCTGGCCAACCAGGGCGTGGCCTCGGTGATGTAACCGGCGCAGGCCCGCGCCCGAAATTCGCCCGCACCCCGCTACAGTTGAAGGCTGTGCCTAAAAGGGCGCTGTTCCACCGGCTCTACCCCGCACGCAGAGAACAACACTTGAAGCGAATCTATTCAATCGTGGCCGTTGTCGGCCTGGTGGCTGCCAGCGCTGGTGCTTGGTGGTGGCAGAACAAGGGCGCAGAGGGCCCGGTGTCCGCCGGCGGTGCGCCGGATGCCCGCCCGTCAGGCGCGCCGGGTGCTGCCGGTGGCCCGCCGCCTGCGGCGGGCGCGTCTGCGCGTACTGGCGGCCCGGGTGCAGGTGGCGGCGGCCCTGGCGGCGGCGGGCCGGTGTCGGTGGAAGTGGCAAAGGCCGAATCGGTGACGCTGAGCGACGACATCCAGGCCGTGGGTTCGCTGAAGTCCGACCGCGGCGTGATGGTGCGCCCCGAAGTCAGCGGCCGTATCGCCAAGCTGGCTTTTGCCAACGGTGGCAAGGTGCAGAAAGGCCAGTTGCTGGTGCAACTGGACGACACCCTGCAGCAGGCGCAGCTGAAGCAGGCCGAAGCCCAGGCGGGCATTGCACGCACGCGGCTGAATCGCAACCGTGAACTGCAGAGCCAGGGGTTTGTGAGCCAAAGCGCGGTGGACCAGACGGTGGCCGACCTGCAGGTGGCCGACGCGCAGGTGGCGCTGGCACAGGCGCAGATCTCGCGCATGAAGGTGATGGCGCCCTTCAGCGGCACCGCCGGCCTGCGCAAGGTTGACGAAGGCGACTACGTGAAAGACGGTGCCGATATCGTCAATCTGGAGGACCTGAGCGCCATCACCGTGCAGTTCGCGCTGCCCGAACGCACGCTGGACCGGCTGCGTGTGGGCCAGAGCATCGACCTGACACTCGACGCGCTGCCGGGCCGCACTTTCAAGGGCCGCGTCACGGCGCTGGACTCAGGCGTGGACGCCAACGGCCGCGCCTTGCAGGTGCTGGCGCGGGTTGAAAACAGCGGCGCTTTGCTGAAGCCGGGCATGTTTGCGCGCCCGCGCGTGGTGTTTGCCACCCGCCAGGACGCGGTGGTGGTGCCTGAAGAGGCGCTGGTGCCACAGGGCGCGCGGCAGCTGGTGTTCAAGCTGGGTGACGGCGCCGACGGCCAGAAGGTGGCGCAGCGCATGGAAGTGAAGATCGGCCTGCGTCTGCCAGGCAAGGTTGAAATTCTGGAAGGTCTGAAACCCGGCGACACCGTCATCACCGCCGGCCATACCCGCCTGTTGCGGGGCGACAACCTGCCCGTCAGGGTGGTGGACATTTCAAAGCCGGGCGGCGGCAAGTCGGGCGGTAAACCCGGTGCGCCGAGCGGTGCGGCAGCACCCGGTGGCGCACCCCCACCGGGCGCTGCCCCCGCCGCGCCGCCAGCAGCGGCCGATGCAGCGCGGCCAGCAGGCGCCGACCCCGCTGCCAAGGGCAAGGCACCAGACGCTTCCGCGCCGCCGGGCCGCCCCGCGTCGCAGCCTTGAGCGCCGCCCACCCCTTGCCCGACCAGGAGCAGCCCCATGCGCTTGTCTGAAACATCCATCCGGCGGCCGGTGCTGGCCTGCGTGATGTCGCTGCTGCTGGTGCTGATCGGGCTGGTGTCGTTCAGGCAGCTCAGCCTGCGCGAGTATCCGCGCATCGACGAGCCGCTGGTCAACGTGTCCACCCGGCTGCTGGGTGCTTCGTCTGAAGTCATCGAGTCCCAGGTGACCAAGCCGCTGGAAGACTCCATCGCCGGCATCGACGGCGTGGACATCATGACCAGCGTGTCGCGCACCGAGCAAAGCCAGATCACGGTGCGCTTCAAGCTCAGCAAGGACCCCGACACCGCAGCCGCCGAGGTGCGCGACCGCGTCTCGCGCGTGCGCGGCCGCCTGCCTGACGCCGCCGACGAGCCCGTGATCGCCAAGGTCGAGGCCGATGCCACGCCCACCATCTGGCTGGCCTACACCAGCGAAACACTGGGCCCGCTGGAACTGACCGACCTCATCAACCGCATCGTCAAGCCGCGGCTGCAGACCGTGCCGGGCGTGGCTGACGTGCAGGTGGGCGGCGACCGCAAGTTCGCCATGCGCGTGTGGATAGACCCCGACCAGCTGGCCGCCTACAAGCTGACGGTGCAGGACGTGGAAGACGCCTTGCGCAAGCAGAACCTGGAAGTGCCGGCGGGCCGGATTGAAAGCCGCCAGCGCGAGTTCAGCGTCACGGCGCGCACCGACCTGAACACGGTGGCGCAGTTCAACGACATCGTGCTGAAAAACGCCGGCGGCTACACGGTGCGCCTGCGCGACGTGGCGCGGGTGCAGGAAGGCGCTGCCAGCGAGCGCAGCCGCGTGCGCCTGAACGGTGTGCCCAGCATCAGCACCGGCATCATCCGCAATGCCACCGCCAACCCGCTCGAAGTGGCCAACGGCGTGCGCGCGTTGATGCCGCAGCTGCAGCGCGACCTGCCCGCCAGCGTGACGGTGGTGCAGGCCAACGACCTGTCGGTGTTCATCGACCGGTCCATCAAGGCCGTCTACAAGACCGTGCTCGAAGCCGTGGTGCTGGTGGCACTGGTGGTGTTCGTGTTCCTGCGCACGCTGCGCGCGTCCATCATCCCGCTGCTGACCATTCCGGTCAGCCTGATCGGGGCTTTCTCGCTCATCGCGCTGGCAGGCTTCACCGTCAACACGCTCACGCTGCTGGCTCTGGTGCTGGCCATTGGCCTGGTGGTGGACGACGCCATCGTGGTGCTGGAAAACATCTTCAGGCACATCGAGGAAGGTCTTGAACCCTTCCAGGCCGCCATCCAGGGCGTGCGCGAGATCAGCTTTGCCGTCGTGGCCATGACGCTGACACTGGCCGCCGTGTTTGCGCCGCTGGCCTTCACGCCCGGCCGCACCGGGCGATTGTTCGGTGAATTTGCTTTGACGCTGGCCGGCGCCGTGCTGGTGTCGGGTTTTGTGGCGCTGACGCTGACGCCCATGCTGTGCAGCAAGCTGCTGCGCCACAACGCGAAACCCAACTTCTTCGACCGCGGCATGGAACGTGGCCTGGTCAACATGACCAACGGCTATGCCGCGGTGCTGCGCTGGACCCTGCGCCACCGCTGGCTGGTGGTGCTGGCGATGCTGGCTTCGGGGGCCGGCAGCTGGTACCTGTTCTCCACCGCCAAGAGTGAACTCTCACCGATGGAAGACCGTGGCGTGATCTTCATGCCAGTGCGGGCGCCCGACGGTGCCACGCTGCAGTACACGGCGCGGTACATGGACGCCATTGAAGCCATCACCGCGCAATACCCCGAGTTCGACCGCCGCTTCATGTTCATGGGTGGCGGCCAGGTGTCGGTGGGCACCGCGGTGTTGCGCACCACCGACTGGACCGAGCGCACGCTGTCCACGCCCGAACTGGCGCGTTCGCTGTTGCCCAAGGTGGGCAGCCTGCCGGGCGTGAACGTGTTCCCGATCACACCGCCCAGCCTGGGCCAGGGCGTGCGCGAACGGGCCATCAACTTTGTCATCGTCAGCAGCGACAGTTACCAGAACATGGCCCGCACGGCCCAGGCGCTGATCGCCGAGATGCAGAAGAACCCCGGCATCGTGCAGCCCGACAGCGACCTTCAGCTGAACAAGCCCGAGATCTTCCTGGACGTGGACCGCAACCGTGCGGCCGACATGGGCGTTTCCGTGGACGCCGTGGCGCGCACCGTGGAAACCATGCTCGGCGGCCGCGCGGTGACGCGCTACAAGCGCGACGCCGACCAGTACGACGTGCTGGTGCAGACCGCCGAAAGCGGACGCACCACGCCCGAAGACATCGACAAGATCTTCGTACGTGGCCGCGGCGAAACCATGGTGCCCCTGTCGAGCCTGGTGAAGGTGCGTGAAGCCGTCAGCCCGCGCGAGCTGAATCACTTCAACCAGCGCCGTTCGGTCACCATCACCGCCAACCTCGCGCCGGGCTATTCACTGGGCGAGGCCCTGGCCTTCATGGACCAGTCGGCCGCCAAGGTGCTGCCCCAGGGCTACAGCACCGAACTGAACGGCGTCAGTCGCGAGTTCCGCTCGTCGTCGGGTTCACTGGGCCTGGTGTTCGTGCTGGCGCTGCTGTTCATCTTCCTGGTGCTGGCAGCGCAGTTCGAAAGCTTCATCGACCCCTTTGTCATTCTGCTGTCGGTGCCGTTGTCGATGGTGGGCGCACTGGCGGCGCTGCAGTGGTCTGGCGGCACGCTGAACGTGTTTTCGCAGATCGGCCTGATCACGCTGGTGGGCCTGATCACCAAGCACGGCATCCTGATCGTGGAGTTCTCGAACCAGCTGCGCATGCAGGGCAAGGGCGTGATGGAAGCGGTGACTGAGGCATCCACCCTGCGCCTGCGTCCGATTCTGATGACCACCGGCGCCATGGTGTTGGGCGCTGTGCCCCTGGCCCTGGCCACTGGCGCCGGCGCTGAAAGCCGCCAGCAGATTGGCTGGGTCATCGTGGGTGGCATGACCGTGGGCACGCTGCTCACGATTTTTGTCGTGCCCACCATCTACACGCTGTTTGCGCGCCGGGCGGTGCCGGGCGAGATCACGACGCCGGCGCTGGTGGATGCGGCGGTCGGCGCGCATGCGGGCGCCGATTGATCGGGTGCGTGTGAAGTGGCTGCAGGCCGCCAGGGCGCTGCCCACCAGGGTGATCGCAGTGGGCCGTTCAGCCGCCGATGTAGTGCATTTCCACGCGTCGTTCACCGGTTGACGTCGGGGCGGCGCCGGCACTGCGCAGTTCCGAATAGCGGTCGTCGCGTTCCTGCCAGATCAGGCCGATGGCCCCAGCGATCTGCTCGTCGCTGTAGCCGCCCCGCAGCAGTGCACGCAGGTCGTGCCCGCGGCTGGCAAACAGGCACAAAAACAGTTTGCCCTCGGTCGACAGGCGGGCGCGGTTGCAGTCGCTGCAAAAGGCTTTCGTCACGCTGCTAATGAACCCCACCTCGCCCGCACCGTCGGTGTAGCGCCAGCGCTGCGCCGTTTCGCCCACCGCGCTGGCCTGCATCGGCTCCAGGCTGAAGTGCTGCTGCAAACGCTGCAGCACCTGCTGCGAGGGAAGCACCTCGTCCATGCGCCAGCCGTTGGTGGCCCCCACGTCCATGTACTCGATGAAACGCAGCACCACGCGGCTGCCGTAGCGCTCGCGAACGTGGCGCGCCAGAGGCACGATCTGGTCATCGTTGGTGCCGTGCTTGACGACCATGTTCACTTTCACCGGTTCGAGGCCCGCTTCCAGCGCGGCGTCGATGCCGTCCAGCACGTCGGCGACCGGGAAGTCGACGTCATTCATGCGCCTGAAGATGCCGTCGTCCAGGGCGTCCAGGCTGACGGTGATGCGCTTGAGGCCCGCGTCGCGCAGCGCCTGGGCCTTGCGGCGCAGCAGGGAGCCGTTGGTGGTGAGCGTGATGTCCAGCGGCGTGCCATCGGCCGCCCGCAGAGCCGCCAGCTGCGCGATCAGCACTTCCAGGTGCTTGCGCAACAGCGGCTCGCCCCCAGTGAGCCGCAACTTCTGCACGCCGTGCGCCACGAAGATGCGCGCCGCGCGCGTGATCTCTTCAAAGCTGAGCAGCGATGTCTGCGGCAGGAACTTGTACTGGCTGTCGAACACTTCCTTGGGCATGCAGTAGCTGCAGCGGAAGTTGCAACGGTCGGTGACCGAGATCCGAAGGTCGTGCAGCGGGCGGCCCAGGCGGTCGGCCAGCAGCCCGGTGGCGGGCTGCAGCGTGCCCGGGATGCGTGGCAACCCCGCAGCGTAACGCAGGTCGGCCAGTGGAATGATGGATTCGCCCATGGGGCTGCATTGTGCAGCGGCCGCAGCCGCTGGGTGCGCCGCGCGCCGTGGCGCCGCGGCGGGTCAGCGCTGCGCCGGGCTCTCGGGTCCGGCGGTTTCGGCGGGAACCCGCCGGGCACCGTTGAAGTTGCGCGCCCAGTAGGCGATCTGCATGCTCTCGACCCTGACCGCTGCGCCTTCACGCGGCGAGTGGACAAAGCGCCCGTTGCCCACATAGATGCCGACGTGGGAAAACGCCTTCCTCATGGTGTTGAAGAACACCAGGTCGCCC
>JAYSXE010000019.1:0-4511 GCA_043717565.1 Burkholderiales bacterium | reverse complement strand
TGCTGCCGCAGGCTCTGGTGGCCGTGCTGTACCACTATGGTGCCTTTTCAGCCCGCGACGTGGCGGCCACAGTGGTGGCGCTGCGCGGCTACGGCGTGGGGTTGCTCGGCCTGGTGGCCATCAAGGTGCTGGCGCCGGCTTTCTATGCGCGCCAGGACATCCGCACGCCAGTGAAGATTGCCGTGGGCGTACTGATCTTCACGCAGATCATGAACACCGTGCTCGTGCCCTGGTTGGGCCACGCCGGCTTGGCGCTGTCCATCGGCCTGGCCGCTTGGTGCAACGCGGGCCTGTTGCTGTTCGGCCTGGTGCGGCGCGGGGTCTTCAAGCCGCAGCCGGGCTGGTGGCGTTTTGCTTTGCAGGTGGCTGCGGCCAACGGCGCCGTTGCTGCGCTGTTGTGGTGGGCCGCGCAGCGGGTGGACTGGCTGGCGCTGCAGTCGCAAGGCGGCTTGCGCGCCGGGTTGATGGCGCTGGTGCTGGCGGCTGTGGCGGGCACCTACTTTCTGGTGCTGGCCGTGTGCGGCCTGCGCCCGCGGCACCTGGTGCGCAAAGTCTAAACTGATGGCAATGTCCCACCCCTTGCACTTTGAAACGCCCACGGCGCTGCAGTATTTCGCAGCGCTGGTCGCCGAGGACGAAGGGTTCCCGGTGCTGGAGGCCGCGCTGGCCTTGGCGCAGGACGACACGCCGCAGCTGGACGTGCAGGGCGAGTTGGCACGCATCGACGCTTTGGGCCTGCGGCTGAAACAGCGTATGGCTGCAGATGCCGTGCCGCTGCAGCGGCTGCGTCTGCTGAACCAGTTCTTCTTTCATGAGCTGGGCTTCGCGGGCAACGTCAACAACTACTACGACCGCCGCAACAGCCTGCTGCCTGCCGTGCTGGAGTCGCGGCGCGGCATCCCCATCACCCTGGCCTTGCTGTACATCGAGCTGGCCGGTCAGGCAGGCTTGCAGGCGGCGGGTGTTTCTTTCCCCGGGCACTTTCTGGTGAAGGTGCATCTGCCGCGGGGCGAGGTGGTCATCGACCCGTTCAACGGCCGATCACTGTCCCGCGAAGCGCTGGAAGAGCGCTTGCTGCCCTACCGCCAGCGCAGGCCTGTGGCCGCTGAAGACGAAACCCCGCTGGGGCTGTTTCTGCAGCCGGCGCCGGGCCGCGACGTGATTGCGCGCATGCTGCGCAACCTGAAGGAAGTGCACCACAGCGCGCTGGACTGGGAGCGCCTGGCGCTGGTGCAGCAGCGGCTGGTGATTCTGTTGCCCCAGGCCTGGGACGAACACCGCGACCACGCGCTGGCCCTGGCTGAACTGGGCCGACATGGCGAAGCGGTGCAGCCGCTGGAGGCGTATCTGCGCCACCGCCCCGATGCCGACGATGCGGCCGCACTGCGCCGGCACCTGGCCACCTGGCGGAGGCTGCATTGACACCGTGTGCGCCCGAGCAGTCCCGGCTGCAGCGGTCCGACAACCCGCCCGCCGCGGTCGCGACCGTGGCGGCGCCGGCCGAGGGTCTTCTTCCGCTGCTGAACAAGCAAATGCCGCTGGCCATCAGCCCGGCGCGCCATCCCACGCTGGCCAATTTCGTCGTGGGCGCCAACGCGGGCCTGCTCGCTCATCTGCAAGCTTGGCCTGCGGCCAGTGCCGCCGGCACGGCCGCGGCATCGGGCTCAGCGCCGCCGCCCGCCCCGCTGTACCTGTGGGGCCCCGAGGCCAGTGGCAAGACGCACGTGTTGCGCGGCGTGGCCGCGCGGCTGGCCGGGGCCGGTGCTGCGGTGGGCTGGTTCAACGCCCAGGACCCGGAGCCCTGGGAGTTGCAGCCGCATTGGGCCTTGGTGGTTGTGGACAATGCCGACCGCTTGGACGCCGCCCGTCAGCACGCTGCCTTTGTGCTGTTCACCGAAGCGGTGACACACGGCGTGGCCTTTGCTGCTGCCGGTGCGCTGCCGCCGGCCGACCTGCCGCTGCGAGACGACCTGCGCACCCGCCTGGCCTGGGGCCACGTGTTTGCGCTGCAGGCCTTGAGCGAGGCCGAAACGCGCGAAGCGCTGGCCAGCGAAGCGCGCCGCCGCGACCTGGCCATGCCCGCGGAGGTTGAAAATTACTTGCTCAGTCGCTTCCCGCGCGACCTGGGCACGCTGATGCAGTTGTTGGCCGACCTGGACAACCATGGCATCGCCACGCAGCGCAGGCTGACCGTGCCCCTGGTGCGCGACCTGATAACGCATGCAGCCTGACCACCCGCGCCGCACCGATGAACCTGACGCTTTTTGACCTGGACGGCACGCTGCTGCCGCAGGATTCCGACCACCTGTTTGGCGAGTTCATGGTGGCCCTGGGCTGGGCCGACGGCGCTGCCTTCAAACGCGGCAACGACGCTTTTTATGCCGACTACCAGGCAGGCCGTCTCGACATGCGGGCCTACATCGAATTCGCCACCGCGCCGTGGCGCAACCGCAGCGCTGCCGACATTGCATCGGCGTCAGAAACCTTCATGGCCGAATGGGTGCTGCCGCTGCTGACCGATTCCGCCCGCGCCCTGGTTCGCCGCCACGTGCTGGCCGGCGACCGCGTGGTGGTGGTGACGGCCACCAACGAATTCGTCACCCGCCCCATCGTCCATGCGCTGGGCGTAGAAGAGCTGATTGCCACCGAACTGGCGCGCGACGGCAGCGGTCGCGTCACCGGTGCCATCCAGGGCGTTCCTTCCTTTCGCGAAGGCAAGGTCACGCGGGTGGACGCGTGGCTGCAGTCTCAGGGCCTTTCCTGGCAACAGGTGCAACGCAGCACTTTTTACAGCGATTCCACGAACGACCTGCCGCTGCTGGAACGCGTCTCCCACCCCGTGGCCACCAACCCGACACCGGCACTCGCCAGCATCGCCCTCGAACGCGGCTGGCCCCAACTGAAACTGTTCCCATGATCAAGAAATTCATCAAACGCCTGCTCGGCCAGGGCGACGCCCCGGCTGCCGTTGCAGAGGCACCTGCCGCACCCGTCATACCGCTGGGCGCCCGTGTGGAAGTGGCCGCGGCCGAGCACGGCATCAACCCCGCCTTGCTGGACGCCAACGCCGTGCGCGTGGTGAAAACCTTGCGCGATGGCGGCTTCGAAGCCTATGTGGTGGGTGGCGCCGTGCGCGACCTGCTGGTGGGCCTGCGGCCGAAGGACTTTGACGTCGCCACCGACGCCACGCCAGAGCAGGTGAAAGCCCTGTTCAGGCGCGCCTTCATCATCGGCCGGCGCTTTCGCATCGTGCACGTGGTGTTTGGCCGTGGGCGCGAGCACGAGGTCATCGAGGTGTCGACGTTCCGCGCCTACATGGACCCCCTGGCGACCGAGCAGATGCCCGGCAACGAAAAGACCTCGAAGCAGCAACTGGTGGACAGGACCCACGTGGTCGACGCCAGCGGCCGCGTGCTGCGCGACAACGTATGGGGCCCGCAGATCGAAGATGCGGCGCGGCGCGACTTCACGGTCAATGCGCTGTACTACGAACCGCTGTCGCAAACGGTGGTGGACTATCACGGCGGCATTGCCGACGCCCGTGCGCGCGTGCTGCGCATGATCGGTGACCCGCCCACGCGCTACCGCGAAGACCCGGTGCGCATCATCCGCGTGGTGCGCTTCGCGGCCAAGCTCGGCTTCGCGCTTGACCCCGCCACCGAAAAACCGTTGCGCGCCATGGTGCCGTTGTTGGCCAATGTGCCGCTGTCGCGCCTGTTCGACGAGATGATCAAGCTGCTGCAGACCGGTCACGCGCTGGCCAGCATCGAACAGCTGCGCCATTTCGGGTTGGTGGGCGCCGCCACGCCGGGGCCGTTCCCGGTGCTGGAGGCGGCCTTGGCACCCGCCAAGCCGAACCCGCAGCGCGACGCTTTTGTACGCCTGGCCCTGCAGGACACCGACACCCGCGTGGCCGAGGGACGGCCGGTGGCGCCCAGTTTCATGCTGGCCTGCCTGTTGTGGCACGACGTTCAGGAGCGCTGGACGACGTTGCGCGCCACGGGCCTGGCGCCGTTGCCGGCGCTGCAGCAGGCGGTGGACGCCGTGTTTGACGCCCGCATCGGCGACATCTCCGGCCGCGGCAAGCTGGCCGCCGACATGCGCGAGATCTGGATGATGCAGCCGCGGTTCGAACGCCGTGCGCCGGCCTCGGTGCTGTCGCTGGCCGGCCAGGCGCGCTTCCGCGCCGGTTATGACTTCCTGCGTCTGCGGGCCGACTGCGGCGAACTGGCGCATGCTGGCGGCGTTGACTTGGCCGACTGGTGGGAAGACTTCCACCTGGGCAGTGACGAAGAACGTGAAGCGCTGCTGCAAGACCTTCGTGCCTCGCAGGCCGCCTCGAAGAACCACCGTGACGCAGCCGCTGCCGCGCCCCGGCCCGCAGGCGCAGCACCGGCGCCCATCGCGGCGACGGGCGTGCAGGCCGGCGATGACGAAGATGACGGCGACGACGCACAGGGCGATGATGCCGGGCAGGCCGACCCCGGCGCCGCTGGCGCGCCGCGCAAGCG
>JAYSXE010000180.1:0-18149 GCA_043717565.1 Burkholderiales bacterium | reverse complement strand
CACCACCTGGTGCAACAGCTCAGCGGCCTGTGTCGTGAACTGGGCGGCGGCCTGTCCGAGATGGTGGAAGACGGTACCTGGGTACAGGGGCAGTGCGCTGCCGTGCTGGATTGCCTGCAAGGTGCCGAAGGCGGTGAACCCAGCCTGCGCGCCCTGCGCAGCGCCAGCGCGCTGCTCGCCGAAGCGCGCCAGCGCCAGCGCGGCGTGCGTGGCCAGCGCGTCGAAGCACAGGCAGCGCTGAAGACGCTGATCCAGAACATGCTGCTCGAAGTGGGTGAACTGGGCGAGCACACCGGCCGCTTCCAGCTGGCCACCGCAGGCCATGTGCAGGCCATTGAAGCAGCCACGTCGCTGGAAAGTCTGGCGGGGGTGGTGAAGTCGCTGCTGTCCGACAGCCGCGCCGTGCAGGCCGCGGTGCAGCTGTCCAGCACGCGGCTGCAGGCCGACCAGTCGCGCGCCGGCGAGCTGGAATCGCGCGTGCGCGAACTGGAATCCGAACTGCGCCGCCTTTCCGACGAAGTGTCGACCGACGCGCTGACCAAGGTGGCCAACCGGCGGGGCCTCGCGCAGGCCTTTGAAGCCGAGTGCGCGCGCTGGCAACGCGAAGGCGGCTCGGGTCTGGCGGTGGGGCTGATCGACATCGACAATTTCAAGAAGCTGAACGACACGCTGGGCCACGCGGCCGGCGACCGGGCCTTGCAGAACCTGGCCGCCCAGGTGCAGTCACGGCTGCGGCCCACCGACCACCTGGCGCGTTTTGGTGGTGAAGAGTTTGTGGTGCTGATCCCCGGCACGGCCGCGCCCGACGCGCAGCAGGCGCTGACGCGGCTGCAGCGCAGCCTGAGCGAGGCGCTGTTCCTGCACGAGGGGCGCGAGGTGTTCGTCACCTTCTCTGCTGGCGTGACCGCCTGGCAGCCCGGCGAAACGCTGGAAGACGCGCTGGGCCGCGCCGACACGGCCATGTACGAGGCCAAGCGCACCGGCAAGAACAAGACCTGCCTGGCCTGAAGCGGCCGGCTGTTGCCAGCGGCAACGCCCCGTAGCGGCTGATTACACCTGCTGTGTCAAGGGCCTGTGGATGGCGTCGAAATCAGGTTCAACCCCTGAAACCGATGGCACGGTTCAGTGCCGGTTTTCTCCATGCGCGTTCTTGTTCGAGTTCTTCAACCGTTGCAAAGGGCCGTGGTGGCCTTTTTCAGCCATGACCTGACGCTTCGCCGTTCGCGTGAAGGCATCAAGGTGGTGTTGCAGGCGCGTGATACCGGGGCCCGGTCCGCCGTGGGCGTGCGCGAACAGGCGCGGCTGGACAAAGAGCGGGCCGAGGTGGAACTGATGCTGTGCGAACTGGACGAGTTGCTGGAACAGCAACCGGGCTCGCGGCAGACGATGCGGCACATCGACTTCGTGCGCCAGTCGCTGCACAAGAAAGGCTTGCGCGCGTTGCACAAGGTGCCGCTGGATGTGCTGCAGCGGGCGCTGGAACAATTCGAGGGGCTGGTCAGCAACTGGTCGCCGGTGGGCCTGGCCAACCTGCGGTCCAAGATGGCGGTGGCCATCATCGACCGCGAACACATCAACCCCGACGCCGAGGCCGACGCCTACCGCACCACGGGTGTGATTGACAGCCTGCCGGCCATACCGTCGCTGCCCGAGGTGCAGTTGCACACCGATGACGAGGCCTTGGCCGCTGCCTATGCGGCACTGTCCACCGACCGCCCGGCGGGTCCGGTGGAACTGCAGGCCGACCTGGGCGCGCGTTCGGCCAAGTCGGTGGCGTCCCAGTCCGGGCGCATGGCCACTGCATCGGCTGAACTGGATTTGCGCAGCCTGGAGACCTGACACCCCGACGCGGCGGGGTTCGGCCAACTGCAGGCCGCCCCACTGGTTGGCGCCGCTGGATGCCGTTTCGTCGCAAGGTCATTCGGCCGCGGAGCAACTGGTTGTAGCCTCGCGGCATCGTCATCTTTGGCCAACTGGCCGCCCCTTGCCTCATGTTCCCTCTTGCTGGGCCACACCGCCGTGGCCGTGGTCTGCTGTTGGCTGCCGCTGGTGCCGCCTCACTTCTGCTGGGCGTGCTGTCGGGCTGCCAACGGCCCGCCCCCGGTGCCGCAGGGGCTGCTGCACCGGCTTCGGCATCGGCGGCATCAACAGCCGGCAAGGCCTTGCCTTCGCTGCTGCTGTACGACGCCGACTTGCGCACCCTGCAGCCGGGATTGCTGGTCACCGGCCCGGTGATCACCGGCGCACTGCAGCCGGCGCGCCGTGCCGAACTGCGCGCCGAGCTGGCGGCGGTGGTGCTGCAGGTGTCGAAGGACAACGGTGAACCGGTGCAGGCCGGTGAACTGCTGGTGCGGCTGGACGACACCGCGCTGCGCGAGAGCCTGACATCGGCCGAAGAAACTGTGCGCGCCGGCACGCTGGCGCTTGAACAGGCCGAGCGCAGCGCCACCCGCTTGCGCACGCTGCAGGCCCAGGGCATGGCTTCCGTGCAGGCGCTGGAAGACGCGGAACAGCGGCGTGTGGCGCTGAACAGCGACCTGGTGGCCAGCCGTGCCCGCGTGGCCACGGCGCGCCAGCAGTTGCGGCGTTCTGAAGTGCGGGCGCCATTTGCCGGCGTGGTCAGCGAACGCAAGGTTTCGGTGGGCGACACGGCAGCCATCGGCAAGGAATTGGCCAAGGTCATCGACCCCGGCAGTTTGCGCTTTGACGGCCAGATCTCCGCCGACCGCATGCACGAGGTCAAACCCGGGCAAACGGTGAACTTCCGCGTCAACGGCCACCCCGCCAGCACCTTCGCGGGCAAGGTGCTGCGCGTGGACGCCACGGCCAACGCCAGCACGCGGCAGGTGGAAGTGCAGGTGGCTTTTGCCGACCCGGCCAACGCGCCGCGCGTGGCCGGCCTGTTTGCCGAGGGCGTGGTGGAAACCGGGGGCGCGTCGGTGCTGATGCTGCCCGAAAGCGCGCTGGTGCGGGTTGGCGAGGCTGCGTTCGCCTGGAAGGTGGGCGCACGGGACGTCACGCGCCAGGCCCTGAAGCTGGGCCCGCGCGACGCCCGCAGCGGCGAATGGCCGGTGCTCAGTGGGCTGCAGGCCGGCGACCGCGTGCTGCGCAACCCCGGCAGCAACCTGCGCGAGGGGCAGTTGGTGGAATTCGCCAAGCCGCCCGCCGCCGCCGTGCCGCCCGCCGCTGCAGCCAGCCGTTAGGCGTACGCCATGTTTTTGTCCGAATTCAGCATCAAGCGGCCAGTGGCCATGCTGGTCATCATCCTGGGCCTGATGGCGCTGGGCCTGCTGGCGCTGTCCAAGTTGCGCGTCAATCAGTTCCCCGACATCGAGCAGCCCATCCTCACCATCACCATTCCCTACCCGGGCGCCAGCCCGGAAACGGTGGAGCGTGAGGTGGTCAACCGCATCGAAAAGGCCCTGCAGGGCCTGTCGGGCGTGGACCGGGTGCAGTCCACCGCACGCGAAGGCTCGGCGACGCTGACGCTGTTCTTCAACTTCGGCAAGAGCCTGATCGAAGCCGCCGACGAGGTGCGCAACGCCATCGGTTCGGTTCGCCACAAGCTGCCGGCCGAGATGCGCGAACCGGTGCTGCAGCGGCTGGACCCATCGGCGCAGCCCGTCATGCAGCTGGCGCTGTCGTCCACCACGCAGCGCGCATCCGAGATTTCACGCCTGGCGGAAGACCAGATCGCCGACCGCTTCAGGGCAGTTCCGGGCGTGTCCACGGTCAACGTCAACGGCGCCTTGCGGCGCGAACTCAGCGTGCTGCTGAACGCGCAGAAGCTGCGTGAAGTGGGCGTCTCGGTGGCCGAGGTGGTGGCTGCGTTGCGCAGCCAGAACGCCACCGCACCGGTGGGCAAGGTGCGCGGCGCGCTGGAAGACCAGAGCATCCGGCTGGTGGGCCGCATGGGTTCGCCGGCCGACTTCGAACAGGTGGTCATCAAGCGCCGCGGCAACGAACTGGTTCGCCTGTCGCAGGTGGCCACGGTGGAAGACGGCTTTGCCGACATCAGCGGCTATTCCATCCGCAGCGGCAACCCCAACGTGGGCCTTGCCATCACCCGCGCGCGCGACGCCAGCACCGTGGCTGTGGCCAACGAGGTGCGGCGCCTGGTGGAAGATGTCAACAAGGGCCTGCCCAAAGGCACGCGGCTGGAAGTGACGCAGGACGGCGGCAAGGACGCTTCCAACAGCCTGAACAATGTCATCCACGCGCTGGTGTTCGGCGCCGGCCTGACGGTGCTGGTGGTCTACGTCTTCCTGAATTCATGGCGGTCGACGCTCATCACCGCGCTGTCGCTGCCCACATCGGTGGTGGCTGCATTCATCGCTGTGTGGCTGGCCGGCTTCACGCTGAACTTCATGAGCCTGCTGGGCCTGTCGCTGGCCATTGGCGTGCTGATCGACGACGCCATCGTGGTGCGCGAAAACATCGTTCGCCACCTGGAACGCGGGTCTGACCGGCGCACGGCGGCGCTGGAAGGCACGGCCGAGATCGGCCTGGCTGTGGCGGCCACCACGTTCTCGATCGTCGCCGTGTTCGTGCCCGTGGCGTTCATGCCCGGTGTGTCCGGCGAATGGTTCAGGCCTTTCGGCGTGACGGTGGTGGCTTCGGTGCTGGTCAGCCTGTTCATCAGCTTCACGCTCGACCCCATGCTGTCGGCCTACTGGGGCGACCCGCCGGGGCACCACCAGGCGCCCAAGCGCGGCATCAGCCGTGTGCTGGAACGCTTCAATGTCTGGTTCGACCACCAGGCCGACCGCTACGGCCGGGTCATCGCCTGGGCGCTGCACCACCGTCGCTGGATGGCGTTTTTTGCCGCCGCCAGCCTGGCCGGTGCCGTGGCGCTGCAGGCGCGCTATGGCGGTTCCAGCTTCCTGCCAGCGTCTGACGTGGGGGTGCTGGCCATCGAGGTTCGCACACCTTCCAGCAGCAGCCTGGACTATGCGCGGCTGAAGGTGGAAGCGGCCGCGGCGCTGGCGCGCACCATGCCCGAGACGGTGGCCACCAATGCCTACGTCAACCCGGGTGGCGGGCGGGTGTACGTGGACGTGGGCAAGAGCACCGAACGCCAGCGCAGTTCGGTTGAGCTGGCGGAGACGCTGCGAGGCCAGATCGCCCGCCTGGTGGGGGCCGAGTACGTGGTGCTTGACGACCTGAGCAACGGCGCGCAAAAGCCGGTGCAGGTGCGCTTCACCGGGCCAGACTCGCGTTTGCTGCTGGACATCACGTCGCGCTACATGGTGCAGCTGCGCCAGGTGCCCGGCGCGGTGGACGTGGGCCTGTCTGAACAAGACCCGCAGGACGAACTGCGCATCGAACTGAACCGCGGTCTGGCCAACACGCTGGGCATTTCCGCCAACGACGCCGCGCAGGCCCTGCGCGTGGCCTTTGCCGGCGTTGAAGTGGGTGACTGGGTGGACCCCAGCGGCGAAACGCGCGACGTGGCCGTGCGCCTGCGCCCGCAAGACCGCGTGAGCGTGGGCAACATCGAACGCCTGCCGGTGTCTGTCAGCGGTGCCGGCGTCATGGTGCCGCTGGAGCAGATCGCCACCGTCACCATGGGCAAGGGCCCCAGCCAGATCCAGCACTCCAATGGCCGGCGCACCATTTCGGTGGCTGCCAACGCACAAGGCCGTTCACCCGGCGAAGTGACGGCCGACGCCCTGAAACTGGCGCGGGCGATGGACTTCCCGCCGGGTTATGGCCTGGAACTGGCCGGCGCTTCACGCGACCAGCAAGAGGTGTTCCGGCAGATGACCATCGCGCTGTTCAGCGGCATTGCGCTGATGTATCTGATTCTGGTGATGCAGTTCGGCTCGCTCACCGCGCCGCTGCCGGTGATGGTGTCGTTGCCGCTGTCGCTGATCGGTGTGGTGCTGGCGCTGCTGCTGACCGGTGGCACGCTGAACCTGATGAGCTTCATCGGCGTGATCATGCTGATGGGCCTGGTGGCCAAGAACGCCATCCTGCTGCTCGACGCCGCGCGCGTGATGGAAGCTGCCGGCGTGGACCGCGAAGAGGCCCTGATGGCGGCGGGCCGCAAGCGGCTGCGCCCGATTCTGATGACCACTTTGGCGCTGATCGCGGGCATGCTGCCGGTGGCCGCTGGCGTGGGCGAGGGCGGCGAGTTCTACCGCCCGATGGCGGTGTCCATCATCGGCGGCACCATCACCAGCACGCTGCTCACGCTGCTGGTCATTCCCTGTTTCTACGACAGCATCGAAAACGCACGCGACGGTTTCAAGGCCCGGTTGCGGCAGCGCACACAGCGTTTCGGCCCGCTGGTTGGTTTTGTGCTGACCGTGCTGGAAGCCTTGCTGACCGTGCTGATGGTGCGCTGGTTGTGGCGCCTGCTGGCAGGCCTGTGGCGGCGGCTGCGGGGTGGCGCGCTGCCTGCTGCCGCACCCGGTTCAGCAACAGGTTCGGCAGCAGCGCCATGAACACGTCGGCGCGGGCTGGTCACACCCCGTCGTTGGCCGCGCTGGAGGCCGTGGTGCGCAAGGCCGGTGCACTGATCATGCAGGTCTACGGCACGGCGTTTGACGTGCAGCACAAGGCCGACGCTTCGCCGGTGACGCAGGCCGACCAGTTGGCCGAGGACTGCATCACTGCCGCCTTGCACGCACTGGACCCGCACACGCCCGTGGTGGCTGAAGAGGCGGCTGCGATGGGGCAGGCGCCGGCGGCCAGCCCGCGCTTCTGGCTGGTGGACCCGCTGGACGGCACGCGTGAATTTGTGGCCCGCAACGGCGAATTCACGGTCAACGTGGCGCTCATCGAAGCGGGCGAGCCGGTGCTGGGCCTTGTGTACGCGCCGGTGCTGGACGACTTGTACCTGGGCGAGGCCGGGCAGGGCGCCTGGCGCGTGTCGCAAGGGCAGCGCCAGGCCATCAGAGGTCGTGCCCTGGTGGCGCCAGCCACAACGCTGGCGTGCAGCCGGTCGCATGGCGACGAAGCTGCGCTGAACGCTTGGCTGCAGGTGGTGCAACCGCCACTGACGGTGGGCAACCGGCTGGCCATTGGCTCTTCGCTGAAGTTCGGTCTGCTGGCCGCAGGCGTGGCCGACGTCTACCCCCGCTTCGGCCCCACGATGGAATGGGACACTGCCGCCGGCCACGCCGTGCTGCGCGCCGCTGGGGGCGACGTGCTGTGCCTGGACGGCCAGCCGCTGCGTTACGGCAAGCCCGGCTACCGCAACCCGCACTTCGTGGCCTGGGGGCGGCGCTGAGGGGCTGGTGCCAGCACCCCCCCCCTTCCTCGGGGGCTGCATGGGAAAATCCGGGCGCAGCGCCCCAAGGCGCGGCTTCTAAAATCGCGCAACTTCTGTCAGGAACCACCGATGCCCTCCACCCGACGTTCCAAGGCCGCCGCCGCCGGCGGCGCCGCTGAATCGGCGCCCGGCGTGGCGGCCGGCGCGGCCGTTCGCGTGCTGAAGAAGTACCCCAACCGGCGCCTGTACGACACGCAGACCAGCAGCTACATCACGCTGGCTGATGTCAAGCAGATGGTGCTGAGCGGTGAAGCCTTTGAGGTGCTCGACGCGAAGACTGCCGACGACCTGACGCGCAGCATCCTGCTGCAGATCATCCTGGAAGAAGAGTCGGGCGGCGTGCCGATGTTCAGCACCGAAACGCTGTCGAAGATCATCCGTTTCTATGGCCATGCCATGCAGAGCGTGATGGGCACGATGATCGAAAAGAACCTGCAGGCCTTTGTGCAGATGCAGGCGCAGTTTGTGCAGCAGGGCAAAGGCCTGTACGACCCCAAGCACCTCAGCCCCGAAGCCTGGACCCGCTTTCTGGGCGCCCAACCCACGGCACTGCAAGGGCTGATGGGCGGTTACCTGGAACAAAGCAGGGCGCTGTTTGAACAGATGCAGCAGGCCGGATCGCTGTTCCCCGGCATGCCTGGCATGCCCGGCTTCCCGCCCGCCAAGAAGTAACCGGTACCCGGCCCGGCCCAGACCTGCCGCGCCGCTGCGGCAGAGCGCGTGACGGCATGGCCCAGAATCGGGGGATGACTGACATTCCTTCATCCGCGCCCGCGGCAGCAGCCAAGGCCCCCACGGTCGGGTTCGTGTCGCTGGGCTGCCCCAAGGCGCTGACCGACTCTGAACTGATCCTGACGCAGCTGCGCGCCGAGGGTTACGAAACCAGCAAGACCTACGCCGGTGCCGACCTCGTCATCGTCAACACCTGCGGCTTCATTGACGACGCGGTCAAGGAAAGCCTGGACACCATCGGCGAAGCGCTGGCGGCCAATGGCAAGGTCATCGTCACCGGCTGCCTGGGTGCCAAGGCCGGCGACGACGGCGGCAACCTGGTGCGACAGATACACCCCAAGGTGCTGGCCGTCACCGGCCCGCACGCCACGCAGGAGGTGATGGACGCGGTGCACCTGCACGTGCCCAAGCCGCACGACCCCTTCATCGACCTGGTGCCCGAAAGCCGCGGTTCGGCCGGCATCAAGCTCACGCCGCGCCACTACGCCTACCTGAAGATCAGCGAGGGCTGCAACCACCGCTGCACGTTCTGCATCATTCCCAGCATGCGCGGCGACCTGGTGTCGCGCCCGGTGGGTGACGTGCTGGGCGAAGCGCGCGCGCTGTTTGAAAACGGCGTGAAGGAACTGCTGGTGGTCAGCCAGGACACCAGTGCCTATGGCGTGGACGTGAAATACCGCACCGGCTTCTTCGACGGCCAGCCGGTGAAGACCCGCCTGCTGGAATTGTGCGAACGCTTGGCCCAACTGGCCGAGCCCTTTGGCGCCTGGGTGCGGCTGCACTATGTGTACCCGTACCCCAGCGTCGACGACGTGTTGCCGTTGATGGCCCAGGGCCGCGTGCTGCCCTACCTGGACGTGCCCTTCCAGCACGCCCACCCTGATGTGCTGAAGCGCATGAAGCGGCCTGCCAGCGGCGAGCGCAACCTGGAACGCCTGGCGCGCTGGCGCGAGCTGTGCCCGGACATCGTGGTGCGCAGCACCTTCATCGCTGGCTTTCCGGGTGAAACCGAGGCCGAGTTCGAGACCCTGCTCGACTTCCTGCGCGAGGCGCAGATCGACCGCGCCGGCTGTTTTGCCTATTCGCCGGTGAAAGGCGCCACGGCCAACGACTTGCCGGGCATGCTGCCCCAGGCCGTGCGCGAAGAGCGCCGCGCGCGCTTCATGGCGGTGGCCGAAGCGGTGTCCATTGCCAAGCTGCAACGGCGTGTGGGTGCCACCATGCAGGTGCTGGTGGACCACGCCCCGGCGCTGGGCCGCCGCGGCGGCACCGGCCGCAGTTATGCCGATGCGCCCGAGATAGACGGCACTGTGCGCCTGCTGCCCCCCGAGAAAGCCAGCAAGACGCTGAAGGTGGGCGAATTCACCCGCGCTCGCGTGGTGGCCGCCGAGGGCCACGACCTGGTCGCCGTTCCCATCTGACCCTTCTGACCTCTGTGACCTCTCTGACCCCCTGACCCTTTGCAGGAGCGACGGCATGGCCCGTGACCTGGTCACTGAACTGATCCACCACCCCTACCAACCACCGGCGGGTTTTGCAGCGCCGCAGCCCGGCGTCTTCAAGGCCAGCACCGTGCTGTTCAAGGACGTGGCCACGATGCGCAGCCGCGACTGGCGCAGCCGCGAGGGCTACACCTACGGTCTGCACGGCACGCCCACCACGATGCAGCTGGAAGAGCGCATCGCCACGCTGGAAGGCGGCCGGCAGTGCCTGCTGGTGCCCAGCGGCCTGGCCGCGGTGGCGCTGGTGGACCTGGCCTTGCTGAAAGCGGGCGACGAAGTTCTGCTGCCTTCCAATGTGTACGGCCCCAACCGCGAACTGGCACGCAACGAACTGGCGCATTGGGGCATTGCGCACCGGCTGTACGACCCCATGGACGCAGCGGCGCTGGCGGCGGCCATCACCCCCGCCACCAAGCTGGTGTGGCTGGAAGCCCCGGGTTCGGTGACGATGGAATTCCCCGACTTGGCCGCACTGGCCCGCTTGGCGCGTGAGCGCGGCGTGCTGACGGCGCTGGACAACACCTGGGGCGCCGGCCTGGCGCTGCGCGGTTTCGAGTACGGCATTGACGTGGTGATGCAGGCCCTGACCAAGTACCCCAGCGGCGGTGGCGACGTGCTGATGGGCAGCGTCACCACCACCGACCTGGCGCTGCACGAACGCATCAAGGGCACCCACATGCGCCTGGGCCTGGGCGTGGCTGCCAATGACGTGGAAACGGTGCTGCGTTCGCTGCCCACCATGTCCTTGCGCTACGTCGCGCAGGACCAGGCGGCACGCCAGCTGGCCCTGTGGTTGCAGGGCCGGCGTGAAGTGGCGCGCGTGCTGCATCCGGCGCTGCCCGGTGCACCCGGCCACGAACACTGGGCGCGGCACTGCACGCAGGCTGCGGGCATCTTCTCGGTGCTGCTGGAGCCCCACTACACGCAGGCGCAGGTGGACCGTTTCGTTGATGCGCTGCAACTGTTCGGCATCGGTTTTTCGTGGGCCGGGCCGATGAGCCTGGCGGTGCCTTACGACCTGAAGATGATGCGCGGCGATTCCTCGCCGCTGAAAGGCCACTTGGTGCGGCTGTGCATCGGGCTGGAGGCGGTGGCCGATTTGCAGGCCGACCTCGAGCAGGCGCTTCAATCCGCCCTGGGTGCCTGAAAACGCGCTGCAAGTGTGTCGGCAAACCCGTGCAGGTGGAATGAGCGGGGTTGCAGGGCGCGCTGTGGAGCGAAGTAAAGAAGGAATTCGCCAGCCGCCAGGCTGGCGAAGGATGACATGAGCGGAACAGCGCGCCCTGCGACCCTGCTCCCGCTGCGCAGGCAGCGCGTCAAGTGGTCAACCCCAGCCTGACGAATCCGAAGCTGCGCAGTTCAGTCCTTCCCTGGCCCCGAAACCTTGTGCCGCATCAGTCGGCCCTTCTCGCGGTTCCAGTCGCGTTCTTTCTCGGTGTTGCGTTTGTCGTGCTCGGCCTTGCCCTTGGCCAGCGCAATCTCGGCTTTCACCGTGCCGCCCTTGAAGTGCAGGTTCAGCGGCACCAGGGTGAAGCCTTTTTGCTCCACCTTGCCAATCAGGCGGCGGATTTCCGCCTTGTGCATCAGCAGCTTCTTGGTGCGGTCGGCCTCGGGCGTGACGTGCGTGCTGGCCGAGCGCAGTGCATTGATGCGGCAGCCGATCAGAAACAACTCGCCGTCGCGGATGTGAACGTAGCCGTCGGTCAGCTGCACCTGGCCGGCGCGGATGGCCTTCACCTCCCAACCGGACAGCACCACGCCGGCCTCGTACCGCTCCTCGATGTGGTATTCGAAGCGGGCGCGCCGGTTTTCGGCAATGTAGGCAGAAGGTTGCATTTGGCGGCAAGGAACCGGGGCTGAGCGCCCAGCGGGCACTTCTACAATGAGCCGCATAGTATGAAGCACGTGCAAAAGTCGGTTCTGCTCTGGTATTCGCCGCGCGAGATGTATTCCCTGGTTGTGGGCATTCCGCAGTACCCGGAATTCCTGCCCTGGTGCGACCGCGCCGAGGTGCTGAGCCAGGACGAGCACAGCGTCACTGCACGTCTGGGTCTGGCATTCAAGGGCATGCGCCACGCCTTCACCACCCGCAACACCCACACCCCTGACGCGCAGGTTCAGGTGCAACTGGTTGACGGCCCTTTCTCGAAGCTGGAAGGGCTGTGGCTCTTCAAGCCGCTGGGCCGGCCCGGAAGCGACGAACAGGCCTGCAAGATCGAATTCGACCTGCGCTACGCGTTTTCAAGCACGGCGCTCGAAGCCGTGGTCAGCCCGGTGTTCGACCGCGTGGCCAACACCTTTGTCGAAGCCTTTGTGCGCCGGGCGGAAGACGTGTATGGCCGACGCTGACACCATCAACGTGTGCGTGATCTTCTGCGCCGGGCCGAGCCAGGTCGACGAAGTGCCATTGCGGCTGCCCCCGGGCACACGGCTTCTACAGGCCGTGCAGCACAGCGGGCTGCTGCAGCGGCATGCGCTGGCCGCTGAGGGTTTGCAGGCCGGCATCTGGGGCCGCATGCAGACGCTGGACACGGTGCTGCGCGAACGCGATCGCGTGGAAATCTACCGCCCGCTGCAGGTGGACCCGAAGGAGGCGCGCCGCCTGCGCTATGGCCGCCACAAGGCCGCTGTGCAGGCCCGCAAGGCGCGCCTTGCTGCCGTTGCGGCGCCAGCAGCCCCAGTAGCAGAGCCGCCAGCCACAGGGCAGGGCCCGGACTAGCGGCAGTCGCTGGCCACCACGTCGCGCGCGCGACGCAATTCGTCGGCGCGGGCGCGGTCGTCCAGCACTTCGCGCTCGCCCTTTTCGTTGGTGCGCACCACGCGAAGTCCGCTCTCCAGGCTGGCCACTTGGCTGCGGGCGCTCTTGCAGTTGTTGGCGCGTTGCGCCGCCAGGCGGTCTTCGTCAGCCTTGGCCTTGTCGGCTTTGTCTTTTTCAGCCGCCTGCTTGCGCGCCAGCGCTTCCCTTTCCAGCGCAGTGGCTGGGGCAGATGCCGCGCGGGCCGGGGCTGACGCCGAGGCGGCCCCGGCGCTGGCTGCGTCGGCGGGCTGCGCTGCCTTTTCGCTCTTGCCGATCACCGCCTTGCGGGTGTCGACGGCGGGGCGCCTGATGATGTCCTTGTCGGCCACCCCTGGCGGCGGCGGGCGGTCGCTGGCGTTCACGCGGCCGTCGGTGCCCCGCCACATCCACTGCGCGGCGGCAGGCCCGGAAACCAGTGCCAGCGACAGCACAGCCGCAACCGTCAACGCCTTGGATGCTGAACACAAGTGGAGCATGCGCACAGTGTAGTGCCCCGACTGGCCGCCGCGCTGCATCTCTATAATCTGCTTTTGCGTTTGGAGCCCCGTCTCATGCGCCTACTCGGCAAAGCGCTCACCTTCGACGATGTGTTGTTGGTGCCGGCCTATTCCCAGGTGTTGCCCCGCGACACCAGCCTGGCGACGAGACTGTCGCGCAACATCGCCCTGAACCTGCCGCTGGTGTCTGCAGCCATGGACACCGTCACCGAAGCCCGCCTGGCCATTGCGCTGGCGCAGGAAGGTGGCATCGGCATCGTGCACAAGAATTTGTCGGCGCAACAGCAGGCGCGTGAAGTGGCGCGTGTGAAGCGCTATGAATCGGGTGTGCTGCGCGACCCCATCACCGTCTCATCCGGCGTGCCGGTGCGGGATGTCATCGCGCTCAGCCGCCAACACGGCATCTCGGGCTTCCCGGTGGTGGACGGTGGCAAGGTGGTGGGCATCATCACCGGCCGCGACCTGCGGTTTGAAACCCGTCTTGACGCCCCGGTGCGCGACATCATGACGCCGCGCGAACGCCTGGTGTTCGTGAAGGAAGGCGCTTCCATCGAAGACGGCAAGGCGCTGATGCACCGCCACAAGCTGGAACGTGTGGTGGTGGTGAACGACGCCTTTGAGTTGCGCGGCCTGATGACGGTGAAAGACATCACCAAGCAGACCAGCTTTCCCAACGCCGCGCGCGACGCGCAGGGCAAGCTGCGCGTGGGCGCTGCAGTGGGCGTGGGCGACGGCACCGAAGAGCGGGTGGAACTGCTGGTGCGTGCTGGCGTGGACGTGCTGGTGGTCGACACCGCGCACGGCCATTCGGCGGGCGTGGTGGAGCGTGTACGCTGGGTGAAGAAGCACTTCCCGCAGGTCGACGTGATCGGCGGCAACATCGCCACGGCCGCAGCCGCATTGGCACTGGCCGACGCGGGCGCCGACGCGGTGAAGGTGGGCATCGGCCCGGGCAGCATCTGCACCACGCGCATCGTCACGGGCGTGGGTGTGCCGCAAATCTTCGCCATCGACCAGGTGGCCCGCGCGCTGAAGGGCAGCGGCGTGCCCGTGATCGCCGACGGCGGCGTGCGTTTCTCGGGCGACTTGGCCAAGGCCATTGCCGCGGGCGCCGACAGCGTGATGATGGGCGGCGCCTTCGCTGGCACCGAAGAGGCGCCGGGCGAGACCATCCTGTACCAGGGTCGCACCTACAAGAGCTACCGCGGCATGGGGTCGATCGGCGCCATGCAGCAAGGCTCTGCCGACCGCTACTTCCAGGAAAGCAGCGCCAACAACCCCAACACCACCAAGCTGGTGCCCGAAGGCATCGAGGGCCAGGTGCCCTACAAGGGCTCGGTGGTGGCCGTCATCTTCCAGATGGCCGGGGGCCTGAAGGCTTCCATGCACTATTGCGGCTGCGCCAGCATTGCCGACATGCAGGAGCGCGCCGAGTTCGTGGAAATCAGTTCCGCAGGCATGCGCGAAAGCCACGTGCACGACGTGCAGATCACCAAAGAAGCGCCCAACTACCGCATGGAATGAGCGTTTCTTGAGTTCCGGCCCCGCTACACCCTTTTCAATGCCTGCTGCACCCAGCCCCACCGGGCGGGCCGCGGCCATGCGCTTCATCATGCTGGTGGTGCTGATCGACATGCTTGCCGTGGGCATCATCGTGCCTGTGTTGCCCGCGCTGGTGGGGCAGTTCACCGGCGACCCGGGCGCCCAGGCCTACTGGTACGGCATCACGTCGGTGGCCTATGCAGTGTCGCAATTTTTGGCCGCGCCGGTGCTGGGCGCTTTGTCTGACCGCTACGGCCGCCGGCCGCTGCTGCTGCTGGGCTTCTGTGGCCTGGCGCTGAATTTTTTCACCACCGCGCTGGCCACCGCGATGTGGATGCTGGTGGCCTCGCGCATCGTGGGTGGGGCCATGCAGGCCAACGCGGCGGTGGCCAACGCCTATGTGGCCGACATCACCGCGCCGCAAGACCGCGCCAAGCGTTTCGGCATGCTGGGTGCCATGTTCGGCATCGGTTTCATCCTGGGGCCCGTGCTCGGCGGCGTGCTCGGCGGCATTCACCTGCAGTTGCCGTTTTTTGTCGCGGGCGTGCTGGCGCTGGCGAACCTGGCTTATGGTTTTTTCGTGCTGCCCGAGTCGCTGGCGCCGGCACAGCGGCGCACCTTTGACTGGCGGCGTGCCAACCCGCTGACATCGCTGCGCGAGCTGGCCGCGCTGAAGGGCGTGGGCCTGCTGGTGGGCGTGCTGGCCTTCACCGGCCTGGCGCAGTTTTCGCTGTACACCGTGTGGGTGCTGTACGGCAGCTTCAGGTTCGGCTGGGGCCCCACCGAAAACGGCTGGTCGCTGTTTGCCGTGGGGCTGGTGTCGGCCTTGGTGCAGGGCGTGCTGCTGGGCCGATTGCTGAAGCGGCTGGGGGCACAGCGGCTGGCGGTGGCGGGGCTGGTGTCGTCAACGCTGGCTTTCACGGCCTGGGGCCTGGCGACTGAAGGCTGGATGATGTACGCCGTCATCGTGGCCAACCTGCTGGGTGCTGCGGTGGCCGCTTCGCTGCAGGGCCTGGTTTCTGCCGCGGCAGACGAACGCACCCAGGGCCAGACGTTGGGAGCCGTGGGTGGGCTGACCAGCCTGACGGCGGTGGTGGCGCCCGCCCTGGCCGCCCCCCTGATGGCCACCGTGGCCCACCTGCCGCCCACCGACTGGCGCGTCGGTGCACCGATGTTCTTCTGCGCGGTGCTGCAGGCCGTGGCGCTGGTACTGGCCGCGCTGCATTTCCGCGCCATGGCGCGTCGCAAGGCCGCGCCGCCCATCCCCGCCACATCCGTTCAAACCTGACCGCAGCAGCCGACACGATGCACGACAAGATCCTGATTCTCGACTTCGGCTCGCAAGTCACCCAGCTCATTGCGCGGCGCGTGCGCGAGGCCCAGGTGTACTGCGAGATCCACCCCAGTGACGTGTCGGACGACTTCGTTCGCAGCTTCGGCGCCAAGGGCATCATCCTCAGCGGCAGCCATGCCAGCACCTACGAAGACCACCAGCTGCGCGCGCCGCAGGCGGTGTGGGACGCTGGCGTGCCGGTGCTGGGCATCTGCTACGGCATGCAGACCATGGCCACGCAGCTGGGCGGCAAGGTGGAGTGGAGCGACGACCGCGAATTCGGCTACGCCGAGGTACGCGCCCATGGCCACACCGCGCTGCTGAAAGGCATCCAGGACTTCGCCACGCCCGAAGGCCACGGCATGCTGAAGGTGTGGATGAGCCACGGCGACAAAGTCACCACGCTGCCGCCGGGCTTCAAGTTGATGGCCAGCACACCCAGCTGCGCCATTGCCGGCATGGCCGACGAAGCGCGCGGCTACTACGCCGTGCAGTTCCACCCCGAGGTCACGCACACGCTGCAGGGCATGGTCTTATTGACGCGCTTCGTGCGCGACATCGCCGGCTGCAAGGGCGACTGGGTCATGGGCCACTACGTTGACGAAGCGGTCGCCCGCATCAAGGCGCAGGTGGGCGACGAAGAAGTCATCCTCGGCCTGTCGGGCGGCGTGGACAGCAGCGTGGCCGCGGCGCTCATCCACCGTGCCATTGGCGACCAGCTGACCTGCGTGTTTGTTGACCACGGCCTGCTGCGGCTGAACGAAGGCCAGATGGTGATGGACATGTTTGCCGGCCGTTTGCACGCCAAGGTGGTGCACGTGAATGCGGCCGACCAGTTCCTGGGCCACCTGAAGGGCGTGACCGACCCCGAGCAGAAGCGCAAGATCATCGGCCGCGAATTCGTCGAGGTTTTCCAGGCCGAGGCCCACAAGCTCAAGGGCCAGGGCAACAACGGGGCCCGCTGGCTGGCGCAGGGCACCATCTACCCCGACGTGGTGGAAAGCGGCGGCACGCACACGAAGAAGGCCACCATCAAGAGCCACCACAACGTGGGCGGCCTGCCCGCCACGCTGGGCTTGAAGCTGCTGGAGCCGCTGCGCGAGTTGTTCAAGGACGAGGTGCGTGAACTGGGCGTGGCCCTGGGCCTGCCGCGCGACATGGTCTACCGACACCCGTTCCCCGGGCCGGGCCTGGGCGTGCGCATCCTGGGCGAAGTGAAGCCCGAATACACCGCGCTGCTGCAGCGCGCCGACGCCATCTTCATCGAAGAGCTGCGCGCCATGGTCGACGCGGCCACCGGAAAGAGCTGGTACGACCTGACGAGCCAGGCCTTTGTCGTCTTCATCCCGGTGAAGAGCGTGGGCGTGATGGGCGACGGCCGCACCTACGAAAACGTGGTGGCGTTGCGCGCCGTGCAGACCAGCGACTTCATGACTGCCGACTGGGCCGAGCTGCCCTATGCGCTGCTGAAGAAGGTGTCGTCACGCATCATCAACGAGGTGCGTGGCATCAACCGCGTCACCTACGACGTCAGCAGCAAGCCGCCGGCCACCATCGAGTGGGAGTGAGGGTTCGGTCAGAAAATGGTCATAAATCCAAGACTTACGATCGTCGTTGATGACGTGGCCGGAATGTCAACGAGCCTCAACGACTTCACCATGCGGTCTCTGTTGCCAGGCGGCGCGGCAAGGTCTTGCACGCCCGTTCGACGCACCAGGGTGATGAAGGCGTGCGCCGATCCTTCGGCTGGATGCTTGCCGATTCACCGGTGCTCGACCACGCGGCCCACCTCAAGGCCTTCGCGCAGCGCAGCACGCTGATCGGCCGCCATGACGCCGCCGACGCCGTTGCAGCCGGATGGCCAACATCGGCGAACGCTGTATTTCTGCCAGCTGATGTTTGAATTACGGTTGAAGATGAGATCGTGTGAAAACTCGGCGAACGCGCATTTTTGAGCGTATCAAACCCCTCCCGCAATGCCGAGCGGCGCCAACTGTCCTCTGATTGAATCGGCAGTCGGAAGTCGCCGTCAAATTGGAATTCTTCGTGCGCCCTCATCCTTTGGGCCGGCCACAGGGTGTTGCCCATCACCCGACCGGCAGGCGCACGGCGCCGCCCCGGCTTAGGGTGTGGCGTTGAGCGGACTGTCGGCTTCGACGGTGATGACCAGGCTGGTAATGAAGTCGAGCAGATTCGTGCCAGGGCGATGGCCGCCGAAGGGGTTCGCGGCGTCGAGCATGCTGCGGTCACCGGGCTTGGTCGGGTCCTATGTCGGCTTGGGAAAGCTCAGTTCATGCAGGCGGCCACTGCGTTGGCCGGCGTAGCGCTCGATGATGTCGGCCAGCGCGGCCGCGTCGTCGGGGATGCGGTTCGGCGGCAGGCTCAGCCGCCGAGAGACGAGCTGACGACGAAAGCGCACGACATCGGCCGGACGGCCATCGCGCAGCTGTTCGTCCCAGATCACGGC
>JAYSXE010000179.1:0-7227 GCA_043717565.1 Burkholderiales bacterium | reverse complement strand
GCCATAGCCTCAGCTACGAACTGATCGCGCGACTCGGGCAGTGCCCCTGCTGCGGCAGAGCAAGCGCGAAACTTCTCTTGTGACACAGTAAGACTAAGCCGCCCACGCCCGCTGACTGGCGTCTGTGGGGTTCTGCGCAGGCCTGCAGGGCTTGACTGGCAACTGCGTTCGAAAGCCACCAGTCAGCCGCAGCGCGCAGCCGTGCGGGACGACCGTGCAAAACGCACGTGCAGGCGTTCCGATCGAGGCAGAGGCGCCAGCACCGCATGCACGCGCCCCGGACGCCACGCAGAATGCCGCGCGTGCCCAACCCCACTGCAAGACCGCTGCTGGCCCTGGCCTTCTGCCTGTGGGGCCTGAACGCCAGCGCCGCCAACGCCGCCAGTGCCACGAGCGCGGCGCCCTGCGACAAGCCGGTGCGCTTTGGCGCTGGCTGGTTTCCCGAGCCGGAACTGGACACCAGCAAGACCGCGGCCGAGATCACCAAACTCGGGGGCGCGGCCGGCGGCGCCGGCACGCAACTGGGCCACGTGGTGGTGCAGACCAAGCTGACCGTGGTGCCGCAGCAAGCCTGCGCCGGCCTGGTGGTGCGCCTTGAATTCGTCAAGCCGGTGCTGCGCGTGGCCAAGGAATTCCCACCCGACAGCTGCGCCTACGCCCGTGTGATGAACCACGAACTCACGCACGTGCGTCTGTACCGCGACATCGCCGCGCAGTTCCGCGACCTGCATTACCCCTGGGACAAAGGCGTTTCTGCAGCGTCCGTGCTGGCCTGGACCCGGCTCGAACTGGACCGCCTGCTGCAGGCCCAGGCGCTGTTCGACAGCCCGCAGGAATACGCGCGCAACGCCACCGTCTGCGGTGGCGAAATCGAACGGCGCATGAACCCGGCCGCGCCTGCCGGGGCCGTTCCGACGGCGGGTTCGGCCGCGCCGCAGCGCCCCTAGACTCCGGGCTCCAACCACGGTGTGACAAACCCATGAAACCTGGTCGCCTGCTGGCAGCCGCTCTGCCCCTGGCTCTGGCCGCCACGCTGGCCAGCGCACAAACCCCCGACGCCCGGCGCGTGAACGACAGCGTCAACGTCACCGGCGAAGTGGTCAGCGGCCCGCGCCCGCTGAAGCACCACCTGCGCATCAGCTACCGGCAGGCAGCGCCGCAAGACCTGGTGATCGACGCAGCCAGTGAAACAGTGTTTGCCAACATGCTGGCGGCCTACACGGCCTACCGCAACAAGGACTCGGCGTCGAAGGACTTTGCGCACGTGGTGTCGCCCACCGGCTGGGTGCTCGTGGTGTACTGGCCCGAAGTGGTGTCGCTGCAGCGCTGGACCGACCGGCCTTGAAGCGCCGCGGCGGCCGCTGCAGCAGCCCGGCCGCAGCGGCTCTGCAAACCGCCCTTTCTGACGTCACACCAACGCGGTGTTGACCATGCTGTTCAGGCCTTTGGCGCGGCCCTGCGCCACCTAGACTGAAGGCCTCAAACCGGCACCTGCGCCGCCGCCGTGCGTGCGCCTGAACCGCATGCATGCCCAGCCCGCGGTGCACCTGCACCAGATCGCCTATTCCGAAGACACCTTTCAGCAGGTGCAGACACCCTGGCAGGTGTTGGACAACCGCGCCAACCCGAGGCCCGACTGGTTCGAATACGCCCCACTGCGCCAGGCCCTGCTGAAGGCGCGGGACAGCGGCAGCTGGGACGAGAGCGCCTTCTATGGCTACTTCTCGCCCAAGTTCAGCGCCAAGACGGGCCTGGGCCACGAGCAGGTGTGCGCCTTCGTGCGCCAGCATGCGCACAACGCCGACGTACTGCTGTTTTCACCGCAACCCGACATGGGCGCGTTCTTCCTGAACGTGTTCGAACAGGGCGAGACCTTCGACCCCGGCTTGATCGACGCCTACAGCCAGTTTCTGGACAGCATCGGCCGCAGCGCGCCGCTGCGGCAACTGGTGATGGACACGCGGCAGGTGTGCTTTTCCAACTACTTCGTGGCACGCCCGGCCTTCTGGCGCGAATGGCTGGCCTTGAACGAAGCGCTGTGGGCGGCCTGCGAAGCACCGCCTTCACCGCTGCAGCAGGCGCTGACGCAAGCCACCACCTACCCGGGGCCGGGTGGCGCGGGCGTGCAGCGCAAGGTGTTCCTGCAGGAACGTGCGGTGTCGCTGCTGCTGACCACGCAGCCGCAATGGCGCAGCGCGCCTTACGACCCCTTCGGCATGGGCTGGTCGGTGTCGCGCTTCCGCGACCACCCGCAAGATGCCTTCGTCAGCGACGCGCTGAAACGCGCCTACCGCGACACCGGCTGGCCTGAATACATGAGCGCCTTCGCCGCCACACGGCAACGGTTCCTGGCGCCGGTTCAGAAGGTGGCCTGAGCCGGCCGCGGGGCCACTGAAAGGTCACCGAAGGGCCACTGAAAGGCCACCGAAAGGCCCCGCAAGGCCACCCGCACCAGCGCCTTTCAGTGCAGCTTCACGCGCGGCTCGGTGCTGCGCGTCAGCAGCCGAGATGCCGAGCCCAGCGCCGTTTTCCACCAGCCGTGCAGCGCCACCTGGTGCATCTTGTACAGCGACAGATACATGGTGCGCGCGAACAGGCCTTCAACCCACAGGTTGCCGCCCACCAGCGCACCCATCAGGTTGCCCACCGTGGAGTACTCGCCCAGCGACACCAGCGAGCCGAAGTCGCGGTAACGCCAGGGCTGCAGCGGCTGGCCGTTGATGCGCCGCTTCAGCTGCGCCACCAGGTGCGCGGCCTGCTGGTGAGCCGCCTGCGCACGCGGCGGCACGGTCACACCCGCTTGGCCCAGCCACGGGGCGGCGGCGCAATCGCCAATGGCAAACACCGATTCGTCACGTGTGCTCTGCAGCGTGGGCAGCACCACCAGCTGGTTGATGCGGTTGCTTTCCAGCCCCGCCAGGTCGCGCAGGAAGTCGGGCGCCTTCACGCCCGCGGCCCACACCACCAGTTCCGCTGGCAACAGTTCGCCGCCGGCCAGCTGCACGCCTTCGGCCTGCACGGCGGTGACGCGTGAGCTGGTGCGCACCTGCACGTTCAGCCCGCGCAGCAGCGTGGTGGCCGACTCGGCTATGCGCTCGGGCAGCGCCGGCAAGATGCGCGGGCCGGCTTCGATCAGGTGGATGCGGACGTCGCGTTCAGGGTCGATGCGTTCCAGGTTGTACGACACCAGCGTGCGCGTGGCCTTGTGCAGTTCAGCGGCCAGTTCCACGCCCGTGGCTCCGGCGCCGATGATGGCCACCTGCAGCTGCCGCGGGCCCAGCGGCTCGCTCTGCATGTGGGCACGCAAGCAGGCGTTGACCAACCGACGGTGAAAACGCTGTGCGTCTTCCGGCGTTTCCAGCGCAATGGCATGTTCGGCCACGCCCGGCGTGCCGAAGTCGTTGGTGCGGCTGCCCACCGCCATCACCAGCGTGTCGTAGGCGCGGGTGTAGGCCGGGGTCACGGCAGTGCCATCTTCGTCAACCACCGGCCCCACGTGCACCAGCTTGCGCTCGCGGTCCAGGCCCACCATCTCGCCCACGCGGTAGCGGAAGCCGTGCCAGTGGCTTTGCGCCAGGTAGTCGGTGGCATGCACATGCACGTCGATGCTGCCGGCGGCAATTTCGTGCAGGTGCGGCTTCCAGAAGTGCGAGCGCGCCTTCTCGATCAGCGTCACATGCGCCAAGCCACGTTTGCCCAGCGTGCGGCCCAGGTTGGTGGCCAGTTCCAGCCCACCGGCACCACCGCCCACAATGACGATGCGGTGCAGCGCGGCGTCGGCGGCCATCAGGCGTCTGCGCCCGCGCTGGGCTGCTGGAAAGTCGTCACCGGGGTTCCTCGCGCTGTGGCCATGGAAGGCCCCAGTGTAAGCAAGGCCACGGCCGCCCCCCCCCCGAGGTTCGCTTCAGCCGCTGCTGATGAAGGCAGCCACGTCGTCCAGCACCGGTGCCAGCCAGCGCAATGGCTGCCCGAAGGCACCGATCAGCGTCAGGTGGTTCACGCGTTCATAACGGCGCAGCGTGACAGCCGTGCCCACGGCCTGCAGCCGTGCGGCCAGCGCTTCGCTGTTGCGTTGGGGGTCGACCAGGCTGTCGCTGGTGGCCACACCCAGGAACGTGCGCGGTGGCGCGGGCCGGCCGGCGCCGCGGGCCACATGGTCAACGGGCTGCGTGCCGGCAGGGTAGTTCGGGTGAAAGAACACCGGCTGCGCGGCCACGTTGGTCATGGGCAGGAATTCGTAGGGGCCGGCCAGGCCAATGAAGCCGGCCAGTTCAGCGGGCTTATGGCCAGTGGGGCCCAGCCAGCGCTCGTCCAGCGCCAACATGGCGGCGTTGTAGGCGCCGGCGCTGTGGCCCATGGCATGCACGCGTGCGGGGTTGCCACCCCAGGTGGCAGCGCGCTCCAGTCCGAAGGCCAGCGCCAGCGCGCTGTCGGCCAGGAAGGCCGGGTAGCGCACCTCGGGGTACAGGCGGTAGTCGGCCACCAGGGCCAGCACGCCGCGCGACGCCAGCGCTTCGCCCACGAAGGCGTATTGCGCTCTTTCACCGCTGTTCCACGAGCCGCCGTAGAAGAACACCACCACCGGCCAGCCACCCGCAGGTGCAGTGCCGTTGGGGCGGTAGACGTCCAGCTTCTGGCGCGGCAACGGACCGAAGGGCAAGTCCGGGAAACGCGTGTGCGTGCTGTTGGGCGCCAGGGCGTTCAGCGCTGCCGTGGGCGCGCAGGCCGTCAGCGCCAGCGCTGCCGCCACGCCCCCCAGCAGGGACAGCACCAGTCCGCGCCGCTTGCCACCTGGGCCGAGCTTGTGCAATGCATCCATCGACAGAGCTTACGCGGTCGCGCCACTCCCGGATGCATGCGGGTATTTCCGACGCCTGATAGCGTGGGCGCGTCGGCCTGCAGTGCCCGGCCGGAAGTGTCGCCGCAGATCAGCGTGCCACAGGTGCCAGCGTGCCGGCCTGCCGGTCGTCTTGCATACCAGCAGGCGAACCCAGCCGGCGCACGCCCGCGTGCGGCAGCCGGCACGGCGGCGCCCAGGGCGGCAGGCTGCTCCACACCTCGCGGCCTGCGGCCAGCGCCACGACCAGTGCAAACGACTCGCAGCCCACCACCCAGCGCGCGCCGTTCATCGCCAGCGCCAGGCTGGCCTGCCGGTCAAGTTCCACGCCCGGGTGGCTGGCGATCCAGCGGTCGTACTTGCCGGCCGGGTCTGAAGGGTGCGGCCGCAGGCGCAGCCGTGTGTGCGGCGGCACCCCGGCGCGGGCGCGGTGCTGCATGAAGTGGTCCAGCGCCTGCCACTCACCCGCCACGCCGCGGCCCCAGTCGCTGCGCATGGGCTCCATCACCAGCAGCACGTCGCCCTGCCCCGCCGGCGGCGGCGGCCTGATGGCCTGCGCCTGTTCCTGCAGGTAGCGGTTGGCGTAGCAGCGCAGGCGGTGGGGCGGAAAGTGTTTGCAGGCCAGCGTGACCGCCAGTTCGTCGGTCAGCCAGAACTCGTCAGGCCACTGTTGCCGGCCCTGAAAGCTGAAACGCTCGGGGTAGTTCACCCAGTGGTCGATGACCGCGGCGCTGCGCAACTTCAACTGCCCTGCCAGCACCCGCGCGTCGTGCTCCAGCGTGCTGGCCCAGCCGGTGCCGGTCAGCACCAGTTGCACGCCTGCCACAGCCGCTTCGATGCTGTTGCACAGCAGCGCATCACCACAACGCGCGCGCCACAGCGCCAGCGCAGGGCCCTGCATCACCGCGCGCACGTGCAGGCCGGGCTGCTGCAGCCAGGGCAGGATGACGTTGCAGGCGCCGGCGTCGTGGCACACCACGGCCACGGCGTGCGGCAGGTCGGGGTTGCGCAACATCGGGCCAGCGCTTCAGCAGAAACGGGCGAAATGCACCAGGTCGGTGGGCACGCCGTTGACAAGTTCATGGCCGGTGCGCACCGCTTCGCGGGCAAAGCCAGCGCGCTGCGCCAGCGTCAACATGCCCTGGTTGCTGGCCAGCATGCCGCAGGTGAGCTTGCGCATGCCGGGCTGTGCGGCCAACGCGTCGGCCAGCAGCGTGAAGGCTTCCAGGCCAAAACCTTGGCCCCACAGGCTGCGTTCACCCATCAGGATGCCGATGTCGGCCGTGCCGTGGTGCGGGTTGCAATAGGCCGTGAGCGCGCCCAGCGCCTGGTCGGTGGCGCGCAGCCGCGCGCTCAGGTACAGGTTGCCGCTGCGTTCGAAACCGGCCAGGTAGCGCAGGCTGCTTTCCAGCGTGTGCTGCACGAAACGCTGGTTGCTGTAGCGCACCACCTCGGGGTCGTTCAACCAGCCCACATGCTGCGGGGTGATGTCGCTGCTGCGCATGGGGCGCAACAGCAGTCGGGCGCCTTGCAGGGGGGGCATGGGCATGGTCAGAACAAAGGGGCGGGTATGAGCCGTGGGCGTGTTTGCGTGACGCAGACGCGTCCTCAGACTGCCTGCGCCGTGGCCTGCCGTGCAGCCGCCGGGCCTGAAGCAGCCTGCGCCTGCGGCGCGGCGGTACCGGCTGCAGCGCGCAAAGCGGGCAACTGCGCCCACACCTTCTTGAACGCCGCCACGATTTGCGCCACCTCTTGCGGGCCGTGCGCAAACTGGCCCATGGCCAGGCCGAAGAAGCTGCGTGTGTGCAGGTCTTCGGCCACAGGGCACAGGCCCGGGCCGTAGGTGACGGCGCTGTCGCCTTGCGGGCTGCCCTTCCAGGGAAAACCCCCCGTGCCGTAAGCGATGCGGTGCCTGAACAGCGGCAGCAGGTGCAGGTTCTGGTAGCTGCCCACCACGCCGGGCACGCCTTCGGCGCGCAGCGCCTGCAGCAGCGTTTCGCGCGCCAGGCCCAGACGCACGGTGTCGAGCTGCAGGCCGTAGATGTAGTACGCGTGGGTGTTGCCCGACAACCCGGCTGGCGTGGCCAGCCCGGGCAGGCCCGCCAGGCCGGCATTCAGCAGCGCCGCTGCCTGCTGGCGCACCCTCACGCGCGCTGCCAGCTGCGGCAGTTGCACCGCGGCGATGGCGGCTTCAATCTCGCCGAGGCGGAAGTTGTGGCCCAGCAGGTTGCTCAGCTCGGCCGGGTCTTCGCTTTGCACCACCGCTTCGGCGTGGTTGCGGATCAGCGCCAGCCGGCGCGCATAACGTTCGTCGTTGGTGACGAGCACGCCGCCCTCGCCGCAGTGGATGTGCTTGTGGTAGTTCAGGCTGTAGCCGCCGATGTCGGCCA
>JAYSXE010000178.1:0-53750 GCA_043717565.1 Burkholderiales bacterium | reverse complement strand
CTTCACGGGCGCCAAGGTCGGCGAAACGATGAAGACGTCGCTGGACTCGAAGGACGCGAAGGACTGGTTCGGCAAGGTCCCCCCAGACCTGTCACTGGTGGCCCGCTCGCGTGCCGACGGCGCCAAGGGTTCAGGCGCTGATTACCTGTACACCTACCTGCGCTCGTACTACCGCGACGAGACCAAGCCCACGGGCTGGAACAACCTGGCCTTCCCCAACGTGGGCATGCCCCATGTGCTGTGGGAAATGCAGGGCCAGCGGCGCGCGGTGTTTGCCAACGAAAAAGACCCCCATGACGCCGCCAAGACGGTCAACGTCTTCAAGGGTTTCGAGCAGATCACGCCCGGCACGATGTCTGCCGCCGACTACAACCTGGCCATGGCCGATCTGGTGGCTTTCCTGCAATGGATGGCCGAGCCCAATCAGAGCGACCGCAAGCGCCTGGGCGTCTGGGTGTTGATGTTCCTGTCGGTGTTCACCGTCATCGCCTGGCGGCTGAATGCGTCGTTCTGGAAGGACATCAAGTAGTCTTTCTTCCTGGGCCGGAGCATGGGCTCTGGCCGTCAGCGCAGTGGGAGCAGCTGGCCCCCACTGCGTTTTTTGCTTCTTGTGGGGCCCCGTGCCCCCAGCCGAGCCGGCTTGATTGAAATGACAAAGAAAGGCCACACGCCATGATGGTGCTGTACTCCGGAACCACCTGCCCCTATTCGCACCGCTGCCGCTTTGTGCTGTTCGAGAAAGGCATGGACTTCGAGATTCGCGACGTCGACATCTTTGCCAAGCCCGAAGACATTGCGGTGATGAACCCGTACAACGAGGTGCCCATCCTGGTGGAGCGCGACCTCATCCTGTACGAGAGCCACATCATCAATGAATACATCGACGAACGCTTTCCGCACCCGCAGCTGATGCCCGGTGACCCGGTGGCGCGTGCACGCGTGCGCCTGTTCCTTTTCAACTTCGAGAAAGAACTGTTCGCAAACGTGAACCTGCTGGAAGGCCGGGGCGTCAAGGCCACCGAAAAGCAGCTGGAGAAGGCCCGCGAAGTGATCCGCGACCGCCTGACGCAGCTGGCACCGATCTTCCTGAAGAACAAGTACATGCTCGGCGACGACTTCAGCATGCTGGACGTGGCCATCGCCCCGCTGCTGTGGCGTCTGGACTACTACGGCATCGACCTGTCGAAGAACGCCGTGCCGCTGCTGAAGTACGCCGAGCGCATCTTCTCGCGCCCCGCCTACATCGAAGCGCTGACCCCTTCAGAAAAGGTGATGCGCAAGTAAGCGCTGCGGGCGGCCCAGCATGAGCATCAGCACCGACAACCAGGGCACGTCCACGCGGCCTTACCTGCTGCGGGCGTTGCACGACTGGTGCACCGACAACGGCTTCACACCGTACATCGCCGTGCACGTGGACGAAACCGTGCAGGTGCCGATGGAGCATGTGAAGAACAACGAGATTGTGTTGAACGTGGGCTTCGAGGCCACGTCGGGGCTGAAGCTGGGTAACGAGGTGGTCGAGTTCCGCGCCCGATTTGGCGGGGTGTCGCGCGACATCGTGGTGCCGGTGGACCACGTGGTGGCGATCTACGCGCGAGAAAACGGCCAGGGCATGGCCTTCCCGGTGCCCACCCCCGAAGGGCACCGCGGCCCGGTGGGGGTGCCGGCAGCGGCCGATGGCGACGCCGCTGCCGCAGCCACTTCACCACCGGCTGCCGCACGCATGCTGCGCCTGGCCGGCAGCACTGACGTTGCGACACCAGGTGCCTCCACTGCCGCCAAGGCCCGCGCCCCGGCAACTTTGGCACCGGCTGGTGGTGCTGACAAGCCGCCGCAGGACGAGCCCCCGACACCACCGCACAACCCTCCGCCGAAGGCATCACCACCGGGCCCCAGACCCGCGCTGAAACGGGTGAAGTAAAGCGGGTCTGATGCGCAGTGGTGGGGAAGCCTGGACGCTGCCGACAAGTCCAGCAACCCCCCGTCTTTTAGAATTCGCCTTTCCGCCGGCTTAGCTCAGTTGGTAGAGCACCCGCCTTGTAAGCGGAAGGTCGTCAGTTCGACTCTGACAGCCGGCACCACTCCCCCTGGTCCACCCCCGAGCGGGCGCCGCCAAGATCGATGGCGGTACGGGCCTGCGTTCACCCCAGCCAATGAACCCGATGAACCCGTTGCGTCGAGTCATGTTCAAGCTGCGTGGCCTGGCATCAACCGGTGCGAAGCTGGGGCGCATCATCCGGGCCGTGCAACGGATCGTTTGTGTGCTGCTGGCATCGCTGGCGCCACTGACCGCCGCGGCTGCTGAAAGAGCCACCACGGCGGCTCTCACGCCACCGTTGGCGGAAACTCCCGCCGCCAAAAGTGCTGAAGCGGCCACCGGTTCTTTTCCCTTCAGGGACACCGCAGACGGCGTGTCCTGCCGATTTTTCGACAACGCGCTGGGGCTGCACTGGCCCGAACAGGCCATCTCGTGGGTGGACGCTGCCGGACAGCTGCGAGGCAGCAAGCCCTTTGACGCGCAGCGGCTTGAGTCGCGCCAACCGCCGCAGGTGTTGCGCTGGAACGTGCTGACGCTGGTGAAAGCGTGGGCCCAGGGAACCGCAGACAACGAAGGGCTGCTGGTAGGGCCGGCGGCCGCCGGCGCTGGTGCGGGAGCTGGTCCTGGTGGCGGGGCCGACTTCCATTCGCGCGAAGCTGCCGATGTCAGCCTGCGCCCGTCGCTGCGGGTTCAGCATGCCGACGGTGCGGTGGAGTTCCTGTCGCCGCAAGCCGACGCGCACCTGGATTGCAGCACCGCCGCCGCGCTGGGTGTTCGCGACGTGCTGCACATCGGCCCTTCCAGTCTGGGCGTGCTGCGGTTCGACCTGGGCCGTCTGCGCAAAGGGCCTGCCAAACAGGTCGTGGCGGCCGAGCTGATTCTGGTTCGACAAGCGTCTGTGGGTGTGTGGTCTGAAGGCCTGCTGGGCGTGTACCGCTTGACCGGCCCGTGGAGCCAGGCCCTGCCCCGGCCCGAAAAGGGCTTGGCAGCCGGCTTCAGTGGCGACAAGGGCATCCAGACGCATCCAGCAGTCCTGTGGGCCGACAACTTCGCCAGCGGCAAGCTCAAGCCTGGGTGGAAGACCGCGCAGATGGTGTCGTCGCGGGTGATGCCCCCCCTGGCAGTGCCGGGTGCCGGCCAGGAGTTGCTGAACCTGGCCAGCCTGCAGGCCACCGTCCCGCGCCGCGAACATCTGGGCCTGGACCTGCGGTTTGACTTGCCGCCGGGCCCCGACAAGTTGCCGGTGCAAGAAGCTTATATGCGCTACTACCTGCGGCTTGGCCCCGAGTGGGCCGCAGCGCCTGACAGCGGCAAGCTTCCAGGATTGGCCGGCACCTACAACAAGGTCGGTTGGGGCGGCAGGGGCTGGGACGGCCAGCAGGGCTGGTCAGCACGGGGCTCGTTTGCCAAATCGGTGGGGCCTTCGCACCCGGCATTCGGCCGGCTGGCATTGGCCAGCTACGTCTATCACAGCAAGATCTCATCGCCCTATGGCGACGTCTTTGTCTGGGGGGCCGGCAACGGCGCCGGTCTGGTGAAGACCAACCGCTGGGTGTGTGTCGAGCAGCACATCCGGCTGAACACTCCTGGGCGCGAAGACGGTGTGCTGCGGGCCTGGGTGGACGGGGTGCCGGTGTTCGCCCGCAGCAACCTGCGCTTTCGGGACACCTTGGCCGTGGGCATCGAAAACGCCTGGTTCGACGTCTACATGGGTGGCCAGCAGCCGGCGCTGAAGGACATGGGCCTCAACATCGCGCAGGTGGTGGTGGCCACCCGTTACATCGGCCCGATGGCGCCCTGATTGGTGGCGCCAGTGTGCCCCTCTGCAGACCGGCACGGCGCGGGCCGGCCCGACACTGGCCTGGCGTTATCGCCGTGTCTGTACACGCAGCCGGATGGGCAGGTCCTGCCAGCCCTGGTCCCGCAGCGCCGCAGCCAGTTCGGGCAGCATCTGCCGCAGCTTGGCGGCAGATGCGGCATGGCCCACCAGCAGCGACCACCCCTCTTCGTCCAGCGGGCCGGCTTGCACGGTGTCGCGCAAAGCCTTGGGCAGCAGCGGCGCAATGCAGGCCATGCGTTGTGTTGACGCTTGCAACCGCTGCAGCAGCGACCCCAGGGTCTCGTTGTTGCGCAGTGCGGCTTCCATGGCAACATGCATGCCGCCGGAAGGCGCCGCGCGGTGAAGGTACCGAGTCGCCATGAACGGAGTTTATCGATGCAATTCATGATCACCAACGACAACCTGGCCCGCACCCGCGTGCTGCAGGTGGAACGCTGGCAAATCGCACTGGCTGTGTTGGCGCTGGTGGTGGTCTTGCTGGCCGTGTCGGGCACGGTGTATCACCTGGTGTTCCTGAAGGCGGCGCGTGAAGGCTGGCCCGTGGTGGGCCAGCTGGTGCGGCTGGTGGTGCGCGACGAATTCGAGCAGCGCGACCGCTTCATGCGCGACAACCTGGACGTCATGGCCCAGAAGGTGGGCGAGATGCAGGCCAAGCTGGTGAAGCTGGAAGCCATGGGCGAACGGGTGGCGCGTGTCGTGAACATGAAGCCGGAAGAAATCAAGCCCTTGCAGCGGCCCGCAGCCGCCGCATCGGCAGCGGGTGGCGCGCCGGCCGGTACTGCAACGCGCTTGCTGGGCAGCGGCGGGCCTTACGTTCCGGGCAACGCGCCTTCGCTGAAACAGTTGCAGGGCCAGGTTTCTGCGCTGGACGAAGCGGCCGACTTCAACACCGACCTGTACACCTTGTTCGAATCACGGCTGCTGGAAAGCCGGCTCAGCAAGCTGACGATTCCCAGCGAAATGCCACTGGATTCGACCCACACCTCGGGCTTCGGTTTCCGTGTCGACCCCTTCACGGGCCGTCAGGCGCTGCACACGGGGCTGGACTTCCCGGCCGAACCGGGCACGGTGATCCGCGCTGCGGCCGGGGGCATCGTCATCACACGCGAATACCACCCGTCTTATGGCGAAGTGCTGGAAATCGACCACGGCAACGACGTCATCACGCGCTACGCGCATTGCTCGTCCATCGACGTACCCGTGGGCGCCTTGGTGCGGCGCGGGCAGGCGATAGCCAAAGTGGGCAACACCGGCCGCTCCACCGGCCCGCACCTGCACTTCGAGGTGCTGGTCAAGGGCGTGCACCACGACCCGGTGCGCTTTCTGGCCGGGGCGGCAAAGGCCACGCAGATGGAATTTGCAGCGCGGCCGGCCCCGCCGCGCTGAGCCGCCAGCCCTGCTGACGCCGGGGGCCCGGGTGTTAGACTCAATGGCTTTTCCGGGCTGCGACTGACGCTGCTGCGACACCCTTGAAGCCGGGTTTTGCGGGTCGGTCTGTCCGCCCCAGCGCTGGGTGCTTTCCCGCAGGGGCGCTTGCAAGCGGCCGTCGCAACCCCAGATGAAGCGGCAGTGTCTGTGGTTTGACGCAGGCGCCACCATCCCCAACCCCACCCGCCACACACGCATGCTTCCCAAGTTCCTGACCCAGATTTTCGGCAGCCGCAACGAACGCCTGCTCAAAGGCCTTCGCCGCGTGGTGGATCAGATCAACGCGCTGGAAACCCAGTTCGAAAAACTCAGCGACGAAGCACTGCGCGCCAAGACCGACGAATTCCGCAAGCGCGTGGCCAATGGCACCACGCTGGACGAGTTGCTGCCCGAGGCTTTTGCCGTGGCCCGCGAGGGCAGCAAGCGCGTGCTGAAAATGCGCCACTTCGACGTGCAGTTGATGGGCGGCATGGTGCTGCACCAGGGCAAGATTGCAGAAATGCGCACTGGCGAAGGCAAGACGCTGATGGCCACGCTGCCGGTGTACCTGAATGCACTGGCTGGCAAGGGTGTGCACCTGGTCACGGTGAACGACTACCTGGCCCGCCGCGACGCAGAATGGATGGGGCGCCTGTACAACTTCCTGGGCCTGACCGTGGGCGTCAACGTGCCCGGCATGGACCGTGCCGAGAAGCAGGCCGCATTTGCCGCCGACGTGACCTACGGCACCAACAACGAATTCGGCTTTGACTACCTGCGGGACAACATGGTGCAGGACGTGGCCGACCGCGTGGCGCGCGGCTTGAACTACGCCATCGTCGACGAGGTGGACTCCATCCTGATCGACGAAGCGCGCACGCCGCTCATCATCAGTGGCCAGGCTGAAGACCACACGGACATGTATGTGCAGATCAATGCCATCGTGCCGGGCCTGAAGAAGCAGATCGGTGAAGCCGACGTGCGCACCGGCGAAGGCGTCATCGAAGCCGGTGACTTCACGGTCGACGAAAAGGCCCACCAGATTTTCCTGACCGAAGCCGGCCACGAAAAAGCCGAGCAGCTGCTGACGCAGGCCGGCCTGCTGGCCGAGGGCGCCAGCCTGTACGACCCCGGCAACATCGCGCTGATGCACCACGTGTACGCCGCGCTGCGCGCCAACCACCTGTACCACCGCGACCAGCATTACGTGGTGCAGCAGGGCGAAGTGGTCATCGTCGACGAATTCACCGGCCGCCTGATGACGGGCCGGCGCTGGAGCGACGGCCTGCACCAAGCGGTGGAGGCCAAGGAAGGTGTGCAGATCCAGAGCGAGAACCAGACGCTGGCGTCGGTGACGTTCCAGAACTACTTCCGCATGTACGGCAAGCTCAGCGGCATGACCGGCACGGCCGACACTGAAGCCTATGAATTCCAGGAAATCTATGGCCTGGAAACGGTGGTCATTCCGCCCAACAAGCCCACCATCCGCAAGGACGACAACGACCTCATCTACAAGACGGCCAAGGAGAAGTACGACGCCGTCACGCAAGACATCCGCGACTGTCACGAACGCGGCCAGCCGGTGTTGGTGGGCACCACGTCCATCGAGAACTCGGAGCTCATCTCCACACTGCTGACCACGGCCAAACTGCCGCACCAGGTGCTGAACGCCAAGCAGCACGCCAAGGAAGCCGAGATCGTGGCCCAGGCCGGCCGGCCCGGTGTCATCACCATCGCCACCAACATGGCGGGCCGCGGCACCGACATCGTGCTCGGGGGCAACGTCGAGAAGCAAGTCCAGTTCCTGGAAGCAGACAGCGACCTGTCCGAAACCGAGAAGACCAGCCGCGCGCAGAAGCTGAAGGACGAATGGCAGGCGCTGCACGACCAGGTGAAGGCCGCCGGCGGCTTGCGCATCGTGGCCACCGAACGGCACGAAAGCCGGCGCATCGACAACCAGCTGCGCGGCCGCTCCGGCCGCCAGGGCGACCCTGGCGCCAGCCGCTTCTACCTGAGCCTGGACGACCAGCTGATGCGCATCTTCGCGGGTGACCGCGTGCGCGCCATCATGGACAAGCTGAAGATGCCCGAGGGCGAGGCCATCGAGGCCGGCATCGTCAACCGCAGCATCGAAAGCGCACAACGCAAGGTGGAAGCGCGCAACTTCGACATGCGCAAGCAGCTGCTGGAATACGACGACGTGGCCAACGACCAGCGCAAGGTCATCTACCAGCAGCGCAACGAAATCCTCGAGTCCGAGAACCTCGACGCCCAGATCGCCGGTCTGCGCAAGAGCGCCATGACCGAGGTGGTGCGCACCTATGTGCCCGCCGAGTCGCTGGAAGAGCAGTGGGACCTGCCCGGTCTTGAAAAGGTGCTGCGCGACGAATGGCAGCTGGACGTGCCGCTGAAGACAGCCGTTGAAAAGGCGGCCAGCATCACCGACGAAGACATCCTGGACCAGGTGGTGGCAGCGGCCGACGCCCACTTCAAGGCGAAGGTGGATCTGGTGGGCGGCGAGCAGTTCACGCCCTTCATGCGCATGGTGCTGCTGCAGAACATCGACAGCCACTGGCGCGAACACCTGGCCGCGCTGGACTACCTGCGCCAGGGCATCCACCTGCGCGGCTACGCACAAAAGAACCCGAAGCAGGAATACAAGCGCGAAGCTTTCGACCTGTTCTCGCAGTTGCTGGACGTGGTGAAGATGGAAGTCACCCGCATCCTGATGACCGTGCGCGTGCAGACGCAAGACCAGGTGGCGGCTGCCGCGCAAGCGCTGGAAGAACAGGCCGGGCAGCTGAGCAACGTGACCTACACGCACCCCAACGAAGACGGCAGCGTCTCGCAGGAAACCGACCCCGCCACGTTGGCCCAGGCCGTGCCCAAGGTGGGCCGCAACGACCCCTGCCCCTGCGGCAGCGGCAAGAAGTACAAGGCTTGCCACGGCAGGCTGGCCTGACGGGTTGATGGCTTGAAAGGCAACCGGGCTTGGATCGCACACACCTGATCCAGGCCCCACGCGAGTTGCGCAGCGCTCGCCTGACGCTGCTGGCGCCGCGCCCTGACTTTGCGCCGGCCTTCGTCGAGAGCCTGAACACCAGCCTGCCTGGGCTGGGTTTCATCGGCTGGGGCCAACGCCCCCGCACGCTGGAATGGGCGCAGCGTTTCATGGAAGAAGGCCTGGCCTTCGTGGAAGAGGGTGATTGCCTGATCTTCCACGCCTTTGACAAAGCCAGCGGCAGCTATGTAGGCCGGGTGGACCTGCACAGCTGGGACTTCAGCGCACCGCGCTGCGAAGTGGGTTATGTGGGCGACGTGCGCATGCAGGGCCGGGGCCTGATGCGTGAAGCCGTGCTGGCCTGCGTGACCCTGGCGTTCGAGATGGGCGTGGCGCGGGTGCAGGCGCTGAGCGAAGCCGGCAACACGCGCGCCCTGCGCTTTGCAGAACACGCACTGGGCTTCCAACGCGAAGGCGTGCTGCGCAACTACGAGCGTGATGCCCAGGGCCGTCTGGGGGAGCAGGTGATGTTTGCTTCCTACAATCGCGCTGCAGTTTGAGCATTGCTCATGGGCCCGCACCCTGACAGCGCAGCGACTGCTGCTCGCGCCGTCGCACTCCCAACTTTCAGTCACCCCACCATGCCCGTCAACCTGACCGCCCCCGACCCTTCCACCCTGCATGCCGTGCGCGGCGTGCGCATTGGCGTGGCCATGGCCGGCGTGCGCAAGGCCAACCGGCGCGACTTGGTGCTGTTTGCGCTGGACGAAGGCACCAGCGTGGCCGGCGTTTTCACCAGCAACCGCTTCTGTGCAGCGCCCGTGCAGGTGTGCCGTGAACACCTGGCCGCTGGCAGCGCGGTGCGCGCCATGGTCATCAACACCGGCAATGCCAACGCGGGCACCGGCGCGGACGGCCTGTCGCGGGCGCGCCGCACCTGCACCGGGCTGGCGGTGCTGATGGGCGTGCAGCCGAACCAGGTGCTGCCGTTTTCCACTGGCGTGATCATGGAAACGCTGCCGGTGGACCGCATCGAAGCCGGGCTGCCCGCGGCCCTGGCCGCGCTGCGCGGTGGCGGCTGGGCCGAAGCCGCGCAAGGCATCATGACCACAGACACCCTGCCCAAGGCGGCGTCGCGCCAGATCAGCATCGGCGGCCACACGGTCACCGTCACTGGCATCAGCAAGGGCGCCGGCATGATCCGCCCCAACATGGCCACCATGCTGGGCTTCATGGCCACCGACGCAGCCATCGCGCCGGCGCTGCTGCAAACCTTGGTGAAGGAAGCGGCCGACCTCAGCTTCAACCGCATCACCATCGACGGCGACACCTCCACCAACGACAGCTTCATGTTGGCGGCCACCCACCAAGCCGGCAACACCACCATCACGTCGCTGCAAAGCGCCGATGGCCGCGCACTGCGCGACGCCGTCGTGGCCGTGGCGCAGCAGCTGGCACAGGCCATCGTGCGCGACGGTGAAGGGGCCACCAAGTTCATCACCGTGCAGGTGCAGGGCGGCCGTTCAGAGGCCGAATGCAAGCTGGCGGCCTACGCCGTTGCGCATTCACCGCTTGTGAAGACCGCATTTTTTGCCAGCGACCCCAACCTCGGCCGCATCCTGGCCGCCGTGGGCTACGCCGGCATCACCGACCTGGACCAGAGCCTGATCGACCTGCATCTCGACGACGTGCACGTGGTCACCCAAGGCGGCCGGCACACGGCCTACCGCGAAGAAGACGGCGCACGCGTGATGAAGCAAAGCGAGATTACCGTGCGCGTGCACCTGCACCGCGGCGACGCCGAAACCACGGTCTGGACCTGTGACCTTTCATACGACTACGTGAAGATCAACGCCGACTACCGCTCGTGATGCGCACACCCCCGCAACGCCTTCGACGTTTCCCCGCAAAGGGAACAACCCCAGCGGTTCGGCACAGCCGGCTCTGCGGCGTTCGCTTGAAGGAGTAGTCAACTGGCCAACTGGTTGCGGCTGCCCCCCAACGACCTGCTGCACGACCCGGCCTACCGCCGGCTGTTTGCGTCCATCCTGACCAGCAGCTTCGGCAACCAGGTGCTGATGCTGGCGCTGCCGCTCACCGCGGCGGTGCTGCTGAACGCCACGCCCACGCAGATGGGGTTGCTGACGGCCATCGAGCTGTTGCCGTTCCTGATCTTCTCGCTGCCCTCTGGCGTGTGGCTGGACCGCGTGCGCAAGCTGCCGGTTTATGTGGCCGGCGAAAGCCTGGTCGCGGTGGCCGCGGCCAGCATTCCGCTGGCCTGGTGGCTGGGTTGGCTGAGCATGGGCTGGTTGTATGCCGCCGGTTTTGTCATCGGCCTGGTGCACACGGTGGCCGGCACGGCTGCACAGATCGTGCTGACACAGGTGGTTGAACGTGACCGTCTGGTGGAAGCCCACGCCAAGAATGCCCTGGCCACATCGGGCGCAGAGGTCACCGGCCCGGCGCTGGCCGGCGCGCTCATCAAGGTGTTCGGTGCGCCACTTTCACTGCTGGTGAATGCGGTGCTGTTGCTGGGCTCGGCCCTGATCCTGCGCGGCGCGAAGGTGGAAGAACGGGTGGACCGGCGAACCAAAGCGCACTTCGGCCGCGACCTGCTGGCCGGCTTGCGCTTCGTGGCCGGCACGCCGCTCTTGATGACGCTGGCGGTGCTGATGGGGGTGTGGCAGATGTGCCATTACGCCGCGCTCACGGTGCAGATCCTCTTCGCCACGCGCACGCTGGGCCTGAGCGAGCATTCGGTGGGCCTGTGCTACATGGGCATGGGCGTGGGCACCATCGCGGGCAGCATCCTGGGCCGGCGCGTCAGCCAGCGCATCGGGCCGGGGCCCTGCCTGGTGGTGGGCTACGCCATCTGCGGCCTGGGCTGGCTGCTGGTCGCGGCAGCGCCCGCCAACGCCTGGGGTGTGGCGGCCTTTGCGCTGATGCTGGTGCTGTTCACCACCGGCGCGGTGTTCATCTTCATCAATTTCCTGGCGTTGCGCCAGGCTGTCACGCCGCAGCCCTTGCTGGGCCGCATGACGGCCACCATGCGCTGGCTGAGTCTTCTGGCAGCAGCACCGGGCGCCTTGTTGGGCGGCTGGCTGGGCGAGCACGTGGGCCTGCGCTGGGCACTGGCCTTTGCTGGCGGTGTTTCGGTGCTGCTGGTGCTGGTGGCCTGGCGGATGCCGATGATGCGTGAGCTGCGCCACTTGCCCGAACCCGACCGCGAATCGGAATGGCTGGGCGTGGAAGCCGAGGTGCGGCCGCAGTAGGGCTGCGCACAGCGCGGCGGCCCGCTTGCGGCGGCCGCAGCCGCTACTTCACCACGGACGAAAAGCGGTCCACGGCGTCGGTGATGATGCCGTCAATGCCCAGGTCCAGCAGCCGCTGCACGTCGGCCGGTTCATTCACCGTGTAGCACAGGGCACGCTGCCCGGCGCCGTGCAGTTGCGCCAACAACGCCGCGTCCATCAGCCGGTGGTTGGTCACCACCGCCACGCAGTCCAGCGCGTGGGCCACGCCGCTCCAGCCTTCCCACAACTGGTCCAGCAGCAGGGCACGGGGTATCTGCGGCGCAGCTTCGTGGGCCGCGTGCAGCGCGTCGGGCCTGAAAGACGAAAACAGCAGTGGTGCGCTGCTGCCCGCCCACAGCGAAGTGCAGGCACGCGCGACGGCTTCGCCGGTTTCACGCTCGGTGCCCGGTGTGGGCTTGATCTCCACATTCAAGGCAAAACCATTGCTTTGCACATAGCGGGCAATGGCGGCCAGGCTGGGCATCGGTTCGCCGGCATGGCCGGGGCTGTGCCAGCCGCCGGCGTCCAACAACGACAGCGCCGCCCAGCCTTGTTCACCGGCCACACCCTGGGCGTTGGTGGTGCGTTCCAGCGTGGTGTCGTGCAGCAGGAAGGGCACGCGGTCGGCGCTGAGTTTCACGTCGCATTCAAAGGCCCGGTAACCGTGCGCCGCGCCCGTGCGAAAAGCCGCCAGCGTGTTCTCCGGCGCCAGCTTGCCGGCGCCGCGGTGCGCCACCCACAGCGGGAACCGCCAGTTGGTGTCAATCGGCGTGGAAAGGATCGGGCCTGCCATGTTGTAAAACCGCCGCTGAACATCAAAGTTGGGCGGCCCTGCTGTCAGCCCACACGCTGGCCGCTGCTGCTGTCAAACCAGTGCAGCTGTTGCGGCTGCACGTGCAGTTGCACTGTGCTGCCCGGCTGTGGCGGGGGCAGGGTGCCTTCGATGCGCAGCGTGAAAGGTGCGTCGCCCAGGCGGCCGTATACCAGCCGCTCGGCGCCCAGCATTTCCAGCAGTTCCACTTTCAAGGGCCAGCCGGGTTGCGGCCCCAGGTCGGCGTGCTCGGGCCGTACGCCCAGAGTCAGCGCGCCGTTGCGCGGGGCCGGTGCGGCCAGCGTCAGCGTCTGCCCGCCGGTGGTGAAGCGCGTGCCGTCGGCCTGGCCGGGCATCAGGTTCATCGGCGGGCTGCCGATGAAGCTGGCCACGAAAGTGGTGGCCGGCGTGCTGTACACCTGCTCGGGCGTGCCCATCTGTTCGATGCGGCCGGCGTTCATCACGATCATGCGCTGTGCCAGCGTCATGGCCTCCACCTGGTCATGGGTGACGAACAGCGACGTCACACCCAGCTCGTGGTGCAGCTTCTGGATTTCCAGCCGCGTCTGTGCGCGCAGCTTGGCGTCCAGGTTGGACAGCGGCTCGTCGAACAGGTACACCGCCGGCTGGCGCACGATGGCGCGGCCCATGGCCACGCGCTGGCGCTGGCCGCCCGACAGTTCGCGCGGCTTGCGCTTGAGCAGCGCGCCCAGTTCCAGAATCTTGGCCGCCTTGTTCACGCGCTGCTCGATTTCGGCCACCGGCACCTTGGCGATCTTCAGGCCGTAAGCCATGTTGTCGAACACGCTCATGTGTGGGTACAGCGCGTAGTTCTGGAACACCATCGCGATGTCACGCTCGGCAGGTTCCAGCTTGTTCACCATGCGCCCGGCGATGTGGATCTCGCCGCCGGTGATTTCTTCCAGCCCCGCCACCATGCGCAGCAGCGTGCTCTTGCCGCAGCCGCTGGGGCCCACGATAACGATGAACTCGCCGTCGGGTATCTCGGCGTTCACGCCGTGGATGACCTTGTTCGCCCCCGGCCCGCGGCCGTAGGTCTTCTCGACGTTGCGAAGTGCTATCGCTCCCATGCTTGCGCCCTTGGTTTCCTCATCATTTTTCAGTATCAACCAGGCCCTTGACGAACCACTTCTGCATCAGCATGACCACCAGCGCAGGCGGGATCATGGCCAGTATGGCCGTGGCCATCACGGCGTTCCATTCGGTGGCTGCGTCGCCGCCCGAGATCATCTGCTTGATGCCCAGCACCACCGGGTACATGTTTTCATTGGTCGTCATCAGCAGCGGCCACAGGTACTGGTTCCAGCCGTAGATGAACTGGATGACAAACAGCGCCGCAATTGATGTGCGCGACAGCGGCAGCAACACGTCCCAGAAAAAGCGCATCGGGCCGGCACCGTCGATGCGCGCCGCTTCCACCAGTTCATCGGGCACGGTCAGGAAGAACTGCCGAAACAGGAAGGTGGCCGTGGCGCTGGCGATCAACGGAATGGTCAGGCCGGCGTAGCTGTTCAGCATGCCCAGGTCAGACACCACCTTGTAGGTGGGCAGGATGCGCACCTCCACCGGCAGCATCAGCGTCACGAAGATCATCCAGAACACCAGCGACCGGCCGGGGAAGCGGAAGTACACCACCGCAAAGGCCGACAGCAGCGAGATGGCGATCTTGCCGATGGCGATGGTCAGCGCCGTGATCAGGCTGACCATCATCATCGGCGCCACCGGCGGAATCTTGCTGCCGTATTCGGTCTGCCCGCCAAACAGCGCCAGCTTGTAGCTGGTGATGAAGTTGGTGCCCGGCAGCAGCGACATCGGCACGTTCTGCACGATCTGCTCGGCCGTCTGCGTGCTGGCAATGAAGGTGATGTACACCGGGAAGGCGACGATCAGCACGCCCAGCACCAGCACCAGGTGCGACAGCGCGTTGGCGATGGGGCGGTTTTCAACCATGGCAGTTCGTCGGCATCAGTAGTTCACTTTCTTCTCGACATAGCGGAACTGCACCACCGTCAGCGCCACCAGGATCAGCATCAGCACCACCGACTGCGCCGCCGAGCCGCCCAGGTCCATGGCCTTGAAGCCGTCGAAGTAGACCTTGTAGACCAGGATCGCTGTCTCCTTGCCCGGGCCGCCCGACGTGGCCGCGTCCACGATGGCGAAGGTGTCGATGAACACATAGATGATGTTGATCACCAGCAGGAAGAACGTGGTGGGCGTCAGCAACGGGAACTGCACCGTCCAGAAACGCCGCCACGGCCCGGCCCCGTCAATGGCGGCGGCCTCGATCAGGCTCTTGGGAATGGACTGCAGGCCGGCCAGGAAGAACAGGAAGTTGTAGCTCAGCTGCTTCCACACGGCCGCCATCACGATGAGCGTCATCGCGTGTGTGCCGTTGAGCAGGTGGTTCCAGTCGATGCCCGCCGCGCGCAGCCAGAAACTGACGATGCCGATGGAAGGCGCAAACATGAACAGCCACAACACACCGGCCACCGCCGGCGCCACGGCATAAGGCCAGATCAGCAGCGTTCTGTAGAGGCCTGAGCCCTTGGTGATGCGGTCGGCCATCACTGCCAGCAACAGCGACAGCGACAGCCCAATGCTGGCCACCAGCAATGAAAACACCGCCGTGGTCTGGAACGACGCCAGGTAGGTGTCGTCTTCCCACAGCCGGCGGAAGTTTTCCAGGCCGACGAATTCTGAACTGGTGCCGAAAGCGTCTTCGCGCAGCACGCTCTGGAACAGCGCCTGCCCGGCCGGCCAGAAGAAGAACACCAGCACGATGATCATCTGCGGCGCCACCAGCACCCAGGGCAACCACCAGCTCTTGAAGCGCACGCGCTTTTCTACGGCCAAGTCTCAACCCCTGTTGACGCCCAACGAATGACCATCAGACGATGGGGAGCGATGGCGCGATTTCCGCCGCAGCAGGAAAGCGCGGCGTCGCTCAGTTCGCGCGCGTGAAATCGCGCGCGGGCCTTCGTGCAGCATTCTGGTCCTTCCGGACCATCATGTCCGCACTCAGCCCTTGTTGTCTTTCTCAAAGCGTTCCAGCTGTTCGTCGCCCCGCTTCTTCATCGCATCCAGGCCTTCCTTGGCCGTCTTCTTGCCGGCCCAGACTTGTTCCAGCTCTTCGTCAAAGATGGTGCGGATCTGCACGAAGTTGCCCAGGCGAATGCCCCGCGACTTGTCGGTGGTCTTGCGAATCATCTGTGTCACCGACACGTCGGTGCCCGGGTTCTGCTTGTAGAAGCCAGCCTTTTCGGTGATGCCGAAAGCGGCCGAGGTGATGGGCAGGTAGCCCGTTTCCTGGTGGCTCTTGGCCTGCACGTTTGAGTCTGAAAGGTACTTGTAGAACGCCGCCACCGCCTTGTATTCATCGGGCTTCTTGCCGGCCATGGCCCACAGGCTGGCGCCTCCGATCACCGTGTTTTGCGGTGCACCGGCCACGTCGGGGTAGTAGGGCAGGGCGCCAATGCCGGCTTGCGCCTTCAGGTTGCGCTTGATGCCGCCATAGGCCGCCGAAGAACCGGTGTACATCGCGCACTCGCCCGACTGAAACGTGGCGTCGGCGCTGTTGTTGCGGCCCTTGTAGACAAACAGGCCCTGCTTGGCCATGTTGGCCAGGTTTTCGATGTGGCGAACGTGCAGCGGCGTGTTGATGGCCAGCCGGGTGTCCAGGCCACCGAAGCCGTTGCGCTTGGTGGCGAACTCCACGTTGTGCCAGGCACTGAAGCTTTCCAGCTGCGTCCAGCTTTGCCAGGCGGTGGTGAACGGGCACTTGTGGCCGCTGGCCTTCAGCTTGGCCGCTGCCAGGGCCACCTCGGGCCAGGTCTTCGGCGGGCTTTCGGGGTCCAGGCCGGCGGCCTTGAAGGCGTCCTTGTTGTAGTGGAAAACAGTGGTGCTGCTGTTGAAAGGCAGGCTCAGCATCTGGCCGTTGGGGGCCGTGTAGTAGCCAGAGACCGCAGGCACGTAGACCGACGAATCGAACTGCACACCGGCAGTCTTCATGACCTGGTCCACCGGCACGATGGCACCCTTGCTGGCCATCATGCTGGCTGTGCCCACTTCAAACACCTGCAGGATGTGGGGCGCGTTGCCGGCGCGGAAAGCCGCAATGGCCGCCGCGAAAGACTCGGGGTACGTGCCCTTGAACGTGGGCGTGACCTTGTAGTCCTTCTGCGAAGCGTTGAAGTCCTTGGCCAGGCCGTTGACCCATTCGCCAAGTTGGCCGCTCATCGAGTGCCACCACTGCACCTCCACCTGCGCGTGCGCAGGCCCGGCGGCACAAATGGCTGCAACGGCACCGTAAACAGCCCAGAAACGGAAGGTGGTCGGTCTTTTCATGTGTTCTCCAAGAAGATGTTGAAAGCAGCAAAGCAAGCCAGCAAGCATAGGGCCGATTTGTGACAACCGGGTTCTGTCATGGTGCTTGCGCACGGGCAAGCGGGAATACCCCGCTGCGCCGGCGATGACCCGCCAGACTGCTGCAAAAGGGCCCCTGCGTTAGCATTCAGGACAAACCCTATGAATGCTCCCCTGCCCCTTGCGCCCCTGGCCGGCGCCATCGCCGAAGGCCTTGCCGCCCACGCCCTGCCACCGGGCTTGGGCGGTGGCCAGACTGAATCGCGGCTGCGCGAGATTCCCTACAACTACACATCGTTTTCCGACCGCGAAATCGTGCTGCGTTTGCTGGGCCCGCGGGCCTGGGAACTGCTGCAGCAGCTGCGCGGCGAGCGCCGCACCGGCCGCAGCGCACGCATGCTGTATGAAGTGCTGGGCGACATCTGGGTGGTGCAGCGAAACCCCTATCTCGAAGACGACCTGCTCGACAACCCCAAGCGTCGTGGCCTGCTGATCGGTGCCTTGCAGCACCGCCTGCAAGAGGTGCAGAAGCGCCGCACGCCGCAGGCTGACGCCGAGCGCGACACCATGGTGGGTGAACTGCTGGCCGCCGCCACGCAGGCTGTTGAAAGCTTCGCCGCCCACTTTGAAGCCATGGGCCAGCTGCGCCGCGTCACGCGCCGCGTGCTCGGCCGCAGCACCGCCAAGGACAACCTGAAGTTCGACGGCCTGTCGCGCGTGTCGCACGTCACCGACGCCACCGATTGGCGGGTTGAACTGCCCTTCGCGGTGCTGACGCCCGACAGCGAAGCCGAGATGGCGGCCATCGTCAAGGGTTGCATCGAATTGGGCCTGACCATCATCCCGCGGGGCGGCGGCACCGGCTACACCGGCGGCGCTGTGCCGCTGACCTGGAAAAGCGCCGTCATCAACACCGAAAAGCTCGAGGCCATGAGCGAGGTGGAAATGGTGGCGTTGCCCGGCGTGGCGCAGCCGGTGGCCACGGTGTACAGCGAAGCGGGCGTCGTCACCCAGCGCGTGGCCGATGCTGCCGAACGCGCGGGCTATGTCTTCGCCGTCGACCCCACCAGCGCCGAGGCCAGCTGCATTGGCGGCAACGTGGCCATGAACGCCGGTGGCAAGAAGGCTGTGCTGTGGGGCACTGCGCTGGACAACCTGGCCAGCTGGAAGATGGTGACGCCGCAGGCCGAATGGCTGCACGTCACGCGGTTGAACCACAACCTGGGCAAGATCCACGACGTTGAAGTGGCCAGCTTCGAACTGCAGTATTTCGACGCCACCGGCAAGAAGCCGCTGCGCACCGAAAGGCTGGACATCCCCGGCGGCGTGTTCCGCAAGGAAGGCCTGGGCAAGGACGTTACCGACAAGTTTCTGGCCGGGCTGCCCGGCATCCAGAAAGAGGGTTGCGACGGCCTGATCACCAGCGCGCGCTGGGTCGTTCACCGCATGCCCAAGCATGTGCGCACGGTGTGCCTGGAATTTTTCGGCAAGCCCAAGGACGCCGTACCCAGCATCGTCGAGATCAAGGACTACCTGTTTTCGCTGGCTGACAAAGGCGTGCTGCTGGCGGGCCTGGAACACCTGGACGACCGCTACCTGAAGGCCGTGGGCTACGCCACCAAGAGCAAACGAGCCGTGGGCGGCAATGGCCTGCCCAAGATGGTGCTGGTGGGCGACATCGTGGGTGACGACGAAGACGCCGTGGCCCGCGCCACCAGCGAGGTGGTGCGCATCGCCAATTCACGCGCCGGCGAAGGTTTTGTCGCCGTCAGCGCTGAAGCGCGCAAGAAGTTCTGGCTCGACCGCAAGCGCACGGCGGCCATTGCCAAGCACACCAACGCCTTCAAGATCAACGAAGACGTGGTCATCCCGCTGCCGCGCATGGGTGAATACACCGAAGGCATCGAGCGCATCAACATCGAACTGAGCCTGCGCAACAAACTGGAACTGGTGCAGGCTCTGCAGGCGCTGTTCACAGCCGGTGGCGACCCGCTGCGCCTGCCGCTGGGCAAGAGCGACGACGCCGGCGACATCAGCAGTGCCGAACTGCTGGGCGACCGTGTACAGCAGGCGCAGGCACTGCTGCAAGCGGTGCAGCAGCAGTGGCAACACTGGCTGGACAACCTGGACGTGGTGCAACCGCCCGTGGGCAACGACAGCGTGGGTGAGACCTGCTTCGCGCGCCTGCAAGACTGGCGCGACCGCGCCAGCTGGAAACTGCAGATCCTGAAGCCGCTGCAGCACATCTTCGCCGGCAGCGCCTTCGAGCCGCTGCTGGCCGAATGCCGGCGCATCCACCAGGAAGTGCTGCGCGGCCGCGTGTGGGTGGCGCTGCACATGCACGCCGGCGACGGCAACGTGCACACCAATATTCCGGTCAACAGCGACAACTACGCCATGCTGCAGACGGCCCACGAAGCCGTGGCCCGCATCATGGCGTTGGCACGTCAGCTGGGCGGCGTCATCAGTGGCGAACACGGCATCGGCATCACCAAGCTGGAATTCCTGACCGACGCCGAACTGAAGCCTTTTGCCGACTACAAGCACCGTGTCGACCCCGAGGGCCGCTTCAACAAGGGCAAGCTGCTGCGCGGCCGCATGGAAGGCACACAAAGCGCCGACCTGGGCGCCGCCTACACCCCCAGCTTCGGGCTGATGGGGCATGAGTCGCTGATCATGCAGCAGAGCGACATTGGCGCCATAGCTGACAGCATCAAGGATTGCCTGCGCTGCGGCAAGTGCAAGCCCGTGTGCGCCACGCACGTGCCGCGCGCCAACCTGCTGTACAGCCCGCGCAACAAGATACTGGCCACCAGCCTGCTGATCGAAGCCTTCCTGTACGAAGAGCAAACCCGGCGCGGCATCAGCATTCGCCACTGGCAGGAATTTGAAGATGTGGCCGACCACTGCACCGTCTGCCACAAGTGCCTGAGCCCCTGCCCGGTGAAGATCGACTTCGGCGACGTCACCATGAACATGCGCAACCTGTTGCGCAAGATGGGTCAGAAGAGCTTCCGCCCCGGCAACGCCGTGGCCATGACCTTCCTGAACGCCACCAACCCGCAGGTCATCAAGCTGATGCGCGGCGCCATGGTCGACGTAGGCTTCAAGGTGCAGCGTTTTGTCAACGGCCTGCTGAGACCCGCTGCCAGAAAGCAGACCGCTGCGCCGCCGGCCACGCTGGGGGCTGCGCCCATCAAGGAACAGGTCATCCACTTCATCAACAAGAAGATGCCTGGTGGCCTGCCCAAGAAAACCGCCCGCGCGCTGCTGGACATCGAAGACGCCGACTACGTTCCCATCATCCGCAACCCCGGCGCCACCACCGCCGAGACCGAAGCCGTCTTCTACTTCCCGGGCTGCGGCAGCGAACGCCTGTTCAGCCAGGTGGGCCTGGCCACGCAGGCCATGCTGTGGCATGCGGGCGTGCAAACCGTGCTGCCCCCGGGCTACCTGTGCTGCGGCTACCCGCAGCGCGGCAGCGGCCAGTTCGACAAGGCCGAGAAGATGATCACCGACAACCGGGTGCTCTTCCACCGCGTGGCCAACACGCTGAACTACCTGGACATCAAGACGGTGGTGGTCAGCTGCGGCACCTGTTTCGACCAGCTGCAGGGCTACAAGTTCGAAGACATCTTCCCCGGTTGCCGCATCGTCGACATCCACGAATACCTGCTGGAAAAGGGCATCACGCTGAGCGCTGAACAGCAAGGCGGATACCTGTATCACGACCCCTGCCACAGCCCCATGAAGCAACAAGAGCCGATGAAGACTGTGAAGGCCCTGGTGGGCCCCAACGTCATCAAGAACGAACGCTGCTGCGGCGAAAGCGGCACGCTGGGCGTGACGCGGCCCGACATCAGCACGCAGGTGCGCTTTCGCAAAGAAGAAGAGCTGAGGCTGGGCGAAACCGCGCTGCGCAGCCTGATGGCGCAGACCCCGAGCCTCAGCACGGCGGCCCAGGCCAACGTGAAGATCCTGACCAGCTGCCCCAGCTGCCTGCAAGGCCTGAAGCGCTACGAAGACGACCTGAACAGCGGTCTGCTGGAAGCCGACTACATCGTGGTCGAAATGGCGCGCCTGATGCTGGGCGAGAACTGGCTGCCCGACTACGTGGCCAAGGCCAACAGCGGGGGGATTGAGCGGGTGCTGGTGTAGCTGTGCTTGGTCTAAGCATGTAACGAAAAGACCGGATGCAGACGCAGTTGTCGAAGGCGTGATGGTTGTGCCCCCCCAAACCGATTACCAGAGTGAAAGTGCCGAGATGTTTTGAAGACTTGATGCGCTGATGCTATATTGGTGGAACAGCGTTCTACTCAATTGGCCCCTGCATGCGAACCACGCTCGACATTGACGATGACCTGCTGATTGCGGCCAAAGAACTGTCTCGGCTTCAGCGGCGTTCCGCAGGGCAGGTGGTGTCAGACCTGCTGAGGCAAGCGCTCGCTGCACCGCCGCCCGCGGTTTCTGCGTCGACCAGCGTGTACGGCTTTCGCCCCTTCGCTTCGCGCGGGTTCCCTGTCAGCAACACTGTCATAGACCAGTTGCGTGACTCAGAGGGCGTCTAGGCCGTGCGTTCTCTGCTCGACGTCAACGTACTGATCTCCTTGCTGGATGCCGCCCACGTTTCCCACGCCAAGGCCAGCCAGTGGGCCGCAGCCCATCTGCAAGACGGTTGGGCGTCCTGCCCCATCACGCAAAACGGGTGCGCATCATGTCGCAACCGGCTTACCCCGGGGATCTGCCTGCAGCCCAGGTGGCTGCACGCCTGGCCGAAGCAGCGAAGGATGCCCATCACACCTTCTGGCCCGACAGCATCAGCCTTCTTCAAGCGGGCACCATCGAATGGGCCCGCTTGCTCGGCCATCGCCAGGTCACCGACAGCTACCTGCTGGCATTGGCCGTCGGCAATAAAGGCAGGTTGGTGACTTTCGATGCACGCGTAGACATCGCAGCAGTACCCGGAGCCCGGAGTCTGAATCTGGTGGTGCTGCAACAGGCGGTTTGACAAGGCCGAGAAGATGATCTCCGACAACCGGGTGCTCTTCCTCCGCGTGGCCATCACCTTGAACTGCCTGGACATCAAAACCGTGGTCGCCAGCTGGCACATCGTCGTCGAAATGGCGCGGCTGATGCTACAAAAGCCCCTGGGCCGGTTTTGTTGAAATTTATACAATTGGTCGAATGTATCGTCCATTTGTATAGAAAAACATGATTGATCGCCAGCTCACTCCCACGCTATTGCGTGTCGCTCAAGGCTTCGCTGTGGTCACCGTGACGGGGCCACGCCAGTCGGGCAAGACCACGCTCGTGCGCCAGGTGTTCGGCAGCAAGCCGTACGTTTCGATGGAAAACCCTATGGAGCTGGCTTTTGCACAGGAAGATCCGCTGGGTTTCTTGAACCGTTTTCGCTCAGGCGCGGTGTTTGATGAGGCTCAACGTTGGCCAGAGCTGTTCTCGCACCTGCAAGGCATGGTGGATGCGCAACGTGTACCCGGGCGCTTTGTATTGACGGGCACTCAGCAGTTCAGCCTGTTGGCGGGCGTCAGCCAGTCGCTGGCAGGGCGGGCGGCGGTATTGGCTTTACTGCCGCTGTCCCGACGGCCCTGGCCAACGAAGCAGGGGTGGCCCACAGCACCGCACGCAATTGGTTGACGGTGCTGCAGTCCAGCCATCTGGTGCATCTGTTGCCACCGTACCACCGCAACTTTGGCAAGCGGTTGGTGAAGATGCCCAAGCTGTACTTCATCGACACGGGTTTGGCCTGTTGGCTGCTGGGGGTGCGCAGCCCCGAGGTGCTGGCCTTGCATCCACAGCGCGGCGCGCTGTTTGAGAATTGGGTGGTCAGCGAGTTTTTGAAGGCCCGTCTTAACCAAGGGCAGCCTGCAGACCTTTTCTTCTGGCGCGACAACAACGGTGTCGAGGCTGATTTGTTGTTCGAGGTGGCCACACCCCAGGGCCTGCGGCTGCAAACGGTGGAAATCAAGTCCGGTCAGACCGTCACGCCTGACACCATCCGTGCCGGCCAGCGCAGTGCAGCCTTCGCACCCCATGAAGCGTTGGCGCCCTGTCTCGTCCATGGTGGAGAAGAGCAATACCAACGCAGTGGGGTCAACGTCATTTCCTGGCAAGGCGTGCCGGCACTGGCGGGCGGCCGTGGCGAACAGGGCTTGAGTTCCGACTGAAGGGGCTGGGGGGAAATGAGAGACCTGACTCTGTCCTCGGAACCGATGAAGACCGTGAAGGCGCTGGCGGGCTCCAACGTCAACAAGAACGAACGCTGCTGCGGCGAAAGTGGCACCCTCGGCGTGACGCGGCCGACATCAGCACGCAGGTGCGTTTCAGCAAGGAAGCTGGGCGAGAACTGGCTGCCCAACATGTGGCGAAAGCCAACCGAGGGGGCATTGAGCGGGTGTTGGTGTAGCCGTTGCGCCGCGGCTCATTGCTTTTTTGACCCCAACACCGTGAGTGAAGGCGTAGGCCCCTACAGCAACAGGCGATGAAATTTGTAATTCTTTAAGGCGTCTGGTCGGCTGCTTCCTTGGTTTGTTACAAATTCAGTGCTGTGCACAAGTCCCTCTCTCGCATCCCGGACTTCCAAGAAGACAACGGTTGCGCTCACCTCTTTCCCCGCGTTAGAGCGCCGCGTCTGGAAATCAGGGTTGTACGATGGGGATGCGCTGTTACGTCGCCAGATTGCATCGACATCGCGCATGGGGTACCCAGTTCCTGTTGTAGCCCGGCCTCATTCACCCCCGGCATAGGGGGATTGAGGATCATGCCGTGAGTGGCTAGTCTTCAGTAGCGGTTCACTGTGAACGGCCACCTTCTTTTACAAGGGATATCGACATGAGACTTAAGATAGCTACGGCATTCGCCGTTCTTGCCGTTGCAGCTGGTACAGCCTCGGCCGCCACTTACACGGTAAATCTGGACCCTACTCTGGCTAACCAGACGGTTTCGTTTGCCAGTATGACTTCAGGACCGAGCTTCACCGACACGTTTAATTTCGTGTTCAGCCCCGCCACGTTCCCGGGTTCCAGCTTTGGCGGAGCCTTCGCTTCGCAATTTACATTCTCGGCTCCGGCCAACATCGATTTTTCCTCAGCAACGCTGAACGGCATGAGCGCGACGCTGACCAACGTGGTGACGAACATTGGTCCGTTCAATGTCTACCAATCAACCCTGGTGGCTAGCGCTATTGGGAATGGTTCGAACCCCGTTTTCAGCTTGGTTGTGAACGGAACAGGGGCTGGCAATTACATGGGTACCCTGGACGTTGCAACCACGCCAGTGCCCGAGCCCGGCACCTACGCCATGTTGCTGGCTGGTCTGGCTGCTGTCGGCTTCGTGGCCAAGCGCCGCAGCACGGGCATCTGAAGCTCAACAGGCCCAGTCTGGCCTGGTTTTTAGAGGGGGGCGGCGCCTGGGTGCCGCCCCTTTTGACGTTCTAGCGCCCCGTGCCCGCGCCGCCGTACACTCGCCGGCCAACTCAGCCCCAGCAACAGCACCTGCTTTTATGCCCACCCCCACCAGCCGCGCCCCCGCCCCGACGGCTCTGACCGTGCACCAGTCCAGCCGTGTGCTGGAAGTGGCCTTTGAAGACGGCGCGCATTTCCGCATTCCGTTTGAGCTGATGCGGGTCTACAGCCCGTCGGCCGAAGTGCAAGGTCATGGTCCGGGCCAAGAGGTGCTGCAAACCGGCAAGCGCGAGGTGGTCGTCGAAGATATCCAGGCGGTGGGCCACTACGCCGTGCAGCCCCGATTCAGCGACGGGCACGACACCGGCATCTTCAGCTGGGACTACCTGTACCACCTGGGTGCCAACGAAGCCGAGCTCTGGGCGAGCTACGAACAGCGCCTGCAAACAGCCGGTGCCGGACGTGACGCCCCCATGGTGGCGGCCGCTGCCGCCGGCGGTGCCTGCAAGTCGCACTGAAAACCCTGCTGCTGCCGGCAGCCATCAGCACGCAAGCCCTTTCACTGCACGCAACCCCGCACTGCAACCCATGGCCCAAACCCATTTCGGCTTCCAGACCGTAGACGAGCAGGAAAAAGCCCAGCGCGTGCGCGGCGTGTTCGACAGCGTGGCCAACCGCTACGACGTGATGAACGACGTGCTGTCCATGGGAATGCACCGCGCCTGGAAGGCCTACACCGTGGCCGTGGCTGCCGTGCAGCCGGGTTGGCACGTGCTGGACATTGCCGGCGGCACAGGCGACCTGGCGCGCGCGTTCGCCCGCAAGGCCGGGCCGCAAGGCTTTGTGGCGCTGACCGACATCAACGAAAGCATGCTGCGCGTGGGCCGCGATCGCCTGCTGGACGAAGGCCTGGTGATGCCCACCGTGGCCTGCGACGCCGAACACCTGCCCTTTGCCAGCGACGGCTTCAACCTGGTGAGCGTGGCCTTTGGCCTGCGCAACATGACGCACAAGGAAGCCGCGCTGGTAGAAATGTGCCGCGTGCTGCGTCCAGGCGGACGCCTGCTGGTGCTGGAATTTTCAAAGCCCGCCGCACCGCTGCAAAAGCCGTATGACTGGTATTCATTCAAGCTGATGCCATTGCTGGGCCAGTGGGTGGCCAAAGACGGTGAAAGCTACCGGTACTTGGCGGAAAGCATCCGCATGCACCCGGACCAGGCCACGCTCAAGGCCATGATGAAAAGCAGCGGTTTTGGTCATGTGGACGTTCACAACCTGGCAGGCGGCATCGTGGCTTTGCATGTTGGCGTGAAGTGCTGAACGCGGTGCCGCCCGCCTAACAGGATTCGCCGCTGGGGCCTCGGGAGCCCGCACTACCATCGTCGGGCTCTGGGCTGTGAACTTGTGCCGTTGACTAAGTCCCGGCGAGGTCGCCGCGCCCAGGCCGCAAGCCATAGATCTGTACAGCGCAAGCTACACTGCTTCGTCGGATTTTTTTACGGCATAAATCCGAGGCACGCCCGTTAAAGGGCCTCAGTTGTCAAGCTGATGCAATGTCTTGAGAAGAAAGTTGGGCACCCCTGAGCGTCCCGTCCAACCTCAACGGGTTCGGCGGCCCCAAGGGCACCAAACAGAGGAAACAGTCAGATGAACGCATCCAGTACTCATGAGCACCGCCCAGCCCGCACGCCACTTGCCGTGGCCGCACGGTTTGTGGGCGTCGCAGCATTGGCCGGTGCGGCCCTGCTTGCAGGCTGTGGCGACAAGAAGGAAAAAGGCGCCAGCCAGACCGCAGCCAAGGTCAACAAGGACGAAATCACGGTCCACCAGATCAACTTCGTGCTGCAGCAACAGCGTGGTCTGAAGCCCGAGCAGGCCGACTCTGCCAGCAAGCAAATTCTTGAACGCCTGATCGACCAGCAGTTGGCGCTTCAGCGTGCCGACGAACTGAAACTCGACCGCGACCCCCGTGTGGTGCAGATGCTGGAAGCTGCGCGCCGCGACGTGCTGGCCCGCGCCTATGTCGACAAGGTCGGCGAAGCCGCCGTCAAGCCTACGGCTGAAGAAATCAAGAAGTATTACGACGACAAGCCTGCGCTTTTCAAAGAGCGACGCGTCTACAGCATCCAGGAAATTGGCATCGAGGCCAAACCCGAGCAGGTGGCCGACCTGCGTGAGAAGCTCGCAGCCGCCAAGGACATCAATGCGTTTGTCGAGTACTTGAAAACGGCAGGATATCGCTTCAACGGCAATCAGGCTGTACGCGCTGCTGAACAGCTTCCGCTGGCCAGCCTTGACGCTTTTGCCAAGATGAAGGACGGCCAAGCTGCGATCGTGCCTGCGCCGAATGGCGCCCAGGTCATTGTCTTGGCCGGGTCGCGCAGCCAGCCGGTGACGGAAGAGCAGGCTCGCCCGGCCATCGAGCAATTCCTTTTGAACGATCGCAAGCGCAAGCTGATGGAAGACGATACCAAGGCCCTTCGCGCTGGCGCCAAGGTTCAGTATGTGGGCAAATTTGCTGAGGGCGCGGCCTCTGCTGCTGGTGCGGCGGCACCTGCGCCAGTTGCGGCGCCAACACCGTCTGCCGCGCCAGCACCCGCCGCAAGTGCTGGTTTGACAGCAACAGACATCAGCAACGGCATGGGACTGAAGAAATGACGATGCGCCGGCTCGTGTCACTTGCGGGTTCTGCGGCTGCGCTGTGTCTGGCCAGCGCGGGGCTGGTCGTACTCTTGGCACCGGTCGGCTTGGCCCATGCTCAAGCTACCGCGCCGGCACCGGCCGAATACCGCCTGGGCGCCGGCGACGTCATCCGCATCTCGGTTTTCCAGAACCCTGAGCTGACGCTGGAGACCCGCGTTACCGAAGGCGGTCTGGTCAGCTACCCCTTGCTCGGCAGCATCCGCGTGGGTGGTTTGGGTGTCACCCAGGCTGAAAAGCTCATTGCTGATGGACTGCGCAGCGGCAACTTCGTCAAGAACCCCCAGGTCACACTGGTCATCACGCAGGTTCGCGGTAACCAAGCCAGTGTGCTGGGCCAGGTGAACCGGCCCGGCCGGTTTCCGATCGAAGTCGCCGACATGCGGTTGTCCGACCTGTTGGCCATGTCAGGCGGCAGCAACAGCATCGCTTCGGACAATATTGTGTTGACTGGCGTCCGTAACGGTCAGCCCTATCGCCTGGAAGTAGATCTGCCCACTTTGTTCACGCCAGGAGGTCGCGGTAACGACGTGCTGATCCTCAACGGCGACACAGTCTGGGTGGACCGCCAACCCATGGTTTTCATCTATGGTGAAGTGCAGCGGCCTGGCCCCATGCGCATGGAACGCGACATGACGCTCATGCAAGCCCTGGCTACTGGCGGCGGCCTGAACGCCCGCGGCACGGAAAAAGGCATCCGCGTGCACCGCAAGGGCGCCAACGGCAGCACCGAAGTCATCCAGAGCAAGATGGACGACCGGCTGCGTGACGGCGACGTGGTGTTTGTGCGTGAGAGTTTGTTCTAAACCGCCCCGCTCCTTCTTGGTGCCCACATGACATTTGGTCAGTTTCTATCGATTTTGCGCGCCCGTTGGTGGGTGGTGCTGCTAGTGTTGGTCTTGACAGTTGGCACCACGGTCAGCGTCAGCCTGTTGCTGCCAAAAAAGTACACGGCCACTGCCAGCGTGGTGGTGGATTTCAAGCCAGACCCCGTTTCGGCTGTGATGTATGGCGGTCTGATGTCGCCCGGCTTCATGGCCACGCAGGTGGACATCATCAAGAGTGACCGCGTGGCACAGCGCGTGGTTTCCAACCTGAAGTTGGCCGACAACCCCCAAATTCGTCAGCAGTGGCTGGATGCAACTGATGGAGTGGGCCGTATCGAGGTCTGGCTGGCCGATAGTTTTCAAAAGCAGATGGACGTGGTGCCTTCACGTGAAAGCAGCGTTATCAACGTCAGCTACAAGGCCGCTGACCCACGCTTTGCTGCTGGACTTGCCAATGCGTTTGTGCAAGCCTATATCGAAACCAGCTTGCAACTGCGGGTGGATCCGGCCCGGCAGTTCAGCACCTTCTTTGAAACGCGTTCCAAAGAAGCGCGGGAGGCACTTGAAAAAGCACAGGCCAAGGTCAGCGCATTCCAGGCCGCCAACGGCATTATCGCCAACGATGAGCGGCTGGACGTTGAAAACGCGCGCCTGAACGAACTAAGCAGTCAGTACACCGTTCTGCAGGCTTTGTCTGCCGAAAGCCGAAGCCGCCAGACTGCCGCGCAGTCGAGCCAAGCTGACCGGATGCAAGAAGTTTTGAACAACAACATCGTGGCTCAGCTGAAGGCTGACCTGAACCGCAACGAAGCGCGCCAGAAAGAGTTGTCCACCCGACTCGGCGACGCTCACCCTCAGGTGGAAGAACTGCGCGCCAGCATCGCCGAATTGCGCACGCGTCTGGACGCAGAAACCCGCAAGGTTACTGGCGGTGTCGCGGTGTCAAACACCATAAACGTGCAACGCATGGCCGAGATGAAAGCGTCCCTTGAGGCGCAACGCACCAAGGTGCTGAGAATGAAAGGTGTTCGCGACGAAGGTGCCGTGCTGCAGCGCGATGTAGAAAACGCGCAGCGCAGCTACGACGCGGTGTTGCAGCGCTTCACCCAGACCAATATGGAAGGTCAAACCACCCAAAGCGCGGTAAACCTGCTGCAGCAGGCATCTGAACCCACGCAACCGTCATCGCCAAAGATCTTGTTGAACAGCGCGCTGTCGGTGTTTCTGGGGACGCTGCTGGCCGTGGGTACGGCGATGCTGCTTGAGCTGCGCGACCGTCGCATTAGAAGCGTGGATGACGTGGTGGCTGCCTTGGACTTGCCCGTACTGGGCTTCATGCCAAAGCCTGGCACGCGGCTGGGCCCTGGCAGCAAACGCATGTCCATCCTGCAGCAGAGGCTCATGGCGCCCGCCTTGCCTCAATCCCAAGGGGGCACGCGCTGACATGGCCAAATTTCGAGATTCGATGGTGGACCCGCAAAATTTGGTGGAAGGCCTAGGAGTGCATGCAAATGCCCATTCCAGCCCAGGTCGAGCACCACTTGGTCCTACCCTGGCCAACCAGGCGCAACAAGACTTGACCGGCAGTAGCTATGGGCAGCCTCAAGCTGCTGGGCGACCGGTGGAGGAAACCAACGAGGCGCGCGTCGCTGTGGTTGATCGCAGCATTGGCGACATCTTGGCGGAGTTGCGCAACCTGGATGCCGAGCAGGTAGATCGGGTGCTGCAGCATCAGCGCGAAAATGGCTTGCGCTTTGGCGAAGCGGCGGTGGCCCTGCGTTTGGTCAGCAAGGAGGACGTGCTGTTCGCGCTGAGTCAGCAGTTCCACTACCCCTACGCACCCGAAGAAAAACGCGCCCATACGCCCGAGCTGATAACGCTGAATGAGCCCTTCAGCGCGAGGGCAGAATACTTCAGAGCTCTGCGCACCCAGCTCACCATGCGCGCGTTTGTGGAAGGCGAACCGCGCCGCGCTGTCGCCGTTATAAGTCCCGACACTGGCGACGGTAAAACCTATTGTGTTGCCAACCTGGCCGTCACCCTGGCACAGCTGGGAGGCCGTACCTTGCTGGTAGACGCTGACATGCGCGGCCCGCGACTACATCAGGTTTTTGATCTGCCGAATAAAGCGGGCCTCTCAGGCATCTTGTCGGGTCGCAGCGACCGGCAGGTGATTCAACAAGTGCCTGGTGTATCCAGCTTGTTTGTCTTACCCGTGGGCACCACACCGCCCAACCCGCTGGAACTTGCCGAGCGCCCGGCCTTCGGTTTGCTGATGCGCGAACTCGCTAGCAAGTTTGACCATGTGCTGGTGGACACACCGGCCGCTATCTACGGCAGCGATGCAAGCGTAATTGCGGCGCGGTGCGGTTTGGCCATGATCGTGGCGCGCAAGAACAAGGCCAAGGTGGAATTGTTGCAGGACCTTGTGGCCAGCTTCGCCGGCAGCCCAGCGAAGCTGGTCGGCGTGGTTGTGAACGAGTTCTAGATTTCTTTCTGCTGCATCAAGCAGCGACAGCACGGGCAACTACAAGCATGCAAGCGCGAAATCCAGCAGGGTCGTTGCCGCCTCGCGGCATAGACCTACCAACTGTCCTTTTGTTGCTGGCGGGTTTTGCGCTGATGTACCTTCCAGCGTATTACGAACTAGCGCACACAGTGTGGGCGACCGATGAACAAGGTCACGGCCCGATTATCTTGGCTGTAGCGGTGTGGCTTCTGTATACCCAACGTAGTGCACTGGCGGCATTGCCAGTTGACCCGGTGAACTGGCTTGGCTGGCCATTGCTGGTGTTTGCGCTGCTGCTGTATGCGCTGGGCCGGTCGCAGGACATCATCATGTTTGCCGTTGGCTCCCAGGTGGTTCTGCTGGTAGCGCTGCTGCTGCTGTTCCACAGCCTACGCGGGTTGAGGTTGCTGTGGTTTCCGCTCTTCTTCCTGCTCTTTATGGTTCCGCTGCCTGAGGCGCTTGTGGCCGCAGTTACCGCACCACTCAAAAGTGCTGTGTCCGCTGTAGCCAGTAACCTCTTGCATGTGATGGGCTACCCAGTAGGCCGCAGTGGTGTGGTGATGACGGTTGGTCAATACCAGTTGCTGGTGGCTGATGCCTGCGCGGGATTGAACAGCATGTTTACCCTGGAAGCGCTGGGCATGCTCTACATGCGGCTCATGGGTTACACATCGCTGGCCCGCAACGTGGCACTTGCTGTTTTGCTTGTTCCAACAGCGTTCTTTGCCAACATCGTGCGGGTGATGATCCTGGTGCTGGTTACCTACCACTTTGGCGACGAAGCCGGGCAAGGCTTTGTGCATGGCTTTGCTGGCATGGTGCTGTTCATGGTGGCCTTGGGACTTATGCTGGTGCTGGACAAATTGCTGGGGCTCTTTCTCCCAGCCCATCGAAAGCTGAAGGCATGACACGGTTGGCACGGCGAAAGGCAATGACCTTTCTAGTCCTCGCGGGCGCAGCGGTTGGTGCCGCCAACATCCTGCGGCCGCGTAAGCGACTGGTTGAGGGGCGCGCTGCTATCCAATTGGAAAATGTCTTTCCAAAAATATTTTCCGGATGGAGGGTCGACGACCGAATGCCCGTTCAACTGGTGTCGCCGGATACCCAGGCACTTTTAGACAAGATCTACAGCCAGACCCTGAGCCGTACGTATGTCGACGCCAGCGGTGAGAGGATGATGCTGTCAGTTGCCTATGGAGGTGATCAGTCAGATGCCACTCGATCCCATCGGCCAGAGGTCTGTTACCCCGCCCAGGGTTTTCAGATCAAGTCATCGTCGCAGGGCGTAGTAGCTCTGAAAGATGGCACTCGACTTCCAGTCCGTAGACTGGTCACCAGCTTGGGCAACCGTGTGGAACCGCTGACCTACTGGGTGGTTGTCGGTGATCAGGTGGTTCTTAGCGGAACCGGACAGAAGCTTGCCCAGCTTCACTATGGAATGCGCGGGGTGGTACCTGACGGCATGCTCGTGCGTGTGTCCTCTATCGACTTGAACACTGTTCGCGCGCTGGCGGTGCAGGATGAATTCGTCCGGGATTTGGCGCAGGCGTTGGCTCCAGATTGGCAAACCAGCGTCTTTGGTTCGAACACAGCACGTGCCTGAGTTCTGCGCCTCCGAGTTCTGGCCACTCCACACTATCGACCGACCCCGTGACGGCTGATTTTCTGCAGGGTCACGCTGTTTTGGGGTTGATTGGGCCATGGCAATTCTTTCGACCATGACCGAATTGGCTCGACAAAGTGTCTCGGCTGCCAAGTGGGCCTTACTTAGTAGTCTGGGCAAGTTCGTGGCCCAACTCCTGGTGAGCGTAGCGGTTGCCAGACTTCTTGGCCCCGAGGCTTACGGCTTGTTTGCATTGGCTGCGATTGGCCTCCTGATCGCAACCTTCCTGTCAGAAATTGGCTTGGGCTGGAGCCTGATTCAACGACCTCAGATTGACGACTCGGTCATCAGATTTGTTTTCACATGGCAGTGTCTCAGTGGGTTTGCTGGTTGCTTGATCATGGTTTTTGGCGGCGCCCTGCTGGCGGACTTCCTGCGCGATCAGCGGTTGGTTGAGGTCACTCAATGGCTAGGGCTTGCATGCATCTTCAATGGCTTTGGTGCGACTGCAACCAACTTGCTTCGGCGTGAATTGCGGTTCATGGATCTGGCCAAGACTCAATTGATCAGTTATGCGCTGGCCTACGGTGTGCTGGGGCTGCCCCTCGCCGCCTTGGGCGCGGGCGTGTGGTCGTTGGTGGTGGCATGGGTTGCGCAAGCTGCTTTGAACAGCATCCTGGCGTTCCGGGCCCGGCCACATGCATGGCACCCGCAGCTGAAGGCAGCTCACCCGGGGGGGTTCGTGGACTTCGGTGCAGCAGTCCTGCTGACAAACATCTGCAACTGGGCACTGACCAATCTGGACCGCCTGTTGCTGGGTCGCATAGCGGGCGCAAGCTCTACTGGTCTCTATGCGGTCGGCTACAACCTCGCGACCGTGCCCAATGGATTGCTCACCTCGGCTTTGCAGCCTGCATTTCTTGCTTCTGGCGCACGTGTTCAAAATGAACCGGAGCGCCTGAGCAAGGCCTATTTAGAGGTTCAGGGTTTCATCTGGATCGTAGTTGCACCGCTCTTCGTTCTACTTGCGATGGCAGCACCACACATCACCTTGATTTTGTACGGCAGCGCTTGGCTGGGTAGTGATCAGGTGTTTGCGCGGCTGGCCTTGGCGATGCCTGCCTATCTGGCGTTGGCTATGACGACGCCGGTGGTATGGAATACCGGTCGGAAATGGTTCGAACTCGGTTTCCAACTGCCCGTGCTGTTGCTTGCCATACCGGCTCTGCATTGGGCCTGTCACGGCGGAGTGGGCCGGGTGGCAGCGCTTGCAGGGGGTCTTTTCGCCGTTCGGTTCTTGTTGATGCTTGTGGTCGTTTGTCGCGCTTTGCCTTCTTTGTCTCGCCGAGCACTGCTGGCCACAGCTGTCCGAGCGTTCGCATTCACTTTCGCAGTAAGCGCGCCCGCTTGGCTTGCCGTCCAGGCGGTTTCGACTTATTTCAGTGCGCCCTTGGCTTTGGGCGGCGCACTCATCATGTGTGGACTGCTGCCTTGGCTGTTGGTCATATTGTTCTGCCCTCGCATGCTCGGAGTCCATGCGGTCAGCTTGCTGGCACGTTTCATCCCAAAAGATCTCAAATGGGCCCGTGCTTGGTCAACGCGCGCTGCTCTGACGCCACTGAAGAGCTGAGCGCAAATGGAGATCGTTTCTGCTTACCTGAGTTTTGGCGGCATTGCACTGCTGTTGGGAATGGTGACAGTGCTGGCCTTCGGTGGTGCGCTGCAACTCGGCCGTATCGCACCGCAGGGCTATCTGGTGTATTTCGTGGTGCCTCTGATCGTGGCTGTGGGGGTGCAAACGCTGTCGTCCGGCCGAAATCTCTCGGGTATTGCGTCTTTCGATCTTCTTGAAGCCGCTGAGTCTGTCGGGTGGGCCAAATGGGTGCAGCGCCTGGCCACTTTGTTCTTTCTTGCCGCTGCGGCAGAGCGTTTGGTGAATTTGTCGTTTGGGAAATCGGGAAGCGCGAAGCATCCGTTGCTGCTGATGGTCTCGTTTGCAATGTGCTGGCTGGGAATCGTAGGTCTGCCGGCGGCTCTCGGAACCAGACCCACGATCAGCCACGAGTACTTCTATTCGCTGGTGATCGGCTTGGCTGCACTCGCGACGTCTGAGCGCGGAGCGAACCTGGCAATAGTGGTCACGCGAAACGCACTGATGTTCTTTCTGGTCTCCAGTCTTTTGGTGCTGGTGATTCGTCGCGATATGGTGCTCGGCCCTTATGTTGGTGGCTTGATTCCTGCTTTTCCGTTCCGTTACTCCGGGCTGGCAGTGGGGCCTAACGCTTTGGGGCCACTCTGCGTACTGGCCTTGCTGACGATGCATGCACGGCCATTCGGGCAACGCTGGCTGCATTGGTTGATGGTGGCAGTTGTGCTCGTCAGTCTGCTGCTTACACAATCGAAAAGCAGTTGGGTTGCAGGCTTGGTCTGTTGGCCGGCCATGGCATTGGTGGGCCTGCGGGGCATGCCGCGGGATTGGCTGAACGAACCTAGAAATAGAAGCAACGCCCGCGTCTGGTTGGTGTTCGTCTTGATTGGCGTGCTGGCGCTGCTGGTAGCCGTGGTGGCTGAAGTTGGTGCCGGCAGGCTCGAGCGTTTCTTGAGCACTCGCGCTGGTGCCGACTTGCTCACACTGACGGGGCGGGACGAGATTTGGGATGCCGCATTGGATACGTTTCAGCGCAATCCGTGGTTTGGGTACGGTCCTGCAATTTGGGACCCGTATTTCCGTTACACCATCGGCATTGCCTCTGCGTTCCATGCGCACAACCAATTCATCAACGTGCTGGCAGCTTCAGGCGTCGCTGGTGCAGTGGCGTTCGGGTTCTATTTGGCTGCACTCGTGGCCCGGCTTGCGCCAAGGATTGCAGCTTTCAGAGGACTTGGGCTTTCGCTCATGCTGCTGATGTTGATTCGCAGCTTTACAGAGGTGCCCTTCTATTTTTATGGGTTTGGCGGGGAATCGATCACTCAGATGCTCTTGCTGATGATTTTGGCAGGCGCGCCTGAAACCGAGCGCGAAGGCTCAGTTAGAAAATGAATAACCGATTTTCCATCATTACATGCACCTGGAACAGCGGTGCAACGCTTCAGCAGACGTTGGATTCCGTAGCCTGCCAGACGGAAACTGACTTTGAGCATATCTTCGTTGATGGGGGATCAACGGATGGCACCTTGGATCTCATAGCTCGCTACGGTAAAGCCGCGGCGGTTCTGGAGAATGTTGGTGGCGGAATATCGCGAGCCATGAACGAAGGCGCGAAGATCGCAACTGGTAACTTCATCGCCCATTTGCATTCGGACGACTACTTTGCGAGTGCCGGTGTGCTGTCGAGTGTTGCTGCCACGCTGGCGCAATCGAAGAAGCGTTGGCTGGTGGGCAGGACTGCCACCCTACGAAACGGTGTGATATATCCGCCAATGCCGCAGCGGCCGCTTTCGGCCACGCTGTATCGAAGCCGTGGATTCCTGATTGCCCATCCAGCGACGTTTTTGGAACGTGACTTGTTCGAGTCCGCTGGGGGGTTTGATGAGAGTCTTCGCTATGCGATGGACATTGACCTGTGGCTCAGACTGATTCCCCGTGACTTGCCCGTGGTGCTTGAGGAGGCGCTAACGGTGTTTCGCCAACATGCGGGTAGCCTTTCCACGGCACAACGTGGCAAAACTCGACGCGAGGAGTTGCGCGTCAGGCTGTCAGACCAGCATGCTCGGCTCGACGAAAAACTGCTCACCGTGCTTCGGATGCTGAAGACAGCCAGGCCGATGTTTGCGTGGCAATGAACGGGGTTGGCGTGGGCGTGTATTGGCGCTGCCGAAGACCGCCAGCGAGTCGGCCTAATTCCAGGCCCGCAGTGCCCCATGGCCTGCATCATTCGTTTCAAGACCTGATGGGCTTGTTGAGGCGCTTGGTCGCGGAACACTGGATCTTCCAGGTGCACAGCATGACCTGGACCGTCGTGAGCGCCCCAAAAGTGGCCCGCTTCAAAATAATTTGGGGCGCCCACCAGCAGTCGTTTCCGTTTGCCGGTGACTCTTCGGTTCGCGCGGATGACGCAGGGCGCCTCAATTCTGACTTTACCTTGCCAGCCAAACTGAGCCCCGTTGCCCTGGCTGCATTGTCTGCTTCGCGCAGGTTCATGGCTGGTGCTCTGACCCGCGGGGGCACCACCTTGGAATGTGAACTGTTGCGCCATTTTTGGGCGCAGGTGTCTGGAAGCGCCAACGACTGTCTTTTCACCCAAACACTATCGGTGCAGATGTATGGCTACGAGAGCCGGGTGACGGCATGAGCAGTCGTGAAGCTACAGAGGGTGCACGCTGGCTGTTGAACAGATTGCGGTGCATGTCTCCGGCCGAGATTCTTCATCGCGCTGTTCAAGCGACTGCCCTGAAGTCTAAGGAAGGGCCAGCACTGCAGGCAGTTGACGCTGGTTTCCCCGGCCAGTTCTGGATGAAGACGCCGGCGCACATGAGTGCTCAGCCGTATGTTGAAGAGGCCGAAAGCATATCGTTGGGCAGCGTTCGCCTCTTTTCGCATCAGCGTTTCACCGTCGGTGGGTCGCCTCAGTGGAATCGGTGCCCTCTGACGGGTGTCGAAGCACCTTCAGTCCCGGCAGCAAGGCTGAGCATCACCAACCGCCAGTTGGTGGGCGATATCAAATATGTCTGGGAATTGAACCGGCATCTGCAACTCGTAACTCTGGCGCAGGCTTGGCGCCTGACGCGCAAGCCTGAGTATTTGCACACCTTGCGCCGTCAGTTGAGCGGTTGGCTGGACCAATGCCCCGTGGGTATCGGTCCCAATTGGTGCAGTTCACTTGAATTGGGAATCAGGCTCATCAATTGGGCTGTTGTGTGGCAACTGTTGGACGGGGACAGCTCAGTACTATTTGACGGACCAGAAGGGTCAGGTTTGCGCGAGCGTTGGCTGGCCAGCATTCAACATCATGTGCTGAGGGTAGCTCGCAACTACTCCCGATATTCCTCGGCGAACAATCATTTGATCGGTGAACTTGCTGGCGTGTACGTCGCGTCGCGAACCTGGCCGGTATGGCCCAAGGTCAGAGCGTTGGGCGACATCGCATGGATAGAACTGCAGCAGCAAGCGGTGATGCAGACCTCAGCCGACGGCGTCAATCGAGAGCAGGCATTTGCCTATCAGGGTTTTGTAGCCGAATTCCTTACGGTTTCAGTGGTCGTGGCGCTTCATAGCGCAGACGTCATAGCGCCCAGTTTCACCGACCGCTTGGCAGCCATGATGTGTTTTGTGGCAGCGGTGAGAACCAACACCGGCGTGATGCCCCGTGTCGGCGACGCCGACGACGCCGAAGTGCTGCGGTTGGACCCGCGCGTGTCCAGCGATCGATTCGGATCAATGCTGCAGACTGGTGGCGCCCTGTTTGCCCGCGCGGACTGGCTGCTGCATGCCGAACCCAGTGCTGGCCATGCGCGATGGCTGGTCTCGCCTCGAGCGGCGGGCGCGCTGAACTCAACCCGGCAGCAATTGCTGGACTACCCCGACGGCGGGTACTTTCTTTTTGATGCACCCGAAGCGGGGCCGTTGCCTGCGGTCAAGGGTCTGATTGATGTAGGTCCGTTGGGCTACCTGGGCATCGCTGCCCACGGCCACGCCGACGCGCTGCAAGTGTGGCTGTCGGTCGATGGCCATGAACTGCTGATCGACCCGGGCACTTACGGCTACTGGTTCGAAAAGAGCTGGCGGGACTACTTCCGAGGCACGTCAGCCCACAACACGGTTCGAATCGACGGGGTTGACCAGTCGGAAAGCGGCGGCCGGTTCATGTGGCTGCGCAAGGCGCGAAGTGCGGTTGAAGCTATCGAGCGCACACCGGCTGGCGACTTGCAGCTGTCGGCTCAGCATGACGGCTACAGAAGACTACCCGGTCGTTTCATGCACACGCGCAGAGTGCAGTTCGAAAGCCAGGCCAGACGGCTGACAGTCACCGACCAAGTGCAGGGCAGCCAGCCTGGTGTGATCGAACTTTTCTGGCATCTGGCACCTGAATGGCAAATTCAGCGCGAGACTAACGATTGCTGGCTGATTGCCAACGATTCGGTGTCCATACGCCTTCGCATTGAAGCCGACCGCAGCGGTCTTTCCAACTGCATTCAAGGTCAGACCGAACCGCCGTTGGGTTGGTCATCTGAACGTTACGGGGACAAGCAGTCCAGCGCCTGCATCCGGTGGGCCGCGCGAGATGCGCAACCGGCATTGAAGATGGTCACAACCATCGAAATCACGCGCAGACCCATCGTGCTGCCAAACCAATCATGAGTGCCAAAGTGGTTCAAGTTGTCCCAGACCGAATCCAGTTGATGGGTTGCTTCATCGACAACCTCACCATGGAGGAGACGCTGCAACGTATTGAGCAATTTGTGCAGTCAGGACGACCGCACCAGCACGTGGTGGTCAACGTGGACAAGATCGTCAAGGCACAGGCTGACCCTGAATTGCTGCGCATCATCAACGAATGCGCGTTGATCAATGTGGACGGTATGCCCGTTGTTTGGGCCTCCAGGCTGTTGGGAAAGCCCTTGAAAGAACGTGTTGCCGGCATCGACCTGTTCGAGGCGCTTATGAAACGTGCTGCCCAGCAGGGGTGGCGGGTCTACTTGCTGGGTGCGAAGGAAGCCGTCGTGTCCCAAGTTGCGCGCATCTACCCCGCGCGCTATCCGGGTTTGGTGGTCGCCGGCTACCGCAATGGTTATTGGCAGCCTGAAGAAGAACACGCAGTGGTCCAGTCTATCCAGGCTGCGCGCACCGACTTGCTCTTTGTCGCCATCAGTTCACCGAAGAAAGAGCACTTTCTGGGGCAGCATCAGGCTCAGATGGGGGTTCCGTTTGCGATGGGCGTCGGGGGCACCTTCGACGTGGCTGTGGGCCTACTGAGTCGAGCGCCCTTGTGGATGCAGAGGGCAGGGCTGGAGTGGCTGTATCGCTTCCTACAAGAGCCCCGGCGCATGTTTCGGCGCTACTTCATAGATGATTTGTCTTTTTTCAAGCTGCTGTTCAGAGAATGGCGGCGAGGTAGTGATCATTCTTGAACGCCTGGTCAAGCAATCGACTGCCTGACTCGCAAACTGCCTTCAGCGCGCCGGCCTACTTGGGATGAATTCTATCACCCTCTTGACCGAGTAGGCGCGAACAACTTGGTTTCAAGAACTTGGCGACGGACCTGCAGAACATTAGATAATCTCCATGTTTCTATCTCGCAGCTTATATAAAAATAACTGCTCCGAAAAGAGGTTGATGTGATGCGGCAGATCAACCATGTTCTACTTTTCCAGCCCTCTTATTCTGGCCTGCACACAACAAGGATTGGAAGTGATCAACACCAGAAAGCGTATATTGTCGTATTTCTTCCGTTTTATTGGTAGATTAGATTATTTTGTTATGAATTATGGTTGATTCGGAGTTTTGAATTTTAACCGTAACGCAGGTCTTTCGATAATGTGCCAAGAAGTGAGGGCAAAAATGCACGTTGTAACAACCAGCACGGCCATAGCCAAACCTTTATGTATGTGCGGGGAAGTTGCGATAATTGCATTGATGACTGGCATGTGGTAGAGATAAATCCCATAAGAGAAGTCATGCCCACGCAGCCAACGGTGCGCCAGAGTATAGTTGGTGAAGGCAGCGGACAACACCAAACCTGCAAGCGGCAAAAGCGACAAGGGTGTTGCCGAATTTCCCACCGTATTTACACCTATCGCATCCAGAATTGCAACCCACAGTAAGTACGCAACGAGCCATGTGGCAAAACGACCTTGCATCCAGTGCGCCACCAAGTCGCGCTTCCATTGCAACAACATCCCGATCACGAACATATACAACCACGGCAGCACCAATCGTGAGACAGCGCCGGCCGCAGTGCCTTGCAGGGATGGTCGTATATAGTATAAATAAACTAAACTAAAAACGGCCGTTATTGTGGATACTGTGATTCACCTACGGGTACGTTCACCCAAGAATTTTAATAAAATAGGGCATACGAGATAAAATTGAATTTCGACAGGTATCGTCCAGAGACTGCCGTTAACTGCGCCCGTTCCATAGTTTTTTAAGAAAGTTGGGGTAAACGAAAATCCCATTAAGCTGGAAATTGTCCACACCCACAATTCATTGGTTTTTGCGCCAGAAAAGCCATGTAGAAAATATATACTCAGGCTGGTAAGCAAGAAACACATCCACAGGCCTGGCAGTAGCCGTAAAGCGCGGTTACTGAAATAACCTACAGTACTGCGGTTTCGTTCATAGGCGCTGGCGATTAGATACCCACTGACAACAAAGAAGATCGGAACGCCAGGGAAGGAGCCTAGCAGCCATAGGGCGGAGACATTGGTTTCAATCTGAAAGTGTTCGATCGCATGCCAGATCACCACCTGCGCTGCCGCCGCAAGTCGCACGAGATCAAAGTTGTTCATCCTGCCGATGTTCATCGCTGTTTTTTGGATCTGTTTGGGTGGAAGAAGATAATATAAAATGACTCAGTATATCCAGATGCCTCGCCGAGGCTCCATTTTATGAAGAGACGGGAATTTTCGTTATAAATGCCCCTTAGGGCTGCGGAAAGGCCGCCTATGATCGAAAGATTGCCCGAACTTTGGAAGACGCCCTTGCCGTCCTTCTTCCGCATACGTGGCCTTTGAATGTCAACCTAAAAATCAACATGAAACAAGTAACCCATACCCTAAGGTCCGGAACTATCGAAGTGGCAGATGTGCCCATCCCTGCGCTGGGCGACCGGTTTGTGCTGGTTCGCACCACAGTATCTGTGATCAGCGCAGGGACAGAGAAGACCAAGATTGACATGGGCAAAAGTAGCTTGTTGCAAAAGGCCCGGGCGCGGCCTGATCTGGTTCAGCAGATCTTCAAGAAAATAAAGACCGAAGGCCTTGCAAGGACGCTGAATACGGTGAATTCGCGATTAAGCGCCGCAGCTCCGCTGGGCTACAGCTCCGCCGGACAGGCGCTGGCAGTGGGCGGTTTGGTTGAAGGAATACGGCCTGGGGACCGCGTTGCATGTGCAGGCGTCGGCTACGCGAATCACGCCGACTATGCCGTGGTTCCGAAGAACCTGATCGTCAAAGTACCCGACAACGTGAGTGATGAAGAGGCGTCTTTCACCACCTTGGGTTCTATTGCGTTGCAGGGTGTGCGGCTGGCCGACCCCAAGCTGGGCGAAACGGTGCTGGTGTTGGGTTTGGGTCTGTTGGGACAGATCGCCGTTCAGCTGTTGCGCGCCAACGGTTGCCGGGTTCTGGGTACCGATCTCGACCCATCGCTGGTGCAGTTGGCAACTCGCTGGGGCGCCATTGGCGTGGCCACAGGCGACGTTGAGTCGCTGTGCCACGAACTGACCGCAGGTGCTGGCGTGGACGCAGTTCTTGTATGTGCCGGCACGTCCAGCAACGAACCGATTGAGCTGTGTGGCCGTGTCACGCGGCAGAAGGGGCGCGTCGTGGTGGTGGGTGCCGTGCGGATGGACATTCCACGCGAGGATTACTTCAGGAAGGAGATCAGTGTCGTCATCAGCCGCTCCTACGGTCCGGGGCGGTACGACCCACTGTACGAAGAGGGTGGGCAGGACTACCCGCTGGGCTATGTGCGCTTTACCGAACAGCGCAACATGGTCACGGTGCTGCAACTGATCTCACAGGGCCTCCTTGATGTGAAGAGCCTGATCACACACCGCTTTGCGGTGGACGAGGCTGTAGCTGCTTATGCGCTCATCGAAGGCCAGAAGACTGAACCTTATCTGGGTATCGTGCTGCAATACCAGACGCCTGACTCGCTACCCAGCCCGGCGCGCATCACGGTTGATGCCAGGCCTCTGGACAAGGCCCGAATCGGCGTTTCGATGGTTGGTGCGGGAAACTACGCGACGGCAAGCCTGCTGCCCCCTCTCAAAGACAGCCCGCATGTAGAACTCAGGGGTCTTATGACCAGCAGTGGCCGCACAGCAGCCAGCGTGGCCAAACAGTTCGGGTTTCGCTACTGCGCTGACGCACTGGCTGACGTGTTGTCGACCGAAACCGATGCAATCGTGATTGCCACGCGGCACGACAGTCATGCTGCCCTGACTTGCCAGGCGCTGGCGGCGGGCAAACACGTGTTTGTTGAAAAACCGCTGGCCTTGACGATGGAAGAGCTGGCTGAGATCGAAATCGCATGCGACGCCGCCCCCGACCGCCACCTGCAAGTGGGATTTAACCGCCGCCATGCGCCCCTGACGCAACAGATGTTGGGTCACTTTGCAGGGGTTACAGCACCGCGCGTCATTTCCATCAGGGTGAATGCAGGGTCGATACCGGGCGATCACTGGATCCAGAACCCTGAGGTCGGGGGCGGACGCATCATCGGTGAGGCCTGTCACTTCGTCGATCTGGCATCTGCATTGGCCAACTCGGTACCGGTGAGCGTGCACACCCATGCCCTGGCCAGAACTCATGTGGCGCCGCTGCTGAACGACAACGTGGTCATTTCGCTCAGCTTCGCCAATGGCAGCATTGCCAGCATTGTCTACACCGCCGATGGCGGTAAGGCCCTGGCCAAGGAGCGTGTTGAGATGCATGCCGGCGGGCGAAGTGCCGTGATCGACGACTTCCGCAGCGTCACGCTCTATGAGGGGGACGCCGGCAGCCGTCAGATCAAGGGAAAATCCCAGGACAAGGGCCAGCGGGCCATGCTTGAAGGGTGGATTGAAGGTGTGAAGAACGGCCGCGCCCAGACTCCGGTGAGCACGACGCTGGCCGTTAGTGCTGCTGCGATTGCAGCCGTCGAATCACTGATGCTTTGCTCTCCGGTGATGTTGAAATCCTATGCCTGACGGGCGCCCTTCCGCCTGCTCCGGCCCTGCTGGCCTGCGCCAATGAACAATTTGCAACTGACGCTGAAGTACGCAATGCGGCGTGCGGTGCACTTCAATCCCTACTCGGTGCGTTGGGCCAGCGGCGCGCCCACTCGCGAACGTATGTCCGATGACAAAAGGGCAGCTCGAACGGATTTTTTGCTGAACCGCACGTTGGTGGCAGCTTCGAACCGCATTGCCGCCTACGCCCACTTGCGCGGCCGTATACCGGACCGCGATCTGGTGCCATTCTTGATCGACCAGGTTCCGATCATCGGAAAGTCCGATCTACAGCGTGAACGCGAACGCTACTACCCCAACTGCGGCGTGTCCAAAGCCTGGTGGGGGGTAGGAAAGACCAGTGGCACGTCAGGTTCGCCGCTTGAAATTTTTCGCAGTTTGTCGTCCATGGCCATGGAACAGGCTGTCTTGCTGCAGCATTGGCGATGGGCGGGATTTAGAGTCAATGACCGGCAGGTCGTGGTTCGCGGCGACTTGGTTGTGCCCCCTGATCGGAGCGAGCCACCTTTCTGGTTTCACGACCGGGTGGGACGAAGTCTGATTGTGTCAACCCGCCATCTGAACGAGAAGAACACCGATGCGGTGGCCGAGGCCATTCAGAATTTTCGTGCGCCATGGCTGCGTTGTTACCCGTCGGCGGGCTATGAGTTGGCAAGGCTGCTCAGCGAACGCGGTGCTGGCATGCAGTTCAAAGGAATCATCACCGGTTCGGAGCCGGTGTTTCCAATTCAACGCGACTTGATGGAACAAACTTTCCGTGCGCCGTTGTATGCCGGCTATGGGATGGCCGAGCGCGTTGTTTACGCCGCCCAGTGTGAACATGGCAGATTCCATGTCAACCTCGACTATGGGCATACCGAAATCGTTGACGAAAAGGGGCAGCCGACGCGCGAGTCAGGGTACCTGGTTGGCACCAGCTTTCACAACCAAGTGATGCCGCTGCTTCGGTACAGGTTGGACGACACCGCGCGCTGGGATCCCAGGCCGTGCCCCTGCGGTCGCCACTACCCTGTGCTGGCAGACCTGGAGGGGCGAGTCGAAGACCAGTTGCTGGATTTGAAGGGCAACCCTGTCAATTCGGCCGTCATCACGTTTGTCTTCAAGGAGGCTACGTGCATTCAACGCACCCAGGTCGCTCAGGTAGCGCGGGACCGGTGGGAAGTCCGCATCGTTCCCGACAGGGGCTATACCGACGAGGTTGGCGTGAAGCTCAGGAACGACTTCAGGCGCCTGGTCAGTCCGCACGTGAATGTGGAGGTTCGCCGCGTTGACCACCTGGCCAACTTGGCGAGTGGGAAGTTCAAGTGGGTGGTTCAGGAGTGGCGAGCGGAAGGGGCGCGTGAAAGCTGAAAGTCCTGAATGCGCCGGCGTCGTATTGATGGTCGGCACTGCGCTGGACGCCAAAGGGGGTGTCGCCTCGGTGTTGGGTGCATGGTTGGCGGCGGGATTCTTCCAGCGGCACCGCGTGCGCTACGTTGCCAGCAATGGAAAGGCCCTGGGGCTAGGCGCCATTGGGGCGGCGCTGCGTTGCTACGGTGTTTGCGTGTGGTTGCTGCTCGCAGGCCAGGTACGGGTGGTGCATGTCCACCACTCCTCTTTCGTGAGCTTCTGGCGCAAGACCCCATTGTTCGTGCTGACCATGGTCTTTCGGAAGCCGTTGATCGTCAGTTTGCATGGTGGCGCCTACCAACAGTTTTATCTCGACATGCCGGCACCAGCACGTTGGTGGCAACGGCGCGTCATGCGCTACGCCTGTCGCTACCTGGTCTTAACCCCCAGCTGGAAGGAGTGGGCCCTGTCGATCGAGCCCAGAGCCCGGGCGGTGGTGGTTCCGAATTTCGCGCCCTCATTTCCGGTAGAGCCGCCGACCTACCCGGAGACCGAGGAAGAGCAGTACCTGCTTTTCCTGGGCCGCATCGAACCTCTCAAGGGCGTGCCTGAACTGATCGAAGCACTCGCTCAATCCAGAGCCCGGGGGGCGCTGTGGAAACTGGTCCTGGGAGGGCTGGGTGCCGTTGAAGAAGCTGAGAAAATGGCTCGTAGGCTTGGTGTGCCGGCGGATGGTGTTCAGTGCATAGGCTGGGTGAACCAAACCAGGAAAGACCAACTTCTGCGGCAGTGCTCGGCACTGGTCCTGCCGTCTCACGCCGAAAACATGCCGGTTGTACTGCTGGAGGCGTTTGCATATGCCCGCCCTGTGGTGGCGACTAGGGTCGGGGGCGTGACAGACATGCTGGAGCATGAATGCGAAGGGCTTCTGGTCGCGCCACAAAACGTGGGCCAGTTGGGCGATGCGCTGGTCCAACTCTGGTCTATGGGCAGGGACGCACGCCAGGCCATGGGTTTGGCGGCCCGCAGACGGTCCGAGCTGCATTACGAACAGCGTGTGGTGCTGGAGCGATTGGGCACTGTCTACGAAGCGTGCGCAATCAAGCCATAGCCTTGCGTGTGGCCTGCGGGGTGTTGGTCTGCGAGAACACTCACTTCGCGCGCAAAAGTCCGGAGTACGCTGCTGCCACACTGCGAGCGATAACGCTGTAACTGCGATTCGCCCTCACCCAACGCGACCCGCACGCACCAAGACGTGCAGCCAGTGCAGAGTCGTCGAGTATCTCCACGGCGGCCCTTGCGAAAGACTCCGCATCCATCGGCACGCACACGCCTCCGCCACTGCACTCCAAAACCAGCTTCTGATCTGGTATGTCGTTGCCCACGCATGGGATGCCGAGTGCCAGGTACTCAACCGCCTTGGTGGGCGACGACACGTCATAGAGCGTACCGCGGGGCACGGGTGAGAGTCCCACGTGCGCATGTCTGAGCAGCGCCACCGCCTCCCGTTGTGGCATCCAGCCCGTGAGCCAGATGTCGTCGGCCAATCCGCTGCTGGAGATGGTTTCTCGAATCCACGCATGTTCATCGTTGCTCGAGGCGTCACCTATCAAGAGCAGCATCGCCTGCGGGCGCTGGGCCTTGATCTGGCGAAAGGCCTGAAGGAGAAAGTCAGACTGGCGGGCCCGGGCCAGCACACCGAGATAGGCCACCACCAGCCGCCCTTGCAGCCGTGCCGGCGTAGCGTTGCGTGCGACTGACGGGTTGAAGAGTTCCAAGTCCACGCCCATGGGCACCGCGGTCATCCGTTCACGTGGTATCCCCTTGTCGGCCATGAAGTCGAGCATTGCCTCGCTCTGCACAAACAAGTGGTCTGCATGGGGTGCAACGAAACCATAGAAAACCGGCCCGGCGGTTTTCGCGCGCACCCAGTTGGCGAATTGAACCAGTCGGCCTCTTCTGGCCCCCAGCTGACGGGCTCGCACCTCGAAACCTTCTGCGAACGGGAAGGACATCCAGTAGGTGAACTGGCGGCCTGTGAGCCGGGCTACCAGCAAGGCCAACAACCCTGTACGGATCTTGTCGCGCACTTGGATGACCTTGTGCTCGGGGCTGAGCCGTCTAAGCCCCCACAGGTCAGCCAAGGGACGCAAAAATTCGCCCAACGGTCCGCCGCGAAGTCGGCCTGTTAACCACATGCTGCCCGCAGGCCAGTGGCTGCTGCGTGCAGCAGATCCTTTGTCTTCTTGCCCCAGCAGATCCGCACGCACGCCCAGCAGCGGCAGTTCCCTACCGAACAAAGCCGCCACATCAGGCCTGAAGGGCGGAAGGGGGTCGTACATCAGAAACAGCAGCCGTACGGTGTGCGCTGGGTCAGGGCTCAAACTTGTTCCAGACATCTGGTGCGCAATCAGTCTTGATGACACGTGCCGGATTGCCACTGACCATGCTGTGTGCAGGTACGTCGGAAGTGACGAAGGCATTCGCCAAGATCCTGGCACCTGTGCCGACCGTGACGCCCCCAACGATGACCGCGTGCGGGCCGATCCAGACGCAATCTTCGATGATGGGGTACTCGATCGTCCGTTGGTTCTCGTGATCTATGCGGTCAGCACGACCCAAAGTTGCGCCGTGAAAGATGGTCACGTTTGATCCGATACGGGCTCCCGGTGAAATCACCATGCCCCAGCCATGTGTAATAGCAAGTCCAGGGCCGATGCGAGTCTCGGCCGGTAAGTCGATGCCGGCCCATGCGGTGGTCAAGCGGTGCAGCGCTCGCATGACGAACTTCAGCAAGCGTGAACGGTCGCCAATGGACTGGTACAAGCGTAAGGTGAAAAGGGCCCTGAAATTTCGATTCAGAAAAAAGCTTTTAAAGATCGATGAGTAACTTGAATCGCGACGGGTTCGGTAAGCATCAGCAAAGATGGGGTGAATCGCTGTTGTCATGGCCGGTAGCAGAAGTTTTTTGTCTTAGTCAATTAGTTCGGAAAAATTACAGTCTGCTTGTCGAACGTAATGACCCGACTGCCATTGACAGAGACACTTGCCCTGGTACCAACCAACTCGACCGAGATCGGCACCGCCCGGCAGTCTTCTCGAATGACTGTAACGGTCACCAACTGATTTGCAGCAGTCGTCGCAGTGAAACGCGTCTGATATTGATCGGGCAGGCCGTTCTCCGCTGCTATGGGAAAACCCTTCGTTGAGGAAAGAATCATGGGTGGACCGTGGGTATCAATGCACGCTCTCGAAGGACCGTTTGACACCTGAACGGACTGCGACGTGATCTGGGGCGCGTTCAGCGATTGGAAGTTAAGTTCCCATTTCCTGGCTGTGTCGCTGCTTGCCCAGTCGTAAACCAGAGCCACGCCTTCTGCACGGTTGAATGCCACGCTGCGAAAGGCGTTCGAGAGCAAAGGCATCCAGGTCTGATTCGGAGCAAGACCTCGGTACGCGAGTGTTGCGTCGCCAGTGGCGACGCCCCATGTACCGTTGTCAGCGTAATTGATGAGCTTCCCCCGTGTTTCCATCGAGTGCAAAGGCGCGCCTGGCGCCGTCGAAAGTGCGTTGGGTTCTGCCTGACCGATGCCGCCGTCAAAGGTCAGGGCGTTTTTGAACCGTGTCGCACGACCGACCAACGCATGGTGCGGCGACATGTAGTAAGGGTAGTACCCACCAGACACCAGCAGATCGCGGCCCTTCGACACAAACGTGAACGCGTTGTTGTCGGCATGGGAGTGATTGAAACTGCCCAAGCGACTGGATCGGAAGAAAAGGCTGCTTCTTGCCGCGCTGGAAGTTTGGGTGTGGAAGGCAACCATGCCGGCATCTTCGAAAATCCAGGAGTTGATGGCTGGTGCCGAAGGTTCAATAGGCGATGCTTTCAGGCCAAGCAACATGTAGTGCAGGGGGTTCAATGCGATCTTCGCATTTGTAAATGGCGCATGAGCTCGCCAGTACCACTCGTGTCGAGGCAGTCTTGTGGTCGCCGCATACAAGCGATAGTCGTCGCCCGTGTAGTCAAAGTAGTGGCTATCCAGCTCGGCGTGGTCTCCGAATTGACCCCGAAGGCGTGACGCGGCTGGTGTAAAGGCGATTTGATTGTCGCCAAATCCAGAGATCACGGGCCACTTCGAAAGGTCAACGCCGCCGGCCAAGCGTACCAACGCCAGCCCTCTCGGTAGCACTGTCATCGTGTACCAACCATATGCGCCACCGTTGCCAAATGCACCGTCACTGCCCCCCCATGGACCCAGATTGCATACCCAGTCCTCCCACGCCTTTGCCAGCATGCTTTCGGACTCCGGAAAAGACATCGAGCCCAGTGCGTGAATCAAAGCCTCAGTGACGTACTGTGTAGCTGTGAAACTGTGAGAGTTGTACGGATCGCGATCAAAGGTTTGTGACCCGGCAACAACCTGCTGCAGCCTTGCTTTCAGCGACGACACCACGATGGCGGCTTGTTCACTTGAAAGCTTGCCAGCAAAGAGATCCAGCCCTTGGGCAAGGGCCAGGTAGATCTCGCGGTTGGCTTGGTCCTGCGAGGCCTCGCTGGTTACTCCTGTCGGCGACCACAGTGCGAGCCTGACAAGGCGGTCCACACCGGTCACTGCATACCGCTGATCTCCTGTGAAATGCAAGGCGTAGCCCAGCTGTTCTATGGCGACACGCTCTCGCATGGCTATGCGTCGGAGTTCGAGGAGCCAACTGAAGTAAGCCGCATCGCTTGAAAAGTCGGATCGAGTTTTCTCTGCAGGGCTAACCAGATTGGACGTGTCCGCCGCCGCACCGGCTGCCTGCAGGAATGCGGCGTAGGAGGCGGCGAACTCTCCACCGGACGCCATACCTGCGATGGCCGTGGCGCTTGCACCACTTGGCACGCTGCGAGGGCGACCTTTCTGAGCAATCGACCTGGCAAACGCAATACCTGAAGGAATTGAGAGGGTGTTGCTCTCCGCTACGGCAAACCGACGCCAAGTGCTGGACTGTCTAAGCCCCTTGGTGTCGGTGTAGCTGACCTGCCACTCATAGCGTCCAGACTGCAATTCACGTGAGGTCATCAGTACGCGAGGTGTCCTGGTGGTGATGATTTCCAAGGTCTCGCCGGACATGCGCCGAATGCTCAGAGTCCATGGCGACGAAGTAGCGCGATCAGGAGCCTGAGGCCAAACAAATATCGGTGTCTGCAACTGCGTGACTGCGCAATCCCTGGGCTCTAGACGCCGGACGTTCCAGTCGATCTTGTCGATGAAATCGGCGCGAATCGATGGGATGCAATCGCTGGCGTACGACTGCGCAACGAAGGTGCCGGGCAAAAGCGTTGTCGTTGCGGCGGCAGTGGCTGGGCCAGTGGCGCTGGCCTGAGTGGTGGCTGCAACAGGTGCCGTAGTGGGTAGCGAGGACGTTGGGGCCGCAGGCAACGGCGCTGGTTCTGAAGACGCTTGTCCCGATGCTGGTGTTGAGGCTGCACCCGGTGGCGCGGCGGCACTGACGGTGGTCGGTGTCAAGCTGGCCGTCATACCCGAGGTTGCGGTGCCCAAGGGCAGACCGAGACCCTCTTGTGCGGGCTCGGTGCTCGGCAAGGCTATGCCAAGAGGCCTGTCATCAAGTTGGACGGGAATCGTCGTGTTGGCAATGGATTGCGCAGACTCGGTGGCTTGTGCATTGAGGGCAGCGGTTTGATCCGCCGGCGACACTGACGTCGAAGCAGGGGAGGATTCAACGCGCTCCGATCCGCCGCCCCCACCTCCGCAAGCGGCGAGTGTGAAGGTCAGCAGCAGCGACACCAGCATGAATGATCCGTGGCAATTCTTGAGGAAGTGAACCATAGGGACCGGGCCTGCAACCTACACAAGCCCATCAGGTAGATGGACATGTATCGATTTCGGCCAGGTGCTAAGGCGTTCGGATGAACTTTCGGTAACCGCAGCTACTCTAATGTTGCAAGGCGTTAGCGTAAAGGTCTGCGGGTGTCGAGACCTTGCCTCTGATGATCGACGCTCACTTTACTTGAGGAGTTTGGCTCCACATGCGAAGCCTTCGCTTTGGAGGTCGTGCAATACCGAGAAGCGTGAGGCCAGCTCGGGCCGGAGCTACAGAAGACGGTCTGCCAGAACTTTCACAATCCGCTGTGCGGCCTGGCCATCCCAGAGAGCTGGCCTCAATCCGCGCTTGCCGCCATGAAGCAGGTTCGAAAAGGCAACTTCTTTGATCTTGGAGGGGTCGGTCCCAGCCAGCGTGTTTGTTCCCTCTTCGACTGTTACTGGGCGTTCAGTGTTTTCTCTGAGCGTGACGCACTGCACGCCCAGCGCAGTGGTTTCCTCCTGAAGCCCGCCGGAGTCTGTGAGCACCAGCGTCGCATCTTTCCAGAGGTTCAGGAAACTCATGTAAGGCTGGGGCTCCATGACGTGAATCCGGCCGGACAGCTTCACACCGAGCTTGTCTAGATTTCCACGCGTACGTGGATGAACAGGAAACACCAATGGCAACTCCTCGGCGATGGCATTCAGCGCCCCTGCTATGCCAGACAGTGTGCTGGACTGGTCGACGTTGGAAGGACGGTGAAGTGTCACGACTCCATAGCGCTGCCCGACAAGCTGCTTGACAGCCTGCGTTTCATATTTGCCGCGGTCCATGGTGTCCAATTGACGGGCCTGAAACATGACGTTGTCAACCATCACATGGCCCACTTCGAAGATTCGTTCCTCGTCATGGCCTTCTCGTCTCAAGTGCGCCTTGCCGGAAGGTTCTGTGACGAAGAACCAGTCACTGATCGAGTCCGTCACGATTCTGTTGACTTCTTCGGGCATGCTCATGTCGCCGCTTCGCAGTCCCGCCTCGACGTGAGCAACGCGGATGCCCGCCTTCTTGGCCACGATCGTGCAGGCCAATGTAGAGTTGACGTCGCCCACCACCAGAACAGCGGCTGGCCGGTCTTCGATGCAGTGCTTTTCGAAGGCTTCCATGATGCATGCAGTCTGCGATGCGTGCGTGCCGCCACTGCAATTGAAGTTCATATCAGGCTCGGGGATTCCCAATTCTTCAAAGAACACTTGGCTCATGTTTCGATCAAAGTGCTGACCGGTATGGATCAGTTTCCAGCCTAGTCTTCCGTCGCTTTGAAGGGCCCGCACCAGCGGAGCAATCTTCATGAAATTCGGGCGCGCACCGGCAATCAGGTGCAGGCAGGGTCGGCTTACGGTCATGGTTGGTCTCGATCTAGACTGGCAAAACCGTATTCTCGCGGCAGACGTATTTGACGGTGCACCGAATTCGACGCTGTTCTATGAAAGATTCGGACGATTGCCCATTGCTGATACTTGCCGCTGTACCCGTGCTGCCGCCATGCGCTGATGGCTTTTGTGCTGCGGCCCAGCAAGATCGACGGGGCCAAGCGCGCCGCCGCCGTCATCAAGCTGCTGATTTCGCGAGTGCGCAAGGCCTGGCCCCAGACCAACTTCATCGTGCGTGGCAACTCCGGCTTTTGCAGGTGCCTTCTGACGCAGTGGCGCGAGCGCTCAGGCGTGAGCTAGAACATGGGATTGGCGCGCAACGCTTGGCTGCGCGCGCAGGTGGAGATGACCGAGGGCTGCCTGGCTGATGCCTTCAAGCAAACGAGCGTGAGGCAGCGGCTGATTAGCGAATTCGTCTATGCAGCTAAGAGCTGGAGCCAGGACAGGCGCGCCGTCACGCGGCTGGAGTTCGGGCAACTTGGCACCAACCCGCGCTTCGTGGTGACCAACCTGACGGGCAATGCCACTCCACTGTACGACAAGGTGTACTGCCAACGCGGCGGGGCGGAGAATCGAGCCATGGAAGCACAGCTTGACCTGTTCGGCACACGTGGCAGTTGCTCGCGCTTCATCGCCAACTAGGTTTGGTTGATGCTGGCGGCGCTGGCCTACGCGCATACACCCTAACGCAGCGGCTGCGCGCGCTGGCGTTGCCAGGCAGCGAATAAGAGCGGGCCAGTGCGGCCACCATCGGCGTGCGACGGCTCAATATCGGCTTGGCCATCGTGCGCAACACAAGGCGCGGCAAAGTGATGCTGGACAGCCACCACCCGCTGCGCAAGGTGTTTGCCTAAGCAATGTCACGGCTTGCAGAGGTTGGCCCATAAATCAATCCCAGCGCATGACAGGCGCGATTTCACTGAAAATGGGCAGTGTCCCAAGCCGGGTAAGAGTGGTCGTGATCGCTTGCGATCAAACCGCGCCGACGGCTGGCACATGCGTAAAGAGTGCGCAAATCAGTCAACAAACGCGCAAGGTCGAGACGCGTAGACCTGCCTCACGCGAGTTGGGGATTCGTGGAGGTACAGCCTCTCAGCTTGTAAAAAAACGTAGCGCTCCTAGTCTGGCCGGCGCGTAGTAGGACCGTGCCGACTGTCCGGTTCAAACGAAAGCCAAACTTCGTGAGTTGAACAATGCGGCATTGGGCAGCACCGAGGCTGTCTCTACGTCGCTCAACCCCATCCATCTGCCAAGCGTCGCCGCGTAGGGTGTTACGCCGGTGGATGGCAACAGGCGCCCGGACCCTACGTCGTCTGTAGTGCCCAGCGCCAGGTTGGCCATGCGGCCATAGATTTGCCTGCCTCGCACAGCACCACCCGCCACAAAGTGGTTGGCACCCCAGCCATGGTCGCTGCCTTGGCCATTGCTGGTCAGGGTGCGGCCAAAGTCGCTGGCGCTGAACAACGTTACGTTGTTCTGCAGGCCCTGGTTGGCCAATGTGGCCATAAACCAGTTCACCGCATGCGCCACGCGCGCCATCAGCAAGGGTTGGTCGCGCATCTGGTGGGCGTGGGTGTCAAAGCCGCCCATGGAGACCATGAACACCTGGCGCCGCATGCCAAGGCGAGGGGCAGCGGTCACCATTTGCGCCACCACGCGCAGTTGCTGTGCCAGAGTATCCTGCACCAGATTCAGGCTGCCGCCGTTGGGTAGGTTCACAGGCACGCTGGGCAACGCGACCGCTGGCGCGCTGGTCATCGCGGCTTGCAAAACGGTAGTGGTGTCCAGGCTGCGTTGCACCACGCGGCTGTATTCGCGTTGGAGGTCGTTGGTGCCTGCCTGTGCCAGCACCTGGCGCAGTGTGCTCGCACTGGTAGCCGAACCGTGCACATAGCTTGCGTCCAGCGCATTTACGCGCACCGGGCCGCTTGTGTTCACCTGGTACTGCACCACCTGGCTGCCAGACAAGAACACCGCGTTGCCGGCAGCTGAAACCGCCGTGAACACGGGGTACTGGTTGGCCGACATCAGCAGGTCGCCCATGCGCCCACCCCAGCCCGATGTGGCACCTTCGGGTGAAAGGCTTTGCCAGTTGGAAGCCTGGTCGTTGTGTGAAAACAGCTTGGCCGGCACGCCTTTGCCGGCCAGGTATTCGGCCTTCGTGATGGGCCGCTCAAGCGGGCCCACGTTGGCCACCCAGGCAATGCGGCCGGCTTCATACAGGTCACGCAGAGGTGCTAGTTCTTGCGGCATGCCAAAACTGCGGCCAGCCCCTTGACCGCTGCTGGTTATGGGCAGCAGCCGTGCCGCGGGCCAGGCCAGTTCGCGCCGGGTTTGGGCATATTCGGCGTAGCCGGTGGCGTCGGTCGGCACCAGCCAATTAGCACTGTCGTTGCCGCCAGCCAAATATAGGCACACCAGTGCTTTGTACGGGCCTGAAACGTCTGCCGCACTGCTG
>JAYSXE010000177.1:0-7296 GCA_043717565.1 Burkholderiales bacterium | reverse complement strand
GCTGGGGCCCGGGCTGGCGTGCCGACGCTGCCGCGCCCCGCGGCGGGCTGCTGGCTGGCCTGTGCGTTGCGTGTGGCCTTTCGGGGCTGGCGCTGTGGCTGGCGCCCTGGTTCAAGGCCGCGATGACGCTGCTGCTGGGTGAAGGCTACGCCGCAGCGCTGTTGGCCGAAGCCTTGCTGGCGGTTCTGTCCTTTGGTCTGCCCACGCTGTTCATGGGTGCGCTTTTCAGCCACCTGTGCGAAGAAGCTTTGGCGCAGGGCCTGCGCCTGGGCACGGCCTTGGCCGTCAACACCGCGGGTGCGGCCCTGGCGCCGGTGGTGTTTGGCGCGGGCCTGGTGGTTGGGCTGGGCGTGAAGGCTGCGCTCATCACCGTGGTGGCGGGCTACCTGGGCCTGGCGTTGTTGGCGTCGCGTAAAACCGGGGCGCCGCGCCTGGCTGCAGCCGCTGCTGTGCTGTTGGCGCTGGTCGCAGCACCTGCGCTGGTGCTGGTGGACAAACCCGATGGTGGCACCGTGGTCAGCCACCGTGAAGGCGCGTTGGCCACTGTCAGCGTGGTGGAAGACCCGGCCGGCGGCCGGCTGCTGCGCATCAACAACCGTCAGCAGGAAGGCAGCAACACCACCGCGCTGGCCGACGCCCGCCAGGCCCTGCTGCCGCTGCTGTTGCACCCGGCGCCGCAACGTGCCTTGCTGCTGGGCCTGGGTGCGGGCCTGACGGCACAGGCCGCCGCGCTGGACCCCACGCTGCAGGTGCTGGCCGTTGAACTGCTGCCCGAAGTGGTGGAAGCTGCGCGCCACTTCGACGGTGTGCTGCTCGACACTGCCAAAGCGCCGAATCTTCGCACGCAAGTGGCCGATGCGCGCCGCTTCGTGCGCAGCGGCGGGCCGCTGTTCGACGTCATCATCGCCGACAACTTCCACCCCGCGAGGGCCGGCTCGGGCGCGCTGTACACGGTGGAGCACTTTGCAGCCGTGCGTGCCCGCCTGGCACCGGGTGGTGTGTTTTGCCAGTGGCTGCCCTTGCACCAGATGGACCTGCCCACACTGCGCAGCGTGGTGCGCAGTTTTCTGGCTGTCAACCCGCAAGGGGCGGCGCTGCTGGCCACCAACAGCCTGCAGACGCCCGTGGTGGGCCTGTGGGCCCAGCGCGACCCCGCGCCACTGGACGCCGCGCGGGTGGCCGCGCGCCTGCAGCACAGCGCGATGACAATCCCGCCGCGTGACTTCGGTCTGGCCGATGAATGGACCTTGCTCGGCAGCTTCGTGGCCGGGCCTGCTTCACTGTCGCGCTTTGCCGCTGGTGCGCCGCTGAACACCGATGACCACCCGGTGGTCAGCTACCTGGCGCCGCGCGCCACCTATGAACCCGAGGCCACGCCTGCCGAGCGCCTGGTGGCCTTGTTGGGGCTGTGGCAGGCCAGCAGCGGTGAATGGTTGTCGCCTGCGTCACTTGCGTCGCCTGCATCTGGCAGCGCACCGGCAGCCCGGCTTGACGCTTATTTCGCCGCGCGCAGGTTGTACCTGCAGGCCGGTGTGGGTGTGCGGCCCGTGGCCGACCCCGCGCGCATGCTGCAGCAGGTGCGCGAGCCGCTGCTGGCCGCGCTGCGCCTGAGCCCGGACTTCCTGCCCGCCTACGAACCGCTGCTGAGCCTTGCGCTGGCCTTGCGGCCGCAACAGCCGCAAGCCGCGCAGGCCTTGCTGGAAGAACTGGCCAGGCTGGCGCCGGCCCAGGCCGGTGCGCGTGAAGCGCTGCAGATGAAGGCGCCGGGGTCGTCTGAATCACTGCAAGCCCAGCAAGCGGTACCGCGCTGAAAAACGGGCTGGCGGCCTGCACCGCCTTCACGGCGGTGACACACCGGCGGCCCAGCATCGGTTCGGCTGGTGAACGCCCGCGCCAGCAAGTCTGAACCTGGCCGCGCACCACGCCAGCCAACCTGGGCGCTTCCCATGGTTTTGAAGGCATGGCCATCAACGCGGCTGGAGCCGCGTGTACACGTTGCTGGAAGGCGCGGTGGCCGGCGACGCGGCGGCCTGAGGGCCGGGCGCACGGCTGGGTTGGGCTGCCATGCGTCACTGAATGTTCATTGCCGTTACTTCGGGCTGTCACGCAGGGCCATCACAGTGTCGGCATGAACGTCACCCCCACACCCTGTTTATCCACCGCCACCCCCGCCGGCCTTGCGCACCCCTTGCTGGGCAAAGCACCGCCAATGGTGCAGGCAGAGCCGCCCCGGCTGGAAGCTGTGTGGGCCCGCCACGGCGACGAAGTGGAAGCGGCCCAGCGCCTGCGGTGGCGGGTGTTTGCGCAGGAGATGGGCGGGCGGCTGCGCCCCACGGCGGGTGTGCCCTACGGTGTGGACAGCGACATCTTTGATGCCCACTGTGAGCACCTGCTGGTGCGCACGTTGGAAACCGACGACCGGCCCGCCGAAGTGGTGGGCACCTACCGTGTGCTGACCCCGGCTGCTGCGCAGCGCGTGGGCGGCTTGTACAGCGACACCGAATTTGACCTCGTGCGGCTGGCGCGGCTGCGGCCCCACATGGCCGAGCTGGGCCGCTCGTGCACGGCACCCGGTTGGCGCCACGGCGGTGTGATGCTGATGCTGTGGTCTTCGCTGGGCAGCTTCATGCAACGCAACAACATCGAACGTGTGGTCGGCTGCGCCAGCGTGCCGATGTTTGACGGTGGGCAGTTGGCTGCCGACCTGTGGCTGACGCTGAAGAACACCCACCTGGCCCCGCCCGACCAGCAGGTGCGGCCGCGCATGCCGCTGCCCATCGGCTTGCTGGCCACCGGGCGAACGGTTGAAGTGCCGGCACTCATCAAGGGCTACCTGAAGTGTGGCGGCCGTTTGCTGGGTGAGCCGGCCTGGGACCTGGACTTTGGCGTGGCCGACCTGCCGATGATGTTGCGCCTGGCCGACCTGCCAGCCGCTTACCGCCGGCGGTTCATCGGTCAATAGGTCAACAGGTCAACAGGTCAACAGGTCAACAGGCCCGCAGGCCAGCAGGCCAGTAGGCCAGTAGGCCAGCAGACCAGTAGGCCAGCAGGCCAGTAGACCGGTACGGCCAAGCTGCGCGGTCCGTCGAAGGGGCGCTGCAGGGCTTCACAATGTGCTGATGCCCCGCACGCCCATTCATGTGAGCCCGTGTTTTGCCCTTTGCAGCCACCGACGGTGGGTTCCTTCCGGCCATGAGTGACACGCCGACCCACAGCGAAGCCGACGCCTACGGCATGCGCCTGGCGCTGGACCAGGCGCACAACGCGCTGCTGGTGGGCGAGGTGCCGGTGGGTGCGGTGATCCTGCGCGATGGCAAGCTCATCGCCACCGGCTACAACCGGCCCATCACCACGCACGACCCCACGGCGCACGCCGAGATCGTGGCGCTGCGCCATGCAGCCACGCTGCTGGGCAACTACCGGTTGCCCGGCTGCGAGCTGTACGTCACGCTGGAGCCGTGTGCCATGTGCGCCATGGCGCTGATGCATGCGCGCCTGAGCCGTGTGGTGTTTGGCACCACAGACCCCAAGACCGGTGCAGCCGGTTCGGTGCTGAACCTGTTTGACCAGCCGCAGCTGAACCACCACACCACCGTGGTGGGCGGTGTGATGGCCGACGCCAGCGCGGCCCTGCTGCGCGAGTTCTTCGCCCAGCGGCGCCAGCAGCATCGCCAGCGCCGACAGGCTGGGCTTGGCACCACAATCGCCCCTTTGCCGGTGGGTGAAGCGCAGGAACTGCACGCCGACCCCGCTGCCCCCCCGCCGCAAGAGCCTTTCTGAGCCCGCATGACCCCGTTGACGCTGTTTTCACCCGCTGGCGTGGTGCCCAAGGCCCTGCCGTTGCGCCTGGCTGTGAAGCGCCTGCGCGCGCTGGGTTTCGACGCCCAGCTGGACGGCGACGCCCTGGCGCGCAGCCAGCGCTTCGCCGGTGACGACGCCACGCGCCTGGAAGCCCTGCACCGGGTGGCGCGGCAGGCGCCTTCCATTGCCATGGGAACGCGGGGCGGTTACGGCTTTTCGCGCCTGATGCAAAGCGTCGATTGGAAGCTCCTGGCCCGTGCGGTGGAACAAGGCACGCGTTGGGTGGGCTACAGCGACCTCACGTTGTTGCAACTGGGCCTGCTGAAACACACCGGCGCCGGCAGCTGGGCGGGGCCGATGGCACTGGACGACTTCAGCCGTGCTGAAGATGCCGGTGGCGTTGACGAAGTCACCCGCGACTGTTTTGTCGAAGCCATGGGCGGCGAGTTGGAAGCCGTGGGTTTTCGCACCGAGGCTGGCTTCGACGGCCTGGCAGCACGTGGTGTGCTGTGGGGCGGCAACCTGACGATGGTGTGCGCCCTGCTGGGCACACCGCACTGGCCGGCCATCAAGGGCGGCGTGCTGTGGCTGGAAGACGTGGGCGAGCACCCCTACCGGATTGAACGCAACCTGCTGCACCTGCACCAGGCGGGTGTGCTGGCGCAACAGAAGGCCGTGGTGCTGGGGGCGTTCAGCGCCTGGAAGCCCAGCCCGCTGGACCGTGGCTATTCAATGAAGACGGTGGTGGCCCACCTGCGCAGCCTGCTGAAGGTGCCGGTGCTGACAGGCTTGCCCTTTGGCCACGTCAGCCCCAAGGTCACGCTGCCCCAGGGCCGGCGCGTGCAGCTGCTGGTGCAGGGGCGCGATGCGCTCATCGGCTGGTAGGGCAGGGCGGTGAACAGCGGGTTGCGCACCGGTCTGGGCCGTCTGAAGTCGTTGTGCTTCATTGCAGCAGTGGCGCTGGCCGGCTGCAACAACAACCCCTGGCCCGACAACGCGGCGGCCACCAACACGCTGTTCAGCGGCGTGATTGAAAACTCGCCGCGCCACCTGGACCCGACGGCGTCGTACTGGTCCAACGACACGCCTTTCACCTACCAGATCTACGAGCCGCCCTACGGTTACCACTTCCTGAAGCGGCCTTACCAGCTGGTGCCCAAGTCGGCCGCCGAGGTGGCCAAGCCCCACTACCTGGACAAGAACGGCCAGCGCCTGCCCGACGACGCACCGGCCGAACTGGTGGACCAGAGCGTCTACGACGTGCCCATCAAGAAAGGCATTCGCTTCCAGCCGCACCCGGCGCTGGCGGTCGACGACAAAGGCCAGTACCGTTACCACGCCATGAAGCCCGGCGAACTGGGCGAACGCCGCACGCCGCTGGACTTCGAACACCAGGGTACGCGCGAATTGGTGGCTGAAGACTTTGTTTATGCACTGAAGCGCCATGCCACCACGCGCATCACCGCGCCCATCTTCAGCACCTTCGCCGAATTCGTGGTGGGCTTGAAAGACTATGGCGAGCTCGTGAAGCAGGAAGACGCGAAGCTGCTGAAGGGTCTGGACAAAGCCAGCCTGGACAAACCCTTCCTGGACTTCCGCCAGTGGCCGCTGGCCGGTGCGTCGGCACCTGAAAAGCACCTGCTGCGCATTCGCATCAAGGGCAAGTACCCGCAGTGGAACTACTGGATGCAGATGACTTTCATGGCGCCGGTGCCGTGGGAAGCCGACGCCTTCTATGCCCAGCCCGGCATGGCCGAGCGTGCGCTGACGCTGGACGTGTGGCCCGTAGGCACTGGCCCGTACATGATGGTGGAGTTCGTGAAGGACCGGTACCACGTGATGAAGCGCAACCCGCATTACCGCGGCGAGCCTTACCCCTGCGAAGGTGCGCCCGGCGACAAGGAAGCGGGCCGTCTGGACGACTGCGGCAAACCCACGCCTTTCATCGACACCCTGGTCTCCACCATCGAACGCGAAGCCGTGCCGCGCAAAGGCAAGTTCCGCCAAGGCTTCTACGACATCGAGGTCTATGAACGCCCCGACACCGGCATGGACTACGTGGTGGACATGCAGGACAGCGAAGAAGTGCGGGCCGAGTACCTGGACAAGGGCTTCAGGCTGGACCGAGGATCTGACGTCAACAGCTACTTCATCGCCTTCAACATGCTGGACCCGGTGGTTGGCGACGGCGACACGCCTGAAGCCAAACTGCGCAACCGCAAGTTGCGCCAGGCCCTAAGCATCGCCATCGACTGGGAAGAGTATTCAAAGATCTTCCCGAAAAAGGGTGGCGACACCGCACAAAGCCCCCTGCCGCAAGGCATTCCCGGTTCGCGCGAAGGCACACCCGAAGGCGTGAACCCGGTCACCCACAGTTGGAAAGACGGCAAGGCTGTGCGCCACCCGCTGCAGCGCGCCAAACAGTTGATGGTGGAAGCCGGCTACCCCGGTGGCCGCGACGCCAAGACCGGCAAGCCGCTGGTGTTGAACTACGACGTGTACTACCCCGCCACACCCGAACGCAAGCCCGAAATCGACTGGGTGGTGCGGCAGTTCGCCAAGCTGGACATTCAGCTGGAAGTGCGCGCCACCGACAACAACCAGTTCCAGGACAAGGTGCGCAAAGGCAAGTACCAGGTGTTCTGGCTGGGCTGGAACGCCGACTACCCCGACGCCGAGAACTTCCTGTTCCTGCTGTACAGCAAGGCCGGCAAGACCAAACACGACGGCGAGAACACCTCGAACTACGACAGCCCGGACTACGACCGCCTGTTTGAACGCATGAAGTCGCTGCCTGACGGGCCCGAGAAGCAAAAGCTCATCGACGACATGGTGGGCATCGTGCGCGAAGACGCGCCGTGGACCATGGGCTTCTTTCCCTACACCTCGGCGGCCGTGCAGGGCTGGGTGCACAACCACAAGCCCGCCATCCTGATTCGTGACGATGGCCGCTATCTGCGTTTGGACGTGAACAAGCGGGTGGCCGAACTGGCGCGCTGGAACCGGCCTGTCTGGTGGCCGCTGTGGCTGCTGCTGGCGGCTGCCGTTGTTCTGGTGTGGGTGGCGCGCCGTCACCTGGTGCGCCGGTCGCGCACCAATGCGCGCGGCGACGTGCTGGTGTAGCGGGGCAGGGCGCAGCACATGCTGAACTTCATCTTGCGGCGCGTTGGCTATGGCGTGCTTATCTTGCTGGGCGTGAACCTGCTCACCTTCGTGCTGTTCTTCAGCATCAACACGCCCGACGACATGGCGCGGCTGAACCTGGGCGGCAAGCGGGTCACGCAGGTGGCCATCGACAAATGGAAAGCCGAGCGCGGCTACGACAAGCCCTTGTTCGTGAACCCGCAAAAGGCGGGTGTGGAGCAGGTCACCGACACCATCTTCTGGGACCGCTCGGTGTCGCTGTTTGCGCTGCAGTTTGGCCGCGTCCCACCCCGTGGCGTAGCCCGAGATGGGCGACAGCATCAGCACGCGCGAGAACAGAAACTGGCCGAC
>JAYSXE010000176.1:0-3218 GCA_043717565.1 Burkholderiales bacterium | reverse complement strand
TTCCAGGTCAACCGTGGCGCCAAAAACCACGCGCCCACCAGAATCCAGCGCCGCCGGGTCGATAATCTGCGCGGCTGCCAGTTTCGATTCCAGTTCCTTGATACGCCCTTCGATGAAGCCCTGCTTGTCCTTCGCCGCGTCGTACTCGGCGTTTTCTGACAGGTCGCCCTGGGCCCGCGCCTCGGAGATGGCCTGGATCACGGCGTGCCGCTCCACAGACTTCAGGCGGTGCAGCTCGTTCTTCAGCAGCTCTGCGCCGCGTTGCGTCAAGGGAATGGTGGTCATGCCAGGTCCTGGAAAAAAGTGAATCCGCCGCAACGGGCCCTACTTAGGGACAGGTGCGGCGGACGTCAAAGCCGAGTTTAGTGCAGTTCGCGAACGTGCTGCAGGCCCAGCTGGGCATGCAGCTCCTGCAGCGACGCCACCGCCAAGCCCGATTGGTGCTTCAGGGCCTCGGTGGCCGCCTCGGCGCCCGCCATGGTGGTGTAGTACGTCACGCGGTTGGCCAGCGCCGCGGTGCGGATGTGGCGCGAATCGGCGATGGCGGTGCGGGTTTCGTCAACCGTGGTGTAGACCAGCTGGATCTCGCCGCCCTTCACCATGTCCGCAATGTGCGGGCGGCCATCCTTCACCTTGTTCACCACCCGAACCGCCAGGCCGGCGGCCGCGATGGCAGCGGCCGTTCCCTTGGTGGCCACCACCTGGAAGCCCAGCGCAATCAGGTCGCGTGCCACGTCCACAGCCCGCGCCTTGTCGCTGTTCTTAACCGTCAGCACCACGGTGCCCTGGCGCGGCAGCCGCGAACCAGCGCCCAACTGGCTCTTCAGCATGGCTTCGCCGAAAGTGGCGCCAGAGCCCATCACCTCGCCAGTGGACCGCATCTCGGGCCCCAGGATGGGGTCGACACCCGGGAACTTGTTGAATGGGAAAACCGCTTCCTTGATGCTGAAGTACGGCGGCACCACCTCGCCGATCACGCCTTTCTGGTCGCGCAGCTTCTGCCCAGCCATGCAGCGCGCGGCAATCTTGGCCAGCGGCTGCCCCGTGGCCTTGCTGACGAAGGGCACCGTGCGCGACGCGCGGGGGTTCACCTCCAGCACATACACCACCGCCTGGTCACCCGTGCCCTGCACGGCAAACTGGGTGTTCATCAAGCCCACCACATTCAGCGCCTTGGCCATGGCCGTGGCCTGGCGGCGCATCTCGTCTTGCAGAGCCGCACTCAGCGTGTAGGGCGGCAGCGAACAGGCCGAATCGCCGCTGTGAATACCGGCGGCTTCGACGTGTTCCATGATGGCGCCGATCATCACCTGCTCGCCGTCGCTGATGCAGTCGACGTCAACCTCGATGGCGTCGTCCAGGAAGCGGTCCAACAGCACGGGCGACTTTTCGGTGACCATCACCGCTTCGCGCATGTAGCGCTCCAGGTCCTTGTCGCCGTGCACGATTTCCATGGCCCGGCCTCCCAGCACGTAGCTGGGGCGCACCACCAGCGGGTAGCCGATTTCCTGCGCCAGCGCGATGGCCTGTTCGTTGGTGCGTGCCGTGCGGTTGGGCGGCTGCTTCAGACCCAGCTTGTGCAACAGATGTTGGAACCGTTCACGGTCTTCGGCGATGTCGATGCTGTCGGGGCTGGTGCCGATGATAGGCACGCCTGCCCGTTCCAGGTCCAGCGCCAATTTCAGTGGCGTCTGGCCACCGTATTGCACGATCACGCCAACCGGCTTTTCCTTGTCGACGATTTCCAGCACGTCTTCCAGCGTCACCGGTTCGAAGTAGAGGCGGTCGCTGGTGTCGTAGTCGGTGGACACCGTCTCGGGGTTGCAGTTGACCATGATGGTCTCGTAGCCGTCTTCGCGAAGCGCCAGCGCCGCGTGCACGCAGCAATAGTCAAATTCAATGCCCTGGCCAATTCGGTTGGGCCCACCGCCCAGCACCATGATCTTCTTGCGGTTGCTGGGCTGCGCCTCGCATTCACCGTCGGCGTTTTCGTAGGCTGAATACATGTACGCCGTCTGCGTGGCAAATTCGGCCGCGCAGGTGTCCACGCGCTTGTAGACCGGCCGCACCGCCAAGGCATGGCGCACAGCCCGCACCTCATGCTGGTTGGTGCGCATCAGCTTTGCCAGGCGGCGGTCTGAAAAGCCCTTCTTCTTCAGAAAGCGAAGTTCCAGCGCCGACAGGCTGGCCAAGCTGCGCTGCGCCACTTGCTGTTCAACCTTGACCAGGTCTTCGATCTGCGCCAGGAACCAGGGGTCGATGGCGGTTTCTTCGAACACTTCTTCCAGCGACATGCCGATTCGGAAAGCGTCGCCCACGAACAGGATGCGTTCGGGGCCGGCGTTGCCGATCTCGTCGATGATCTCGTCGCGGTCGCTTTCCTTGCAGCCGGTGCGCTCGCTCAGGCCGTCAATGCCGGTCTCCAGACCGCGCAGCGCTTTCTGGAAGCTCTCCTGGAAGGTGCGGCCCATGGCCATCACCTCGCCCACGCTTTTCATCTGCGTGGTCAGGTGCGGGTCGGCAGCTGGGAATTTCTCGAAGGCAAAACGCGGAATCTTCGTGACCACGTAGTCGATGCTGGGCTCGAAGCTGGCCGGAGTGGCGCCGCCAGTGATGTCGTTGCGCAATTCGTCCAGCGTGTAGCCCACGGCCAGCTTGGCCGCCACCTTGGCGATGGGGAATCCCGTGGCCTTTGAGGCCAACGCCGACGACCGCGACACGCGCGGGTTCATCTCGATGACGATCAGTCGGCCGTTGTCGGGGTTCACCGAAAACTGCACGTTGCTGCCACCGGTGTCGACGCCAATTTCGCGCAGGATGGCGATGCTGGCATTGCGCATCACCTGATATTCCTTGTCGGTCAACGTTTGCGCCGGCGCCACGGTGATGCTGTCGCCGGTATGGATGCCCATCGGATCGAGGTTCTCGATGCTGCACACGATGATGCAGTTGTCGACGCGGTCGCGCACGACTTCCATCTCGAACTCTTTCCAGCCGATCAGGCTCTCTTCTATCAGCAGTTCCTTGGTAGGCGACAGGTCCAACCCGCGCTTGCAGATTTCTTCGAATTCCTCGGGGTTGTAGGCGATGCCACCACCCGTGCCACCCATCGTGAAGCTGGGCCGAAGACCGGATGAAGTTCAAGGACGCCATGACGTCCATCGGCCTGGACTCGGCCAAGAGCGGCATCGCGCACAGTCTGGAAGAGGCACTGGCGG
>JAYSXE010000175.1:0-7318 GCA_043717565.1 Burkholderiales bacterium | reverse complement strand
CGGCCACCAGCGCAAACAGGTAGCTGGGCTTGGGAAAGGGGTCGTGCCAGGTGGCGAAGTGGCGCCCGTTGTCCAGGCTGCCTTCGGCCACCAGGTTGCCGTTGCTCAGCAACACCGGGTAGCGCGCCTTGTCGGCGCGCAGCGTGACGCGGTAGGTGGCCATCACGTCAGGCCGGTCCAGGAAGTAGGTGATGCGCCGAAAACCTTCAGCTTCGCACTGCGTGAAGAAGCCACCACCGCTGGTGTACAGGCCCGACAGCTCGGTGTTCTTGTCGGGCGCGCAGGTGTTGCGGATGTCCAGCACGAACTGCGCCGCCAGCGGCGGGTTGTCGATGACGAGGTCGCCACCTTCGTTGCGGAAAGACACACTCTGCCCGTCGGCCTGCACCCGCAGCAGCGTCAACCCCTCACCATGCAGGCGCAACGGCGTGGGCCCTTCAACGGGCGCCAGCGCGGCGTTGCGTTCGATGTGCAACTTGCTGCCCACGATGGTCTTGGCAGGGTCGAGGTCGAAAGTCAGTTCGACCTGGCGGATGAAATACGCCGGTGCGGCGTAGTTTTGCCGTTGGGTCGCGACGCTGGTGGCTTCACGCATGGCTGGGGGTCTCCGTCATTGGCCGGCGCTGCGGTGGGGTTGCGCGCCGTGCCGGTTTTTGCGGCCAGCGCTGGCCGGCCCTGCGGCCGCCGGCGCCAGCGCTTACAGGCCTTGTTTGAGGCTGGCTTCGATGAACGCGTCGAGGTCGCCGTCCAGCACCTTCTGCGTATTGCTGATCTCGACGTTGGTGCGCAGGTCCTTGATGCGGCTCTGGTCGAGCACGTAGCTGCGGATCTGGTGCCCCCAGCCGACGTCGGTCTTGGTGTCTTCGAGCTTCTGCTGTTCTTCCATGCGCTTGCGCATCTCGAAGTCGAAAAGGCGTGAACGCAGCCGCTTCCAGGCCACGTCCTTGTTGCTGTGCTGGCTGCGCCCGTCCTGGCACTGCACCACGATGCCGGTGGGGATGTGCGTCAGGCGCACCGCCGAGTCGGTCTTGTTGATGTGCTGGCCACCGGCGCCGCTGGCGCGGAAGGTGTCGGTGCGCACATCAGACGGGTTGATGTCGATCTCGATGCTGTCGTCCACCTCGGGGTAGACGAAGAGTGAAGCAAAGCTGGTGTGGCGGCCGCCTGCCGAATCGAACGGGCTCTTGCGCACGAGCCGGTGCACACCGGTCTCGGATCGCAGGTGGCCGAAGGCGTAGTCGCCCTCGACCTTGATGGTGGCGCTCTTGATGCCGGCCACGTCACCCGCGGTTTCGTCCTCCATCGTCGCCTTGAAGCCCTTGCGCTCGCAGTACTTCAGGTACTGGCGCAGCAGCATGCTGGCCCAGTCGCAGGCTTCGGTGCCACCGGCCCCCGCTTGAATGTCGATGAAGCAGTTGCTGGGGTCGGCCGGGTTGCTGAACATGCGGCGGAATTCCAGCTGTTCCACCGTGGCGCGCAAGGCCTGCGCTTCGGCCTCGATGGCCAGCAGGCCGGCTTCGTCGCCGTCTTCCTTGCTCATTTCGAACAACTCACGGTTGTCCGACAGGTTGCTGTGCAGGTGGTCGATGGTGCCGACCACGGTCTCCAGCGTCTTCTTCTCGCGGCCCAGTTCCTGGGCGCGTTTGGGTTCGTTCCAGACCGCGGGGTTTTCCAGCGCGGCGTTGACTTCGTTCAACCGCAGGGATTTGCGATCGTAGTCAAAGATACCCCCGGAGCTGCTCGGTGCGGATGCTCAGGTCGGCGAGCAGCGAGCCAATTGAGTTGATGTGTTCGACGTCCATGATGGTGGTGGATGCAAAGCCGTGGATTGTCGCATCTGGCGCCCGGCCCTTGGAGGGGGTGCACCGCCGTGAGCGCTGCCCTTAATGCAGGAACTGCGCCAGGTGCTGCGCCAGCGCCTGGGGCTGGTCGTGGTGCAGCATATGGCCGCTGGGCGACAACGTGACACGCTGCACCTGGCCCACCACCGACAGCCGCTGGTGGAATTCCTCGCGCGAATAGCGTTGCCCCCACCACTTCTGCGTGTCGGTCAGGTCGCCCTCCACCCACAGCAGCGGTGCCGTGATCTGTTTCCAGCTGGCCAGCACCTCTTCCACCTGGTACAGCACCGGGTTCACCCGTTTGTGGGCCGGGTGCCCCTGGATGTGCCAGCGCCCGTCGGCCCCGGCCGCGCCCCAGTGCCCGGCCAGCCAGGCAGCCTTGTCGGCGCTGAGCAGCGGGTTGTTGGCCTGCAGGCGGTCGGCCACTTCCTGCCGGCTGGCGTAGTCGCGCAGCGAAGCAGGCGTCTTCAACTCGTCCAGCCATTGCGTCAGCCGTTTTGGGCCCTGTTCGGGCTTGGTGCGCGGCATGCCGAAACCTTCCAGGTTCACCAGCCGCCGGATGCGCTGCGGCCTGGCGCCGGCGTAGGTCATGGCCACGTTGCCGCCCATGCTGTGGCCCAGCAGGTCCACCGGGCCGAAACGCTCAGCGGGCAGCAGCGCGTCGAGCAGGGCGTCGAGGTCGGCCACGTAATCGGGGAACCAGTATGTGTCGGCGTCAGGCGTCAGGGTCAGCCCGAAGCCCCGCCAGTCGGGTGCCAGCACCCAGCGGTCGAAGCCCTCGGCCTGGGCCAGCGCGTCGACGAGGAACTGGTACGAAGCACCAACGTCCATCCAGCCGTGCACCAGCACCAGCGGCGGCCGGTCGCTGCGCACCAGGCTGGCGTCGCCCCACTGGTGCACGTGGTAGTTCATTGCCCGCAGGGGCGTGAAGGTGCTGCGCGATGGGCGCAGGGGCTGGTAGGCCGGGGGGGCTGGGTTGGGCATGTGCACACTGTAGACGCTGCAGCCGGCCCAGCGGGCAAGCGGCCGGGTGAGCAGGGCGTCGTTGCGCTGGCTGAACGGCCCCACACCCCGCACCTGTGGACAATGCGTGCATGCACAGCCCACACCACATCCGCCCCGCCACGCGCGTCGACCTGGCAGCCCTCGTGGGCTTGATCCGCGAACTGGCGGACTACGAGCACCTGAGCCATCGCGTGAAGGTCACGCCGGAACTGCTGGAGCCGCACCTGTTCGGCGCGCGCCCGGTGGCCGAGGCGATGGTGGTGGAGGTGGCGGGGCAGGTGGTGGCCTTTGCGCTGTTCTTCACTAACTTCTCCACCTTCCTGGGGCAGCCGGGTCTGTACCTGGAAGACTTGTATGTGCAGCCCAACCATCGGCGCTCGGGCATCGGGAGCGACCTGCTGCAGCGCTTGGCGGCCTTGGCCGTGCAGCGCAACTACGGCCGCTTCGAATGGAGCGTGCTGGACTGGAACCGCGACGCCATCGCGTTCTACGAACGCATGGGCGCAACGCTGATGGACGACTGGCGCATCTGCCGCGTCACCGAAGAAGCGCTGGTGGCGTTGGCCCAGCCGCGCTGAAGCACGCGCTTCGCGTTGCCCGGCTTGAAAGCAGGCGCGTAACGCCTTGTTGCGAATTGGGCCTTTGCGTGCGCCACAGATGCCTGCCCCCATAGAGCCTTGCGGCACGGGGTGGGTGCGCCTTCCATGGGCCGGGGCAAGGACTCCGGCAGGCCTATGAATCGGGGATTCCGGCTGCCCAGAGCGGCCGGGAGAATCGAGAGATTGGCCAGAACCTGTCAAGCAGGCGCGCCGCAACTTGTGCAATCAGTGGAAACCGAATCAACCAAAGTGTTGCTGGGCCGAAGGGTGGACCCGGTGCGCATCACCGCCATGGCCGGCGGAACCCCGCTGGACGCGGTGTACACGGCATTGAACCAGCTCGGCGCGTTGCTGGTGATCCTGGTCTTCTCGCCATTGTTGGCCTTCATTGCGCTGCGCATCTGGAAGGTGGACGGCGCACCGCTGACCTTTGCGCACTACCGTGTGGGTTTGCGGGGCCGGCAGTTTCGCTGCTTCAAGTTCCGCACCATGGTGCGCAATTCAGCCGAAGTGCTGGAGGCGCTGCTGCGAACCGATGCAGATGCGCGCGCTGAATGGGCACGTGACCAGAAACTGCGCAACGACCCCCGCGTCACGCGCATTGGCGGCTTGCTGCGCAAAACAAGCCTGGACGAACTGCCGCAACTCTTCAACATCCTGCGGGGCGAAATGCACTTTGTCGGGCCACGCCCGGTGACGGTGGACGAGCTGAAACGATACGGCGCCCGCAAGCGCCACTACATGTCGGTGAAACCGGGGCTGACGGGACTGTGGCAGGTCAGTGGCCGCAACAACACCACTTACGAAGAACGTGTGGAGTTCGACTCCGACTATGTCGAGCGCCGCAGCCCGTTTTTTGATTCCTGGATTCTGATGCGCACCGTGAAGGTGGTGCTCACGCGCGACGGCGCCCACTGAATCTGCTGCCATCGGCGCGCCGCGCCGCGCCGCACCGGCTACTTTGTGCAATTCCCCTGGTGTGTTCCTGTCAACCCGTTCCGCCCTTGAGGCAGTGAAGTCGTGCTCCAAAGAGTGGTTCTGAACGGTCGTTTTCTGACCCAGGTGCAGACGGGTGTGCAGCGGTATGCGGCCGAAACCCTGCGTGCGCTGGACGGCCTGCTGGCTGAAGACGCGGCGTTGCGGGACCGGCTGGGCCTGGTGCTGGCCCTGCCCACGGGCGCCGATGCGCTGGCCCGTGCACAGGCCCTGGATTTGCGACACGTCAGCACGGTGGTGGTGCCCTGCGGGCAGGGCCACGTATGGGAACAATGGGCGCTGCTGCGGTTCGCCCGTGGCGACTACCTGGTGAATTTCAACTATTCAGGGCCGCTGCTGAAGCGGCGGCAGCTGGTCACGGTGCACGACGCCACGGTGAAGGTGCAGCCCGCCTCATTCACGCGCAGCTACCGCTGGGTGCACAACGCGCTGGTGGCTGTGCTGGGCCGCACGGCGCAGGACGTGATGACGGTGTCGGACTTTTCGCGCGACGAACTGGCGCGTTGCTTCGGGCTGGGCCGCAACGACATCCTGGTGGGACGCGAAGGCGGTGAACACGCCGTGATGCCCGCTGACGACGCCGCGGTGCTGCAGCGCCACGGCCTGCAGTCGGGCGGCTTCATCCTGGGCGTGGGCAGCGTGAAACCGAGCAAGAACTACGGTTTGCTGGGCCGCGCGATGGGCTTGCTGCCGAACTACCCCTGGCCCGTGGCCATTGCGGGCGCCAAGGACATCGGCATCTTCAACGACAGCTCGGTGCTGCCCGACAGCTTCCGCTTCCTGGGGTATGTGCCCGACGCCGAACTCAGCGCGTTGTACCGGCACGCCGCATGGTTCGTGTTCCCGTCTTCCTATGAAGGCTTCGGCCTGCCCGCCGTCGAAGCCATGGCGCACGGTTGCCCGGTGCTGGCTGCGCGCGCGGCGTCCATACCCGAGGTGTGCGGCGACGCCGTGCTGTATTTCGACGCCAACGACCCCGCCGATCTGGCGCTGCTGCTGCAGCGCGTGCTGCGCGAACCCGAACTGCGCCAGGCCCTGGCCGCGCCCGCCGCACAACGCCTGCAGCGCTACAACTGGCGCGCCAATGCGCAGATCCTGCTGGGCCGCATCCTGGACCGCGCCGCCGGTGCCGCGGGCCGCCCGGCAACACGCCATCACGCGGTCGACGCACCTGCTGTCGCCCCGCCGCCCACTGCACATTCCTGAGCCCATGACACCCGCCCCTGCAGCGCACAAGATCATCCACGCCACCGAATGCCTGGCCGCCGGAACCCTGACTTTTCTGGTGCAGGCCACACGTGAACTGGCGCGCGCCGGTGTGGCGCAGGTGCTGGTGTTTTCACGCCGCCCCGACACGCCCGCGAACGTGGAACACCTGTTCGACCCCCGTGTGCAGCTGGTCGAGATTGCACCCCCCAGCGCCGGCTTCTTCCGCTACTGCGTGGCCTTGCGGCGCGCGCTGTTGCGTCAGCTGCAGGGGCTGGAAGACATGTCCATCCACCTGCATTCGTCAAAGGCAGGGTTTGTGGGGCGCCTGGTGTTGATGGGCCTGCGTTCGCGGCCGCAGGTGTTCTATTCGCCGCATGGCCTGGCGTTCCTGAACCGCCGCTACTGGTTGCCCAGCGTGGTGTTCCGGTCGCTTGAATGGCTGGCAGCGCGGGTTGACAGCCAGTTGGTGGGCTGCAGCCGCAGTGAAGCCCAGCTGCTTGACGAACTGGGCCAGCGCCCGGCGGTGGTGCTGGAAAACGCGGTGGATGACAGCTTCTTCCAGGTGCAGCGCCAGTCCACGGCCGTGCCCGTGGTGGTGAGCATGGGGCGCGTGTGCTATCAGAAGGCCCCGGAACTGTTTGCCGCCATGGCCACGCGATTCCAGATCGCCGAGGTGCCGGCGCGGTTTGTCTGGATCGGCAATGGCGACCCTGCGGGCGAAGCACGCCTGCGTGCAGCCGGTGTCGAAGTGACGGGTTGGGTGGACCGCGACGGTGTGCAGCGGCTGCTGTCGCAGGCTGCCGTGTACGTGCAGACGTCGCGCTGGGAGGGCATGCCGTTGTCGGTGCTGCAGGCCTTGGCTGCCGGCGTGCCCTGCGTGGTGAACAACGCGGTGGGCAACCGCGACGCCGTGCGCCAGGGTTTCAGCGGTTTTGTCGTCAACCGGCTGGACGAGGGCCTGGTGTGCCTGCGGCGCCTGTTGCTGGACACGGAACTGAACCAGCGCTTTTCGCAAGCCGCGCGTGCCGACGCCCGCGAGCGCTTCAGCAACGCCAGTTTCAGGGCGCGCCTGCTGCGGCTGTACCGCCTGGAAGTGCAGGCGCTGCCGCATCCGGTCAGGGCCCGCGGGCGCGGGGCCGAGGCCCCCGTACAGGTTGCGGCACTGGGGGCCCCGGTGTTTCACGAACCCGCGCCTTCGGCCGTGGTTCGGGACATCAAGCACAAGCCTTCGCCGTTGCGGCGGGTGGGCAACCGGTAGCGCTGCGGCAGCCGTCAGTCTTCAGCCCTCAGCCCTCAGCCCTCAGTCCTCAGCCCTTAGCCCTCAGTGCGCAACCGCCCGAGCGCGCAGACGGTGCATGTCCAGCGCCACCAGTGCCAAACCCAGCGCCGCCGGCACGAACCGGGTCTCGCCCAGGTAGCCGTAGCGCAGGGATTCGACCAGGTGCAGCACCAGCACCCCGTACATCAGCAGCCCGAAGGCATGGCCGCGCTTCAGCCCCATGTAGGCGCGACCGATCAGGTAGCCCAGGCCGGCGTAGTAAAGCACCGAGCCGAAGTAGCCCAGTTCCAGCACCGTGCGGAAATAGGCCGTGGGGCTGTTCATGGCCGGGTTGCCAAAGGTGTCCAGGAACACGGTCTCGACCACGCGCCGGTGGCCGAATGCAGCGT
>JAYSXE010000174.1:0-3230 GCA_043717565.1 Burkholderiales bacterium | reverse complement strand
CCCTGCTGCCGCCCTGCCCCGCACCGGCGCAAAGCAACTGCGTACCGCTGGCGGTGGTGACCCTGCGGGGCAAGACCTGCCAAGTGGTGGACATCTGCAACTGGCAAGAACGCAAGCTGCTGCTCACCTGGCCCAGCGTGAGCTATTGGCTGTCTTGGCTGCCCTGGCATTGCCTGCGCGAGAGCATCGCCAAGTTCTGCTGTGGCAGCGGGCGCAGCGGCATGGCGCAACAACTGCTGGGCATGGTGTTGGGTGTGTCGGTACTCGGCGCGGCCTGCGGCAAGACAAGGGAAGAGCAAGCCGCTGACGCTGTGGACGCGGGCCATGTCGGCCATGGTTTCGGCGAGCTCCCGCCGGGCCTGGGCGTGGTCAATGCCATCGGCCAGCCGGCCCACGCCGCGGCGCCAGCCAAGGCGGTGCTCGATGACAATCTCATCATGCAGCAGCTGGAACGATTCGACCGCACGCGTTCCGGCCAGGTGGCTGCACCAGCTTGGATGAAGCTCGCCGCGCGCGCCAGCGATGGCAGCTTGCTCGCCGATCTGGCCCGCGTGGGCGGCGCCGGGGGCATGGCCGACATGCAAGCCCAGGTCTCTGCCTTGATGCGCACCGTGCACGCCCAGCAAGCACAGCTCGACGCCTTGCACAAGCGTGCACCAGGGCAACCCGGACGTGCCAAGCGTGCGGTCAAAGCAGCCGCCAAGAAGCCCGCAGCGGCCGTTCCACCGCAACCCAAGTGATCACCACCGGGAGCCAAACCATGGGTGCCAACGACCAACGACCTCGCTTCTTTGAAGGCCAGTTTCTCTCTGCGGCCGACCTGGAATCCGCAGGGGCCTACCAGCGCACGCAGCAGGCGCGCCACACGCTGGGCGCACACACCTGGGGCATCGCCCAGGGCCTGACGCTGCGCGAACGTGCCGCCCCAGGTGCACCGGCACGCGTGGAGATCATCCTGGATCCCGGGCTGGCCTGGGACGGCTTTGGCCGCGCATTGGTGGTGGATCGTCCAGTGCGCCTGAGCGAGGCCCTTTTTGCCGACATCGCCTTCGCCGCAGCGGTGGATGATCCCGCGACCTTGGCCACTCCCAAGGGCCGCTTGGTCAAACTCTGGCTGAGCTACGCCGAATTGGCGGCGCGGCCACCGGCGCCAGGCTTCATGGCCTGCACCGACGACGACCAAACCTCACGCGTGCGCGAAAGCTTCTCGTTCGTCATCGGTGAACAAAGCGGCGCCTTGGCGCAGCGCTCGCCGGTGACCATCGGTACGGTCAACGTGGATGCGTTGCAGGCGCTGCAGGTCTTCGACAATGCCGCGCCAAGCCTGTGGGACACCTCGGTGCCGCATCAGAGCTTGCCCACCAACGGCAAGCCACCGCGCTGGCTGGTGCCCATCGGCTACGTGCGCTGGGTCGTGCGCGACGGCGCCTTGGGCTACTTTGCGCAGCTTGAGCTCGACCCCGCCGACAACGCCGTTGACCGCGCGCGCAGCCTGCGCCGCTACGTCGGCGTGGTGGCACAAAACATTGAAGCCGCAGACGGCGCCGTGGTGGTGCATAGACGCGACCAAGCACCCCACCACGCACACAGCCTGGCCAAACTCTTGGCTTCGGGGTTTCAGTGGCAGGCGCTGAAGAAAGACCTGTTCTGGGTGCAGGGAAGCGCACGTGTGGTGGGCAACCTGAAACTGGCGGGCGGCGCCTTGTTGCTGCGCAACGGCGACGGCCTGACACAAAAAACGCCGATGTCGATCTCGCGGGTGGGCGACGCATTGCCGGTGGATGGCCAACGCGAAATGCACGTCGCCATCGGCGACACCTCGCAGATCGACAACCGCTTCATCGTCGGGCCGCAGAGCCCGGGCGCGTCGCCACCCCTGCTGGCACCGCGCCTGGTTGTCACCAGCGGCGCGGGCGCGACGAAGAAGGACGCCGAAGGGCGCGTGGGTGTGAACACCCGCGACCCGCGCGCCGCACTCGAAGTCAAAGGCGATTGGGACGGCGCCGAAGACGGCGCGGTGCGCCTGACCGGGGCCAAACCAACGCTGCGCTTTGCCGCCGGCGCCGACGAGGCCAACACGAGTTGGATGGTTCAAGTCGGCGACAAAGGTCAGGGCCTGTTTCGCATCGCACGGCAGACCCAGCCCGGGCAGTGGGACAGTGCCATCAGCGCCACCACCGCCGGGCGCGTGGGCATCGGTACCGAAGCGCCGCTGGGGCGGTTGACGGTGGAAGGCCTGGTGCAGTCCAACCAAGGCCGCCTGAGCCTGTTCACCCAGGGTGAGGACATCGCCTACGACGGCGGCGCCGACAAGCGCTTTGTGGTGCGCCAAAGTCCGCCGGGCGACACCCTGTTCGACGGCATGAAGATCGGCGTGGGCACCGTGCCCGCCACGCAGCTGCACGTCAAAGGCCATCGCGTCCGCTTGGAAAGCCTGGACGGCCAGCGCGTGGTGGACTTGCGCAGCGACGGCAGCTCGGTGGACTTGCAAAGCGAAACCAGCCACCTCTACTTGCGCAGCACCACACCCGCAGCGCAAGGCGCGCCGGTGCATCACATCGTGATGAACCGATTTGCTGAGGACGGCCTCGTGGGCATCGGACGCACGCCCACCACCGACAAGCTGGAAGTGCAAGGCAATGTCAAGCTCGGCCCCTTGGCCAACTTGTTTGCCATGGGCGCCAACCGGCCGCTGCGCGCGGTCATCGGCAATGTCAACGGGGACGGCAGCCATCCGCTGGGCCTGGAATACCAGGTCAGCAAGATCGGCACCGGCAACTACCGCGTCCTGTTCGTGCCGCCCTTTGCCGCGCCGCCGGTGGTGCTGGTGAGCCCGCTCAATACCTCGAACGACGACAACGTGATGACGGTGGTGAACGTCAGCACCGGATCGTTTGACGTGCACTCACGCGACGTCGTCGACAGCAACGCTCAAAACACCAATACGCCCGTGCCACAAGACGATCCGTTTTCATTCGTCGCATTCGGTGCGGTCTGAGTCACGTCCGGGGCGTATGTGATCGACATTGGCCACTTTCAACTCGCCATTCAGGCCCGCAGCGTGCGCGAGCATGTGCCGCTGATCGAGGCGCGACTGCGCGAGGTGGTGCAGGGGCCCTTGGTTCGTGCGCTTCAGGCATTGGACGCCCGCGCCCTGGCCGCAGGCACCCACTCGACTGACACCTCACTGGTGTTCATTGACCGACTCACCTTGTGTCTGGCAGTCAACA
>JAYSXE010000173.1:0-18582 GCA_043717565.1 Burkholderiales bacterium | reverse complement strand
TTGCGGCCCACGCCCGGCAGGGCCTGCAGCGCCTCGCGCGAACGCGGAACTTGGCCGCCGTGCCGTTCCAGCAGCAGGGCACAGGTCTGCACCAAGTGCTTGGCCTTGTTGCGGTACAGGCCGATCGTCTGGATGTGGCGCGCCACTTCGGCTTCGCCCAGGTCAAGCATGACACGCGGTGTGGGCGCCCGCGCGAACAGCGTGCGCGTGGCCTTGTTGACGCTGATGTCGGTGGCCTGGGCTGACAGCAACACTGCGGCCAGCAGTTCAAACACCGACGTGTAGGCCAGCTCGGTCTGCGGCCGGGGGTTGCCCTGCTGCAGCACTTGGAAGAAGCGATCGACCTGTTCAGCCTTCATCGTTCGGGGTGCCGGGGGTGCCCGTCTCGGTGGCGGGCGCTGCGGCGGCCTGACGCTGTGCCCTGGACCGGGCCAGCGCGGCATCGATCACGGCGCGTTTGGCAGCCAGCACGTCGGAGTCGGTGATGGTGCTGTGCTGTTCCAGGTCGGCCAGCTTGCCCTGTGCCTTGACGGCCAGGCGTTCGTCGTTTTCCAGCCTGTCACGGGCCAGGCGTTCCTGGTGCCACGCGTAGCTTTCGCGCGCCGTGTGGGCCTGCGGTTCCGACCAGGCCTGCCAGCCGGTGGCACTGCCGGTCACGGGCACCATGCTGATGCAGTCCACTGGGCACACCGGCACGCACAGTTCGCAGCCCGTGCACTGCTCGTCCACCACGGTGTGCATCACTTTGGAAGCGCCAATGATGCAGTCCACGGGGCAGGCCTTGATGCACAGCGTGCAGCCGATGCACCAGGCTTCGTCGATCACGGCCAGTTGGCGCGGGCCTTCGCTGCCGTGCAACAGGTCAAGGGGCTGCTCGGCTCGCCCGGTGATGGCGGCCAGCCGCGTGATGCCTACAGCGCCGCCGGGTGGGCAGCGGTTGATTTCGGCTTCGCCTTCGGCCATGGCCTGCGCATAGGCCCGGCAGTCGGGGTAGCCACAGCGGGTGCACTGGGTCTGGGGCAGGGCGTCGTTCAGACGCTCTGCCAAAACCGCGGTGCTGGAGCCTGCCGTGGGTGGGCTCAGCGGCTGAATGGGCAGGATGTGGATGACGGGTGCGGGCACCCCGCCATTATCGGCGCGGGTTTCTTCAGCCCTAGGCGCGTGGTTTTGGCTTGCGGGCCGGCGCTTCAGGGGCCTCAGCCTTTGCAGTTTTCTTGCGGGCCGGGGCTGTACCGCGCGCGATCGGGGTTACACCAAGTGCAGCAGCGGCGACGACAGCGGTCTTTGCACGTGCTGCGGGTGCTTTCTGGGCAGCGCTCGGGGTGGCTGCCGGCAGGGCCGCAGGAACGGCCCGTTCGTCAAAGCGGCTTATGAAACCGCGCACCTCGGGGTAGACGGCCTCGCGCCAGCGCCGGCCTGAAAAGATGCCGTAGTGGCCCGCGCCCATGGCGTCGTAGTGGAAGGCGCGCGGGCCTGGGATGCCCGAACACAGGCTGTGGGCCGCGCGCGTCTGGCCGGCGCCAGAGATGTCGTCGAGCTCGCCTTCGATGGTCAACAGCGCAGTGTGCTGGATATCCTGCGGGCGAACGGGCTCACCCTTGACCACCCAGGTGCCGTTGACCAGGGCAAAGTCCTGAAACACGGTCTTGATGGTGTCCAGGTAGTACTCGGCGGGCATGTCGAGCACGGCGTTGTACTCGTCGTAGAACTGGCGGTGGCTCGCCGCGTTGCTGTCATCACCACGCACCAGGTCCAGGAAATAGTCGTAGTGGCTCGTCATGTGGCGGTCGGGGTTCATCGCCACGAAGCCGGTGTGCTGCAGGAAGCCGGGGTACACACGGCGGCCCGCACCGGGGAAATTCGGCGGCACGCGGAAGATGACGTTGTTCTCGAACCAGCTGAAGCTCTTGTTCGTGGCCAGGTTGTTCACCGCGGTGGGACTCTTGCGGGCGTCGATGGGGCCGCCCATCATGGTCATGGTCAGCGGCGTCTTTTCGCCGCGGCTGGCCATCAGCGAAACGGCGGCCAGCACCGGCACGGTGGGCTGGCAGACCGAGATCACGTGAACGTGTTCGCCGCAGTGGCGGATGAATTCCTGCACGTATTCCACATAGTCGTCCAGGTGAAAGGGGCCGGCAGCGGCCGGCACCATGCGGGCGTCGGTCCAGTCGGTGATGAAGACCTTGTGGTCGTGCAGCAGGCTTTTTACCGTGTCGCGCAGCAGCGTCGAGTGGTGGCCCGACAGCGGTGCCACGACCAGCACCGTGGGCTGCGACTTCATGGTGTTCAGCGCCTGGGGGTTGTCGGTGAAGCGCTTGAAGCGCAGCAGCCGGCAGAAGGGCTTGTGCACGGCCACCTGTTCCTGCACCGCCACTTCGGTGCCGTTCACCGTGGCTGCGGTGATGTTGAAGGGCGGCTTTTCGTAGTCCTTGGCCAGCCGGTGCAGCAGGTCGAAACTGGCCGACACGCGCTGCGCCAGCGGCGTGTGCGCAAAGGGCGACAAGGGGTGGTCGTACAGCTTCGCGCTGGCGCTGGCGAATTCCGAGAACGGCGACATCAGCGCTCGTTGCGTCTCGTAGATTTGGTACAGCATGGCGTCTGGTCTCTCGGGTCGTTCAGGCAGAAGGCCGGATGATGCGCCCTGGGCCAGGCGTCCGGGCTTACAACACCGTCAAAGATGTTGCAGTGCAGCAAATGTGCCACAGCCCACCCCCATGGTGAATGGGGGTCACTCTCTAGAACCGCCGAAATGAGGGATGTAGAGACGCGATTTCCCGCCCGCGGCAGGGAACCCGGCCGCGCAGCGGCAGCGGGTAGGTCGCACAGCGCATTGGCGGGTGTGTCGCTGCCAGCCGGGCTCAGGCCGTCTGCATCACCTGGGCCAGCGCCCGGGCCACGGTGCCGATATTGCCGCTGTTGACGGCGGCCACGCAGATGCGGCCCGAGTCGATGCCGTACACGCCGAATTCGTTGCGCAGGCGCTCCATCTGCACCTTCGACAGGCCGGAGTAGCTGAACATGCCTTTCTGGCTGGTGATGTAGCCCAGGTCGCTCTGCACGCCCGCGGCCTGCAGCTCGGCCACCAGCCGCAGCCGGGTGGCGCGGATGCGCTCGCGCATGCCGGCCAGTTCTTCTTCCCACTGCATGCGCAAGGCCGGCGTGCCCAGCACCGTGGCCACCAGCTGGGCGCCGAAGGTGGGCGGGTTGCTGTAGTTGGTGCGGATCACGATCTTCAGCTGCGACAGCACGCGCCTGCATTCTTCGGCGCTGGTGCACACCACGCTGAGCGCGCCCACACGTTCGCCGTAGAGCGAAAAGCTCTTGGAAAACGACGTGGACACAAAGAAGGTCATGCCCTTGCCCAGGAAACACTGCACGGCAGCGCCGTCTTCGGCAATGCCGTGGCCGAAACCCTGGTACGCCATGTCCAGAAAGGGCACCAGTCCGCGCGCCTGGCACGCGCTTGCAACCTGGTCCCACTGCTGCGGCGTGATGTCGCAGCCGGTCGGGTTGTGGCAGCACGCGTGCAGCACCACCACCGTGCCCGCTGCAGCGGCGTTCAGCGCGGCCAGCATGTCGGCAAAGCGCACGCCCCGCGTGGCGGCGTCGTAGTACGGGTAACTGGCCACCTCGAAACCTGCGTTGATGAACAGCGCGCGGTGGTTTTCCCAGCTCGGGTCGCTGATCAGCACGGTGGCGTGCGGGTTCAGCCGCTTCAGGAAATCTGCGCCCACCTTCAGGCCGCCCGTGCCGCCCAGTGCCTGCACCGTGGCCACGCGGCCGGTTGTGACGGCTTCGCTGTCGGCGCCAAACACCAGGTTCTGCACGGCCTTGTCATAGGCTGCGATGCCGTCGATGGGCAGGTAGCCCTTGGGCTTGGACGCCTCCAGCAACTGCTTTTCCGCTTCAGCCACGCAGCGCAACACCGGCAGCTTGCCTTCGTCGTTGAAATACACACCCACGCCCAGGTTCACCTTGCCGGACCGGGTGTCGCTGTTGAACTGGTCGTTCAAACCCAGGATGGGGTCGCGGGGAGCCATTTCGACGGCGGAAAAGATCGAGGCGGACATGTGGGTTTCCAAAGGGGCGCAAGGGTGGGGTCGAAAGCCAAGGGGTCGCTCTGAAGGCGGGCTACACAGCGCGTGCAGGGTGCGCTACGCTAGTGGGTTGCCTGGCGCTGGCTGCGCGGGCTTTTCAAGCGGCCTGAATTCTAACGGCCCCTTCCTGAGGGATATCTGCATGTCTGTTCCAGTCCCCGGCGCGTTGGCCGAAAGGGCGCTCAAGCAAGGTCACCGCAACGGCGCCGGAGTGGAAGCCGGTGGCCCTGCCGAAGGCACTTTCGTCACGTTCCCCGATTCGCCCTTCCAGCTGTTCCAGCCGTATGAGCCCGCCGGCGACCAGCCCGCGGCCATCACCCAGCTGGTTGAAGGCATCGCCGACGGCCTGACCTTCCAGACGCTGCTGGGCGTGACGGGGTCTGGCAAGACCTTCACGATGGCCAACGTGATTGCGCGCACCGGCCGCCCGGCCATCGTGTTTGCGCCGAACAAGACCCTGGCGGCGCAGCTGTACAGCGAGTTCCGCGAGTTCTTCCCGCGCAACGCGGTGGAGTACTTCGTCAGCTACTACGACTATTACCAGCCCGAAGCCTACGTGCCGCAGCGCGACCTGTTCATCGAAAAGGACAGCGCCATCAACGAGCACATCGAACAGATGCGGCTGTCGGCCACCAAGAGCCTGCTGGAGCGGCGCGACGTGATCATCGTGGCCAGCGTCAGCGCCATCTACGGCATTGGCAACCCGGCCGACTATCACAAGATGGTGATGACGCTGCGTGTGGGCGACAAGATGAGCCAGCGTGACGTGATTGCGCAGCTCATCCGCATGCAATACAAGCGCAACGAGATCGACTTTTCACGCGGATCGTTCCGGGTGCGCGGCGACACCATCGACGTGTTTCCCGCCGAGCACAGCGAATTGGCACTGCGCGTCGAACTGTTCGATGACGAGGTCGAGACCTTGCAGTTGCTGGACCCGCTGACCGGACGCGTGCGCCAGAAGATTCCGCGCTTCACGGTTTACCCCAGCAGCCACTATGTGACGCCGCGTGAGCGTGTGGTGGACGCCATCGCCACCATCAAGGACGAACTGCGCGAACGGCTGGACCAGTTTGTCAAGGGCGGCAAGCTCGTCGAAGCCCAAAGGCTTGAGCAGCGCACGCGCTTCGACCTGGAGATGCTGCAAGAGGTGGGCCACTGCAAGGGCATCGAGAACTACACGCGCCACTTGTCGGGCGCGGCGCCCGGCGACCCGCCGCCCACTCTGGTCGACTACCTGGCTCAAGACGCTTTGATGTTCCTGGACGAAAGCCACGTGCTGATCGGCCAGTTTGGCGGCATGTACAACGGCGACCAGGCGCGCAAGACCACGCTGGTGGAATACGGCTTCCGCCTGCCCAGCGCGCTGGACAACCGGCCGCTGAAATTTGAGGAATTCGAGCGCAAGATGCGCCAGGCCGTGTTCGTTTCCGCCACCCCGGGCAACTGGGAAAAGGAACACACCGGCGCCGTGGTGGAACAGGTGGTGCGCCCCACCGGCCTGATCGACCCCGAGGTGGAGGTGCGCCCCGCCAGCACGCAGGTGGACGACGTGCTGCAGGAGATCCGCATCCGCGTGCAGGTCAACGAACGCGTGCTGATCACGACGCTGACCAAGCGCATGGCCGAACAGCTGACCGAGTACCTGTCGGACAACGGTGTGAAGGTGCGCTACCTGCACAGCGACGTGGACACGGTGGAACGCGTGGAGATCCTGCGCGACCTTCGCCTGGGTACCTTCGATGTGCTGGTGGGCATCAACCTGCTGCGCGAGGGCCTGGACCTGCCCGAGGTGAGCCTGGTGGCCATTCTGGACGCCGACAAGGAGGGCTTCCTGCGCGCCGAACGTTCGCTGATCCAGACCATTGGGCGCGCGGCCCGCAACATCAACGGCCGCGCCATCCTGTATGCCGAGAAGATGACCGACAGCATGAAGGCCGCCATTGGCGAGACCGAACGCCGCCGTACCAAGCAGGTTGCGCACAACCTGGCCATGGGCATCACGCCCAAGAGTGTGACCAAGCGCATTCGCGACATGATTGACGGCGCCGTTTCCGACAAGGCGGCCAAGGACGACCTGAATGCAGCCAAGGCCGCCGCCGAGGTGGAAACGCTGTCTGAAAAGGACCTGGGCAAACGCATCAAGATGCTCGAGAAACAGATGCTGGAACACGCCAGAAACCTGGAATTCGAGAAAGCGGCGCGCATGCGCGACCAGCTGTCGCTGTTGCGCGAGCAGGCCTTTGGCGCCAGCGTGGCCGACGTGGTGCCCATTTCCACAGCGCCCTCGGCCCGGCGCGGGGCGGCCTGATGCTCAAGCGCATGAAGGACTGGATGCGGGGCGTCGAGGCTCCGGCCGGCCCCGATGCGAGGGAGGGCGGTGCACGGAGCCTGAACATCCTGATGGTGTGCTCGGGCAACATTTGCCGCTCGCCCACCGCCGAAGGCGTCTTGCGGGCCAAGCTGAAGCGCGCTGGCATCCAGGGTGTGGTGGTCGATTCGGCGGGCACCCACGGCTTCCACCTCAGCGAGGCGCCCGACCCGCGCGCCCAGGCAGCTGCCAAGCGCCGCGGTTACGACCTGTCCCGGCTGCGCGCCCGGCCGGTGCAGGACAGCGACTTCGAGAAGTTCCACTGGGTGCTGGCGATGGACACTTCACACGTGACTTGGTTGCAGCAGCGGCTGACAACTGACGCTGCCGGCCCGCCGACTGCGCCGCCACCCCAGGTGCGGCTGCTGCTGGACCATGCGCGCCGTTTCAAGGGTCTGGGTGATGTGCCTGACCCTTACTACGGCAGCCCGGAAGGCTTTGAGCGGGTGCTGGATCTGGTGGAAGACGCCTGCGACGGCTTGGTCGAGTCCTTGCTGCGCCGGCCAGTGAAGGGCTGAACCACCCATCCAAGGCCAGCGGTTTTGCCGCTGCGGCAGTCGCTGGAAGCCCTTGAAAAGCGTCGCCGGCACCTGATCTGACACGGTGCCGGAGCCCGCTGCGCAGTGCCCCTTGGACCTTCAGGGTGGCCAGCCAATGCCGGAGCAAAAAAGTCAAGTTCTGGCATACTTGACTTAATCACTCGGGATCAGGGCAGGCCTCCAAAGCGGGCTCTGGAAACCGGGAAAAGCCGATTCACTTTGCTTCGCAGCCTGGCTTGCAGGTTGCCTGGAGAAAACAACATGCGACTCACCACCAAAGGGCGATTTGCGGTCACGGCGATGATCGATCTGGGCATGCGTTCACACACCGGCCCGGTAGCGCTGGCAGCCATCAGCCAGCGCCAGCAGATCTCGCTGTCCTACCTGGAGCAGCTGTTCGGCAAGTTGCGCCGGCACCAGCTGGTGGAAAGCACCCGCGGCCCGGGCGGCGGGTACACGCTGGGGCGCAATCTGGCCGAGATCACGGTGTCCGACATCATCGTGGCCGTTGACGAACCCATCGACGCCACGGGCTGCAGCGGCCGCGAAGGCTGCATGGGCGAAGACACCGGCAAGTGCATGACACACGACCTGTGGGCCAGCCTGAACAGCAAGATGATCGAGTACCTGGACTCGATCTCGCTGAAAAAGCTGGTTGACGAGCAGCTGGCGCGAGGCGTGGCCATTGACGACGTGCCCGTGCGTCGCGCCATTTCCACCGTGCCCGTGGTCAAGCCCATCAAGGTGACGGCGCCGAATTCGGTGTTCGCCCTGGGCAACGCATTTTCCAAGCAGTAGTCGACATCGCATTCGTCAGCAGTCGCCACCGGCGTCAGCGCCGGCCTGACGCCCATTGAGCACCTTCACCATGACACCGCACTTCCCCATCTACCTGGACTACGGCGCGACCACGCCCTGTGACCCCCGCGTCGTAGACGCCATGATTCCGTGGCTGCGCGAGCACTTCGGTAACCCCGCCAGCCGCAGCCACGCCTGGGGCTGGGAAGCCGAGGCGGTGGTGGAAAAGTCGCGCGGCCAGGTGGCTGCGTTGATCAACGCCGACCCGCGCGAGATCGTCTGGACCAGCGGTGCCACCGAGTCCATCAACCTGGCGATCAAGGGCGCGGCGCACTTCTACGGCAGCCGTGGCAAGCATCTCATCACGCTGAAGACCGAGCACAAGGCCACGCTGGACACCATGCGCGAGCTGGAGCGCCAAGGTTTTGAAGTGACCTACCTCGACGTTGAAGCCAACGGGCTGTTGGACTTGAACAAGTTCAAGGACGCCTTGCGCAAGGACACCATCCTGGTCTCTGTGCTGCTGGTGAACAACGAGATTGGCGTCATCCAGGACGTGCCCGCCATTGGCGCCCTGTGTCGCGAGCGCGGCATCATCCTGCACGTGGACGCGGCGCAGGCCACGGGCAAGATCGCGATCGACATGAGTACCTTGCCGGTGGACCTGCTGAGCATGTCGTCGCACAAGACCTACGGGCCCAAAGGCATTGGCGCGCTGTACGTGCGGCGCAAGCCCCGGGTTCGGCTGGAAGCGCAGATGCACGGCGGCGGCCACGAGCGCGGCATGCGCAGCGGCACGCTGCCCACACACCAGTGCGTGGGCATGGGCGTTGCGTTCGCCATCGCGCAGGCCGAGATGGGCACGGAAATCGAGCGCATCCGCATGCTGCAGAAGCGCTTGCTGGACGGCATCAGCACCATCGAGCAGGTCTTCATCAACGGCGACCTGGAACACCGTGTGCCGCACAACCTGAATGCCAGCTTTAACTTCGTCGAGGGTGAATCGCTGATCATGGGTGTCAAGGGCATTGCCGTCTCTTCGGGCTCGGCCTGCACCAGCGCCAGCCTGGAACCCAGCTACGTGTTGCGCGCCCTGGGCCGCAGCGACGAACTGGCGCACAGCAGCCTGCGCATGACCATCGGGCGCTTCACCACGCAGGAAGAGATCGACTACGCGGTCAGCACCCTGCAAGACCGGGTGGCCAAGCTGCGCGACCTGTCGCCCCTGTGGGACATGTTCAAGGAAGGCATCGACATCAGCACCATTCAATGGGCGGCTCACTGACCTGAAACGGCGCCAACAGCCGCACACCGACAACGAGAGGGAAATGCACCATGGCTTACAGCGAAAAAGTGGTTGAACACTACGAGAACCCCCGCAACGTGGGTTCTTTTGACAAGGGCGACGACACCGTGGGCACGGGCATGGTGGGTGCACCGGCCTGCGGCGACGTGATGAAGCTCCAGATCAAGGTGAACGCCGAAACCGGGATCATCGAAGACGCGCGCTTCAAGACCTATGGCTGCGGTTCGGCCATTGCTTCGAGCTCGCTGGTCACCGAATGGGTGAAGGGCAAGAGCCTGGACGAAGCCATGGGCATCAAGAACACCCAGATCGCCGAAGAACTGGCGCTGCCGCCGGTGAAGATCCACTGCTCCATCCTGGCCGAAGACGCCATCAAGGCGGCGGTGCAGGACTACAAGGCCAAGCACGGCGGGGCTTCAAGCACTGCCGCGCCCACAGCCACCGGCACGCACTGAACACACCATGTCCGTTACCCTGACCGAAGCCGCCGCGCGGCACGTCACCCGTTACCTGGGCCGCCGTGGCAAGGGCGTGGGCGTGCGCCTGGGCGTGAAGACCACCGGCTGCTCGGGCTTGGCCTACAAGCTGGAATATGCCGATGACGTGGCACCGGAAGACATCGTCTTCGAAGACCATGGCGTGAAGGTGCTGGTCGACCCCAAGAGCCTGCCGTACATCGACGGCACCGAGCTCGATTTCGTGCGCGAGGGGCTGAACGAAGGCTTCAAGTTCCACAATCCGCGCGAGAAAGACCGCTGCGGTTGTGGCGAGTCGTTCCGGGTGTGAAGCCAGCCTTTGGCTGGGGCCGGCAGCACCGCCCCAGCCCCCATCCTTTTTGAAGGGCGCGGCTTGACCGCGCCCTTTCTTTGAAGCCCTTCCACACCACCTTCCAGCCCCGGCCAGCGCATGTCGTCCCGCATCGTCATCAACACCGAAAGAGCCGACCAGCCCGACGTGGTGGAACTGCTGGCCATGCTGGACCGTTACCTGGCTTCGCTGTACCCGCCCGAAGCGAACCACATCATGGACGTGCAGGCGCTGCTGGCGCCCGGAGTGGGCTTCTTCGTGGCCCGCGACGGCGGTCAGGCCGTGGGCACCGCGGCTTTTCGGCGCATGCCCGGCGAACCGGCCACCGCGGGCCAGGCTTTCGGCGAAATCAAGCGCATGTTTGTAGACCCTGCACGGCGTGGCGAGCGCATTGGTGCGTTGTTGCTGGCGGCGCTGGAAACGGCATTGCGGCGCGAAGGCTTTAGCCTGGCTTTGCTGGAAACCGGCCGCGACCAGACCGAAGCCGTGCGCCTGTATGAACGCTGCGGCTACACCGAGCGCACCGCATTTGGCGACTACCCCGACAACGGCCTGTCGGTGTTCTACGGCAAGCAACTATGAAGCTGTCCGACGACGACTTCACGCTGTTTGGCCTGCCGCAACAGCACGCGCTGGACCGCGCCGAACTGGACGCGCGCCGCCGCGACCTGCAAGGCCGCGTGCACCCCGACCGCTTTGCCGCCGAGGGCGCTGCCGCGCAGCGCCTGGCCATGCAGTGGGCAGTGCGCGTGAACGAAGCCTACCAACGGCTGAAGGACCCGCTGCAATGCGGTGCCTACCTGTGCCAGCTGCGCGGCGTGGCCGTTGACGCGGAAAAGAACACGGCCATGCCCACCGCTTTCCTGATGCAGCAGATGGCCTGGCGCGAAGCGCTGGACGACGCCGCCGACCCCACGCAGGCGCAGGCACTCGACGATGCCGTGGCCCGCGAAGAACAGGCCATGCTGGCCCAATTGACCGACCTGCTGGACCGACAGAATGACACCGTGGCGGCCGCTGCCCAGGTTCGTGCGCTGATGTTTCTGGCGCGTTTCCGCCAGGACATCGACCGCCGCCTGGACCGGCTGGACGCCCACCGCTAGAAGAACACCATGGCATTGCTGCAAATCTCCGAACCTGGCCAGGCGCCAGACCCGCACCAGCGCCGTGTGGCCGTGGGCATCGACCTGGGCACCACCCATTCGCTGGTGGCCGCCGTGCGCCACGGTGTGGCCGACTGCCTGCCCGACGACCAAGGCCGCACGCTGCTGCCGTCTGCCGTGCGCTACCTTGGCGGGGGCCGGCGGCAGATAGGTTATGAGGCGCGGGCCGCGCAGGCTGAAGACCCGGAAAACACCATCGTGTCGGTGAAGCGCTTCATGGGCCGCAAGCTGTCCGACGTGCAGGGTGCCGGCCGCTTGCCCTACCGCCTGGTGGACCAGCCGGGCATGGTGTCGCTGGCCACGCGTGAAGGTGAGAAGACGCCGGTCGAAGTGTCGGCCGAGATCCTGGCCACGCTGCGCCAGCGTGCTGAAGACACTTTCGACACCGACGAACTGCACGGTGCCGTCATCACCGTGCCCGCCTATTTCGACGACGCACAGCGCCAAGCCACCAAAGACGCCGCGCAACTGGCCGGCCTGAATGTGCTGCGCCTGATCAGCGAACCGACAGCCGCCGCGGTGGCCTACGGCCTGGACAACGGCAGCGAGGGCCTTTACGCCGTGTACGACCTGGGCGGCGGCACCTTCGACATCAGCCTGCTGCGCCTGACGCAGGGCGTGTTTGAAGTGGTGGCCACCGGCGGTGACGCGGCGCTGGGGGGTGATGACATAGACCACCTGCTGGCCGATTGGGCCTTGGCGCAAGCCGGCGTGCAAGCGCAATCGCCGCACGACAAAAGGGCTGCGCTGGTGGCCGCCCGCGCCACCAAGGAAGCGCTGAGCGATGCCGATACGGCCCCCTGGCAAGCCGACCTGGCTGCCGGCCCGGTAACCGTGCAGGTCAGCCGCAGCCAGTTGGAAGCGCTGGCTCAGCCGCTGGTGGACAAGACGCTGGCAGCCGTGCGCAAGGCGGTACGCGACGCGAAGGTGTCGCGCGACGATGTGCAGGGCGTGGTGATGGTGGGTGGCAGCACCCGCATGCCCCTGGTGCGCCAGGCGGTGGGCGCGCTGTTTGGCAAGCCGGTGCTGACCAACGTGAACCCCGACGAGGTGGTGGCCCTGGGCGCCGCCATCCAGGCCAACGCACTGGCCGGCAATGCCAAGGACGGCGAACTGCTGCTGCTGGACGTGATTGCGCTCAGCCTGGGCCTGGAGACCATGGGGGGCCTGGTTGAACGCGTGATAGAGCGCAACACCACCATTCCGGTGGCGCAGGCGCAGGAATTCACCACTTTCAAGGACGGCCAGACGGCCATGGCCATCCACGTGGTGCAGGGCGAGCGGGACCTGGTCAGCGAGTGCCGATCGCTGGCACGTTTCGAACTGCGCGGCATTCCGCCCATGGCCGCCGGCGCGGCGCGCATTCGCGTCACCTTCCAGGTCGACGCCGACGGCCTGCTCAGCGTGTCGGCACAAGAGCTGGGCTCGGGTGTGCAGGCTTCGGTGGTGGTCAAGCCCAGTTACGGCCTGGCCGACGACCAGATCGCGCAGATGCTGAAAGACGGCTTCGCACACGCCGAACACGACATGGCCGCGCGTTCGTTGCGCGAGGCCCGCGTAGACGCCGAGCGCATGGTGCTGGCCACGCGGTCGGCACTGGCAGCCGATGCGGCGCTGCTGACGCCCGAAGAGCAGCAAGCACTGCAACACCTGCTGCAAACCAGCGAAGTCACGGCCCGCAGCGAAGACAGCGCCGCCATCGAGGCCGCCACCAAGGCGCTGGCCGAGGGCACCGAAGCCTTTGCCGCAGCACGAATGAACCAGGGCATCCGCCAGGCGCTGGCCGGGCGCCGGCTGGAAGACGTCTGAAGCCTCCGCAGCGCACACCCCGTCCTGGCCCCTACCTCAATCCCAACTGTCCATGCCCGTCATCCGCATCCTGCCCCACGCCGAACTCTGCCCGCAGGGCGACACCATCCAGGCCGCCGCAGGCACTTCGGTGTGTGAGGCGCTGCTTGAAAACGGCATCGCCATCGAACACGCCTGCGAGATGAGCTGCGCCTGCACCACCTGCCACGTCGTCGTCAAGGAAGGCCTGGTCTCGCTGGGCGCGATCGACGAGATCGAGGAAGACCTGCTGGACCGTGCCTGGGGCCTGACGCCGATGTCGCGCCTGAGCTGCCAGGCCCTGGTGTCGAACCAGGACATCACCATCGAGATCCCGAAGTACACCATCAACCACGCGCGCGAAAACCACTAGCCGCGGGCGGTGACATGAAGGTCCTGGGCATCGAATCGTCATGCGACGAAACCGGCGTGGCGCTGGTGCAGGCCGACATGGCCGGCCCTGGCGTGGCGGCCCATGAATTGAAGCCTCCGCGTCTGCTGGCCGACGCGCTGTACAGCCAGGTGGCCATGCATGCCGACTACGGCGGCGTGGTGCCCGAACTGGCTTCGCGCGACCACGTGCGGCGCGTGCTGCCACTGGCGCGCCAGGTGCTGGCGCAGGCGCATTGCAGCGTGCAGGATCTGGACGTCATCGCCTACACCCGCGGCCCTGGCCTGGCCGGTGCGCTGCTGGTGGGCGCGGGCGTGGCGGTGGCGCTGGCGGCTGCGCTGGGCAAGCCGGCGGTTGGCATCCACCACCTGGAAGGGCATTTGCTGTCGCCGTTTCTGGCCGAGCACCCGCCGCAGTTTCCCTTCGTGGCACTGCTGGTGTCGGGCGGCCACACGCAACTGATGGACGTGCAGGGCGTGGGGCGCTACACCCTGCTGGGTGAAACCATCGACGACGCCGCGGGTGAAGCCTTCGACAAAAGCGCCAAGCTGATGGGCCTGGGCTACCCCGGTGGGCCTGCACTGGCGCGCCTGGCCGAGCGCGGCAACGACAAGGCCTTTGCACTGCCGCGCCCCTTGCTGCACAGCGGCGACCTCGACTTTTCATTCGCCGGCTTGAAGACCGCGGTGATGACCCAGCACCGAAAGCTGGGCCCGGCGCCCACGGAACAGGTGCTTGCCGACCTGGCCGCCAGCACCCAGGCCGCGATCGTGGATGTGTTGGCTGCCAAGACGCTGGCGGCCTTGAAAACCACCGGCGCGCACCGCCTGGTGGTGGGCGGCGGCGTGGGTGCCAACCACCAATTGCGGCAGAAGCTGGACGCCGGTGCGGCCAAGCTTCAGGTGCAGGTGCACTACCCGCCGCTGCACCTGTGCACCGACAACGGCGCCATGATTGCGCTGGCAGCCGCGTTGCGTTTGCAGCATCGCAGGGCCACGCTGCAACACAGCGGCGCCTTCGACGTCAAACCGCGCTGGCCCCTGGACCAGATCGACGCGGTCTGACGCTTCCAACCCCTGCTCACGGCGCGCCCGTGAAGGCGCGCGCCGCGGGTCAGTTCACCGTCACCGGAATGGCAGCACGCAGGCTGCGCTTGGGAAGGGTCAGGGTCAGCACGCCCTGGTCCAGCTTGGCGGTGGCTTCGGCCTGGTCCACTTCGGCTGGCAGCGTCAGCGTGCGGGCAAAACGTGCCGCAGAACGTTCGCGGTAGACCAGGCGTTCGCCTTCGGTTCTCTCGGTGTTCTGCGCGCTGTGCGCCTGCACCGTGACTTGGCGTCCCTCCACCGACACCTTCACATCTTCCTTGGCCACGCCGGGCACTTCCAGCTTCACGGTGTAGGCACTTTCGGTTTCGGCCACGTCCAGCGCAGGGCTGCGTGCAGCCACTGCATCGGAGTCGACGGCGGGGTTGAAAAAGCGCTCCAGCGTGTGGTCCAGGTAGCGTTGCAGATGGCGGCTGTCAGGGCTTGTCGGCAGATAGAACATGATGCACTCCTACAATGTTGAGGTTTGCGGTTTGCGGGCTTTGCACCCTTGCTCGGCCCATGCACCACAGATGCCTGCGGCCACCGCTTTTTCAAGACCCCACCCCGTTTGATGAACCCTGAACGACGCGCGCTGATGGCGCTGCCGCTGGCCCTGGTGGCGCCCTGGGCAGTGGCCCAGCGGCCTGCCGAATCGCCCCGTGAATTCACCGCTGAACCGATACGGCTGGCACTGGTGGAAGGCTTGTCAGGCCCCTTTGCCAACGCCGGCGAAGCCGTGTTCCGCAACCTGCTGCTGGCTGCAGAGCGCGTCAACCGCCGTGGAGGCGTGCGCGTGGCCGGTGCCGCGCGGCCGCTGGTGCTTCAGCGTTTCGACAGCAAAGGCAGCACCGAAGAAGCGCTGGCCACCTTGCGCGGCGCGCTGGACCAGCGCATCGGCTTCATCCTGCAGGGCAACAGTTCGGCCACTGCTGCGGCGCTGGTCGACGCCATCGACAAGCACAACGACCGTGAACCACAGCGGCGTGCGCTGTTCCTGAACTACTCGGCGGTGGATCCGGCGCTGACCAACGAGCGCTGCAGCTTCTGGCACTTCCGCTTCGACGCCCATGCTGACATGCGGCTGGCCGCGCTGACCGACGTGCTTCAGGCCGACCGCAGCGTGCAGCGGGTGTTCCTCATCGGGCAGGACTACAGCTTCGGGCAACACGTGCTGAAGCAGGCCGCGCTGTTGATCGCCAGCAAGCGGCCCGACATGCTGGTGGTGGGCCAGGAACTGCACCCGCTGGGCAAGGTGCGTGACTTCCTGCCCTATGCCGCGAAGATCAAGGCCAGCGGCGCGCAGGCGGTGCTGACGGGCAATTGGGGCAACGACCTGACGCTGCTGGTGCGTGCGCTGCGCGAAGTGGGCAGCGACGCCAAGCTCTACACCTTCTACGGCAACGCGCTGGGCGCCCCTGCGGCGCTGGGCGAAGCCGGTGTCGGCCACGTGCTGGCCGTGGCCGAATGGCAGCCCAACCTGGGCGGCGCGGGAAGCGATGCCTTCTTGGCCGAGTTCAAACAGCGCTTCGCGCAGCCGCAAGACGACTACGTGCACATGCGCATGCACCTGCTGATGGAGATGCTGGCCGCTGCCATTGAAAAGGCCGGCAGCACCGAGGCTGCCGCGGTGGCGCGCGCCTTGGAAGGCGCCACCTCAGAGGCCCTGTTCATGGGCCGCTGGCACCCGGCTATTATGCGTGCGGCCGACCACCAACTGCAGCAGCCGCTGGTCGTCAGCCAGATGGACCGCGTCGGCACGCCGGGCGTGCCGCGTGAGGTGGAAGGCTCGGGCTTTGGCTTCCGCACGGTGCGCCGCCTGGAGCCCAAGGCGGTGGAACAGCCGCACAGCTGCCGCATGGTGCGGCCCGACTGATGGGTTTCCGGCCTGCACGGCGGGCCGTCAAACCTGGCGTGCCAACACACAACGTGAAAACACCATGACCGATTCCATGCGCACCACCATGCAGGCCCTGCCGGGCTCCAAGATCCGCGAAGTCGCCAATGCCGCCCTGGGGCGCAGCGACGTGCTGGCGTTCTGGTTTGGCGAAAGTGACGACGCCACGCCGCAGCCCATTCGGCAGGCGGCGGCCGAATCGCTGCAGCGCGGCGAGACCTTCTATTCGCACAACCTGGGCCTGCCCGAACTGCGCCATGCCATCGCCGCCTATGCCCGCAGCCTGCACGGCGCTGGCGGTGCCATCGGCATGGACCGCGTGGCCGTCACGTCTTCGGGTGTGACAGCGCTGATGCTGGCCATGCAGTGGTTGCTGAGCCCCGGCGACGAGGTGGTGGCCGTGGTGCCGGTGTGGCCCAACCTGACCGCGCAGCCGCTGATCCTGGGCGCGCGCGTCACCCGTGTTGCGCTGCGCCCGCACGGCGGCCATTGGCGACTGGACCTGGACGAAGTGCTTGCAGCGGTGACGCCGCGCACCCGCGTCTTGTTGGTCAACGCCCCCAACAACCCCACGGGCTGGACGCTGACCGCGGCCGAGCAGGCGCAGTTGCTGGCGCACTGCCGCAGCACGGGCACCTGGATCGTCGCCGACGAAGTGTATGAGCGCCTGTACTACGCCGGTGCCCCAGGCCAGGCGGCGCCCAGCTTTCTGGACCACGCACAACCGGGCGACCGGCTGGTGGTGGCGCAGAGCTTCAGCAAGAGCTTCCTGATGACAGGGTGGCGTCTGGGCTGGCTGGTGCTGCCTGCGCCCGGCACCGCAGCCGGCAGCGGCGCGCTGGACACCATGGGCAAGCTGCTTGAATTCAACACCTCGTGCACGCCCGTCTTTGTGCAAAACGGCGGCCTGGCGGCGCTGGCCATGGCCGACGAACTGGTGCCGCGTGTCGCAGCCCACATGCAGGCCTGCCGCGACCGCCTGCTGGCGGGCCTTGAAGCGCTTCCGGGCATCACAGTGGCGCGGCCGCCGGGCGGCATGTATGCCTTTTTCCGCATGCAGGGGCAGGGCGATTCGCTGGCGCTGGCCAAGCGCCTGGTGGCCGACCACGGCCTGGGCCTGGCGCCGGGCGCCGCCTTTGGCGACGAAGGCGAGGGCTGGCTGCGCTGGTGTTTCGCTTCGCGCGACCCGGCGCGGCTGGACGAAGGCCTGCAGCGGCTGCGCGCTGCTCTTTATCGCTGAGTTTGCGCCTATAATCCCGGGTTGCCCGTTTCTTGGTCGGGCTGGTGGGTGCTTGCTCTGCAAGCCCCGGCAGCAGCCGAAGTTTCAGGCAGAGCACGGCGCCGGTCGGTTTCACTGGCGTGCGCAAGTCCAATCTGGAAACCCTCAGGCACGGCCGCGTTTTGCGCGCCCGTGGCGGGGCGGTTTCCTCTATAAACCCAAGGAAAACCAATGAGCCTGGCCACAGCCACCACCGCAGAAATCGTCAAGACACACGGCCGCGGCGCCGCCGACACCGGCAGCCCCGAAGTGCAGGTCGCGCTGCTCACCGCGCGCATCAATGAACTGACCCCCCACTTCAAGCTGCACGCGAAAGACCACCACGGTCGCCGCGGCCTGCTGAAGATGGTCAACGCGCGCAAGCGTCTGCTGTCCTACCTGAAGGGCAAGGACGCTGACCGCTACACCGCGCTGATCGCCAAGCTGGGCCTGCGCAAGTAAAGGCGCCAGAGGGCTGCCGCACCGCGGTGGCCCTCTGCGCTTTGGCGCAAGCTTCTGCCTGTCCGCTGCCGGCCGCTGGCCGGCTTTCAAACAGAGCTGCACACCGAGCTTCAAACCCAACAGGGCCGCATTTGCTGTGTCATTCCAATGGCGCAACTTGCCAAACCCACGCACCAACGGTGCCTGGCGCGCAGGGCTTCACTGGAATGGCATGACGCTGCCCACCTAACCACACAGGAAGACAAGTCATGAGCATGTTCAACAAAGTCACCAAGACCTTTCAATGGGGTCAGCACACCGTCACGCTGGAAACCGGCGAAATCGCGCGCCAGAGCAGCGGCGCCGTGATGGTCAGCATGGACGACACCGTGGTGCTGGCCACCGTGGTTGCCAAGACCGACGCCAAGGCCGGGCAGGACTTTTTCCCGCTGACCGTGGACTACATCGAGAAGACCTATGCCGCGGGCAAGATACCGGGCAGCTTTTTCAAGCGCGAAGGCCGCCCGAGCGAACTGGAAACGCTGACCAGCCGCCTGATCGACCGCCCCATCCGCCCGCTGTTCCCCGAAGGCTTTTTCAACGAA
>JAYSXE010000172.1:0-7348 GCA_043717565.1 Burkholderiales bacterium | reverse complement strand
CGTGGGCTGACCAACACCGATGCGCCCGTGCGGGCCGATGGTCTGGGTGTTCACAAAGCGTTTGCCCTGCGGCCGGAGTGGCACGACCGTGAATGTTGAAGCTTGAGGCCGGTGTGATCTGTCAGCTAGCGCACACAGGCCGCTGCCGCTGGCAACAAGGCGGCTGCATCATCGCCGCACACCTTGGTCGGCATGCCCCTTGCCCCTGTGGCGGTCAATCCACCACTTCAGAAGACCCGACCATGCGTGCTCTTGTCTACCACGGCTCCAAGGATGTGCGCGTCGACACCGTGCCCGACCCCAAGATCCAGGACGCACAGGACATCATCCTGCGCGTCACCGCCACGGCCATTTGCGGTTCTGACCTGCACCTGTTCAGGGGCAAGGTGCCGGGCATGGAAAAGGGCGACATCATGGGCCACGAGTTCATGGGCATCGTGGAAGACGTGGGCGCCGGCGTCACGGCTGTGAAGCGCGGCGACCGCGTGGTGGTGCCGTTCGTCATCGCCTGCGGCGACTGCTACTTCTGCGGCCACAAGCTTTTCGCAGCCTGCGAGACCACCAACCCGGACCGCGGCGCCATCTTGAACAAGAAACACCTGCGCAGCGGCGCGGCGCTGTTCGGTTTCACGCACCTGTATGGCGGCGTGGCCGGTGGCCAGGCCGAATACGTGCGCGTGCCGCAAGCCAACACAGGCCCCCTGAAGGTGCCCGACGTGCTGACCGACGCGCAAGTGCTGTTCCTGTCAGACATCCTGCCCACCGGCTACCAGGCGGCCATCAACGCCGAGGTCGGCCCCGGCAAGACGGTGGCCATTTTCGGTGCCGGCCCCGTGGGCCTGATGGCCGCGGCGTCGGCGCGCATGCTGGGGGCGGAGCGCATCTTCATGGTCGACCACCATGACTACCGGCTGGAATTCGCGCAGCGCAACTATGGCGTGGAGCCGATCAACTTCGACCGCGTCGATGCGGCGCAATTCATCATCGAGAACACGGCCTTCCGCGGCGTGGACGCCAGCATCGATGCCGTGGGCTTCGAGGCCAAGGGCAGCACCATCGAAACCGTGCTGACCGCGCTGAAGCTGGAAGGCAGCAGCGGCCAGTCGTTGCGGCAGTGCATCGCGGCCACGCGCCGTGGCGGCATCATCAGCGTGCCGGGTGTGTACGCCGGCTTCATCCACGGGTTCCTGTTCGGAGACGCCTTCGACAAGGGGTTGATCTTCAAGATGGGCCAGACCCACGTGCAGCGCTTCATGCCCGAGCTGCTGGAGGCGATTGGCAACGGCCGCCTGCATCCCGACGTGATCATCAGCCACCACCTGAAGCTGGAAGACGCAGCCCGCGGCTACGAGCTGTTCGACCAGAAGCAGGAAGACTGCCGCAAGGTGGTGCTGACGCCGGGTGGCGACGGCGACCTGCGGGCCCGCCGGCGCCAGCCGCCGGCCGTCGCCAGCGTCTGAAGGGCGGGGTCTGTCGCTGGGCCCGCGGCCCTGCGCAGTTTCAGCGCAGCAGCCGCACCCCGCTGCAGGCTTGCAGCGCGTCGAAGCTCAGCCCGCTGGCCATCTCGCGCACGCGCACGCCTTCGGGCGTGATGTCCAGCACCGCCAGATCGGTGTAGACGCGGCTCACGCAGCGCAGCCCCGTCAGCGGGTAGGTGCAGGTTTGCACCAGCTTGGCCTCGCCGGTCTTGGTGGTGTGCTCCATCATGACCCAGGTCTTCCTGGCGCCGGTCGCCAGGTCCATGGCACCGCCCACGGCGGGAATGGCGTCGGGCGCACCGGAGTGCCAGTTCGCCAGGTCACCCTGCGCCGACACCTGGAAAGCGCCCAGCACGCACACATCCAGATGGCCGCCGCGCATCATCGAAAAGCTGTCGGCATGGTGGAAAAAAGCGCCACCGGGCAGCAGCGTCACGGGCTGCTTGCCGGCGTTGATGAGGTCGTAGTCTTCGTCGCCGTCAGCCGGCGCCGGGCCCATGCCCAGCACGCCGTTTTCGCTGTGCAGCATCACTTCCTTGTCGGCGCCCAGGTGGTTGGCCACCAGCGTGGGCAGCCCGATGCCCAGGTTCACCACCATGCCTTCTTCGATGTCGCGCGCCACGCGCTGGGCCATCTGCTGCTTGGTCCACTTGCCCATGGTGTGGTCGTCCTGCATGCGGGTCACGCGGCCTTCTGGCCAGCTGCGGTGGTGCGCTGGCGTTCGATCTGCACCACGCGTTGCACGTAAAGGCCGGGGGTGACCACGGCCTCGGGGTCCAGTGCGCCCAGTTCCACGACCTCGTGCACGGTGGCCACCGTCACCTTCGCGGCGCTGGCCATGATGGGCCCGAAGTTGCGCGCGGTCTTGCGGTAGACCAGGTTGCCCCAGCGGTCGCCGCGCTCGGCCTTGATGAAGGCGTAGTCGGCATGCAGCGGGCTTTCCAGCACCATCCAGCGGCCGTCGATGAAACGCGTTTCCTTGCCCTGGGCCAGCTCGGTGCCGTAGCCCGTGGCGGTGAAAAAGCCGCCGATGCCGGCGCCCGCAGCGCGGATGCGCTCGGCCAGGTTGCCCTGCGGTACCAGTTCCAGTTGCAGCTGGCCGGCGCGGTACAGGCGGTCGAAGTGCCAGCTGTCGGCCTGGCGCGGAAAGCTGCAGATGACCTTGCGCACACGGCCGGCGGCCAGCAGTGCAGCCAGGCCGTGGTCGCTATTGCCGGCGTTGTTGTTGATGATGGTCAGGTCCGTGGCGCCTTGCGCCAGCAGGGCTTCGGTCAGTTCGTTGGGCAGGCCGGCCGTGCCAAAGCCGCCGACCATCACGGTGGCGCCATCGGGCACGTCGGCCACGGCCTGGGCCAGGTTGGCGACGATCTTGTTGATCATGGTTGCGGGTTCGGGCTGCCGGGTGGTGCGCCATCGTATGCGCTGGCGAACGGCGCGGGCGCTCGTCGGTGGTGCCGCGATCGTGCAGGCGCTGCGCCCGACGAAGTCGTGCCTGGGGCGGCCCCGATTGACGAACCGCCGCTGCCCGCGCTAATGTCTGTATACAGAATACAGACCATGGCCGACACCCTGCTCCAACTGGACCCCGCGCCCGACCTGGTCGACCGCGCCTACAGCGCCTTGCTGGGCGCCATCGCCAGCGGCGAACTGGCGCCAGGCCAGCGCCTGACGCAGGAAGAACTGGCGCTGCGCCTGTGCGTGTCGCGCCAGCCGGTGTTGCAGGCGCTGCGCCTGCTGAAAAGCGAAGGCCTGCTGGAAGACGCGCCGGGCCGCGGCCTGCAGGTGGTGGCGCTGGACGCCACTCGGCTGCTGCACACCTACCAGGTGCGCGGCGCGCTGGACGCTCTGGCTGCGCGGCTGGCGGCCGCGCGCCGCTTCAAGGTGCCAGCGGCCTTGCTCAAGGCCGGCAGGGCGGCTGGCAAGAACGGCGATGTGCAAGCCTTGATCGAGGCCGACCTGCGTTTTCACTGCGCGCTGTATGCGGCCAGCGGCAACCCCTTCATCGAACGCAGCGCGCAGACGCACTGGGCGCAGATCCGCTGCGCAATGGGCGCCGTGCTGCAGCAGCACCGGCTGCGCCAGCCCGTGTGGGACGAGCACCAGGCCCTTGCAGACGCCGTGGCGCGCGGCGATGCCGATGCCGCCGAAGCCGCGGCCTGCGCACACGCGCAGCGCGCCGGGCACACGATGGCGCTGCGCCTGGTGCCGCCTGCCCAATCACCACGTGCCGACCCACCCGCCGTGGCCCCCCACCACCGAAACCGGAGACCCACACCGTGAAACTCACCGCTGCCCAACACGTTGCCTTCAACACCGACGGCTACCTGTTCTTTCCGGGCCTGTTCAAGCCCGACGAGGTGCACACGCTGCTGGACGCCGTGCCCGCGCTGTACGCCCGCCGCGAGGCCTACAACGTGCGTGAAAAAGGCAGCGAGGCCGTGCGCACCAACTTTGCAGCGCACCTGTACAGCGACCCTTTCGCGCGCCTGGCGCGCCACCCGCGCATGGTGCAGCCTGTGCAGGAACTGCTGGACGAAAAGCTCTACATGCACCAGTTCAAGATCAACGGCAAGATGGCCTTCGAAGGTGACGTCTGGCAGTGGCACCAGGACTACGGCACCTGGAAAAACGACGACCTGATGCCCACCGAACGGGCCATGAACGTGGCCATCTTCCTGGACGACGTGAACGAATACAACGGCCCGTTGATGTTCATTCCCGGCAGCCACCGCAAAGGCGTGATCGACGCCAAGCACGACCTCACCACCACCAGCTACCCGCTGTGGACGGTGGACAACGCGCTCATCACGCAGCTGGTGCAGCGCGCCGGCGGCAAGAACGGCGGCATCGTGTCTCCCAAGGGCCCGGCCGGTTCAATGATCCTTTTTCACAGCTGCCTGGTGCACGCCAGCACCAGCAACCTGTCGCCGTGGAACCGCGTGGCGGTGTACCTGAGCCTGTGCGCGGTCAGCAACCACATTCGCCGCCACAAGCGGCCTGAATACATCGCGCACCGCGAATTTGCAGCCATCGAATGCCTGCCCGACGACTGCCTGGTCAAGCCCTACCCGGTGCACCTGCCGTGGAAAGACGGCATGCCGGCCAGCGCGCTGCTGACCTCTGCCGAAACGCTGGCGGTGGCCGCGTGAGGCGCCTGCGTCCGGGCCTGCGCCGCCTGCACACCACGCTGGCCGTGGCGCTGCTGGCCTGCACCACCGCGGCGCAGGCGCGCGTGACGCGCATCGTTATCGACCAAGTGCTGCCCGTGGCCGGCGGCGCCGGCCTGCCCTATGAACAGGTGGCCGGCCGCGCCTTTGGCGAGCTGGACCCGAAGCTGCCGGGCAACGCGCTCATCCAGGACATCGAACTCGGCAAGGACGCTGATGGCAAGGTGCGCTACGTGGCCACCTTTCTGCTCATCAAGCCGGTGAACCTGAAGGCCGCCAGCGGCTTGCTGTGGCACGACGTGCCCAACCGCGGCCGCAACTACGCGATGGCGGCGGCAGAAAGTGGCGCCGGCGACGTGCTGCTGGCCAGCGCTTGGCAGGGCGACAACGCCGGTGCCACAGTGGTGCGGCCCACGGCTTCAGTGGCCGGCATGCACTGGCTGCAGCTGCCGGTGGCGCGCGGCGCGGGCGGCGAGCGCATCACCGGCAGCGTGTTCGGCCGCATTGTCAACCGCAGCGGGCCGGCGTCGCAGCCACTGATGGTGCAGACCAACCCGGTGCCCTATAAACCGCTGAGCCTGGACACCACCCAGGCGCGGCTGGTGTCCCGCGGCGCTGAAGACCAAAGCGGTCGCGTCACTGACGAACAGCCGGTGCCTGCCGACCAGTGGGCCTGGGCGCGGTGCGACGCGGCCAACCCGTTTCCCGGCACGCCCGACCCCACGCACATCTGCCTGAAGGCGGGCTTCGATGCCAAGCGCCTGGTCCAGGTGGTGTTCACCGCCGCCGACCCTTACGTGCTGGGTGTGGGCTTTGCGGCGTGGCGCGATGTGGGCCAGTTCTTCAAGACCGCGCGCGCCGACGACAGCGGCACGGCCAACCCGCTGGTGGTGGACGGCAGGGTGGCCGTCACGCACAGCATCGGCCGCGGCGTCTCGCAGTCGGGCAATTTCCTGCGCGGCTGGCTGCACCTGGGCTTCAACCAGGCCGAGAACGGCGCCCCAGTGCATGACGGCCTGTGGCCCATCATCGCCGGCCGCCGCATTGCGCTGAACTTCCGCTGGGCGCAGCCCGATGGCGTGCTCGAGCTTTACCAGGCCGGCAGTGAAGGCGCGCAGTGGTGGCTGCCCGCACCCGACCCAGTGCGCGGCCTGCCGCCGGGTGTGAAGGCGGCCGGCATCCTGGACCGCTGCGCCGCCAGCAAGACCTGCCCCAAGGTGGTGGAACATTTCGGCTCGGCCGAGGTGTGGGCGCTGAAGCTCACGCCCGAGTGGGTTGGCACCGACGCCCAGGCCGACCTGCCGCTGCCTGAGGACGTGCGCCGCTATTACATCGCCAGTTCCACCCACGGCGGCGGGGCCGGCGGCTTTGACAGCAGCCTGCCGGGTGTGGGCCTGCCCGCCACCGGCCCCAGCTGCCCGGGCAACAACTTCGGCACCGGCGTGCTGCCGGCCAACCCCGTGCCGCACACCGAAACCGTTAACGCCATACGCCACCACTTCAAGCGCTGGGTGATGCAGGGCACGCCGCCGCCGCCCAGCCGCTGGCCGCTGCTGGCCAACGGTACGCTGGTGCCGGCGAACAAGCAGGCCATGGGCTTCCCCACGCTGCCGGGCCTGCGGGCCACCGCGCCCGAGGCCGACTTCATCATGCCGGTGCACGACCTGGACTGGGGCCCGCAGTTCAACGCGCTGGACGGTTCCGGCGTGCCCACGCTGGCGCCGCCGCGCATCAAGCAGGTGCTGCCGATGCTGGCGCCCAAGGTGGACGCCGACGGCAATGAACTGGGCGGCGTGCCTGTGGTGCTGGCCGACGCACCGCTGGGCACCTACCTGGGCTGGAACATCACCGCCGGTGGTGCGCAGCCCTTCCACGAAGGCAAGATCTGCAACTACGTGGGCGGCATGCTGCCCTTTGCGCGCACCAAGGCCGAGCGTGACGCGCGGGGCGACCCCCGCCTGTCGCTGGAAGAACGCTACGGCAACCACGAAGGTTATCTGCAGGCCGTGCAGAAAGCAGCCACACGAGCGGTTGTAGCGGGCTTCCTGCTGCCCGCCGACGCGGCAGCGCTGTACCAGGCCGCTTCCAACAGCAAGGTGCTCAAGTAGCGCACCCCCGCAGCGGCGCCGCGCGCCGGGTTTGCTGCTGCCGCCTTCAACACCACACCACACCACCATGAACCTTCACCACAAACTGCAGCAGCGCGCCGCCCAGGGCAATCCCATCCGTGTCGGCCTCATCGGCGCGGGCAAGTTCGGCAGCATGTTCCTGGCCCAGGTGCCGCGCACGCCGGGCATCCACATGGTGGGCATTGCCGACCTCAGCCCCGAAGCCGCCAGCCGCAACTTGCAGCGCGTGGGCTGGGAGCCGCAGCGCGTGCAGGCCGCCAGCCTGGAAACCGCCCTGCGTGACGGCAACACGCACGTGGGCAGCGACTGGCAGGCGCTGGTGCGCCACCCGGCCATTGACGTGATCGTGGAATGCACCGGCAACCCCGTGGCGGCAGTGGACCACTGCCTGGAAGCGTTTGAGAACCGCAAGCACGTGGTGAACGTCACCGTGGAAGCCGACGCCTTCTGCGGCCCGCTGCTGGCGCGCAAGGCCGCCGACGCCGGCGTGCTGTATTCGCTGGCCTTTGGCGACCAGCCGGCGCTGATTTGCGACCTGGTGGACTGGGCGCGCACCTGCGGCTTCCCGGTGGTG
>JAYSXE010000171.1:0-18755 GCA_043717565.1 Burkholderiales bacterium | reverse complement strand
GAGATACGGCTCGAGGGCCGGCGCATCGACAATCTGCCCTACGAAGAGATGCGCCAGATTCGCGGCCGCCGCATCGGCGCCATCTTCCAGGACCCGCTAACGTCGCTCAACCCGCTGTACACCATCGGCCGCCAGCTGGTCGAAACCATACAGACGCACCTGCCGGTGGGCGCTGAAGAAGCGCGCCAGCGCGCCATCCACCTGCTGCAGCAAACCGGCATTCCGGCAGCTGAAGAACGCATCAACCAGTACCCGCACCAGTTCAGCGGCGGCATGCGGCAGCGCGTGGTGATTGCGTTGGCCCTGGCTGCCGAGCCGCAGCTGATCGTGGCCGACGAGCCGACCACGGCGCTGGATGTGTCGATCCAGGCGCAGATCATCCAGCTGCTCAAACGCCTGTGCAAGGAACAGGGCGCGGCGGTGATGCTGGTCACCCATGACATGGGCGTGATCGCGGAGACCTGCGACCGCGTGGCCGTGCTCTACGCCGGCCGGGTGGCCGAGATCGGGCCGGTGGGCAGTGTCATCCACCGCCCCAGCCACCCTTACACACACGGCTTGATGGGTTCCATTCCGGCGATGGACGAAGACCGTGAAAGGCTGCTGCAGATTGATGGCGCCATGCCGCGGCTGAACGCCATTCCGAAGGGGTGCGCCTTCAACCCGCGCTGCCCGCAGGTGTTCGACAGGTGCCGCCAGCAACGGCCTGAACTGATGCAGGCCCCAGCCACCTGGGCCGCCTGTTGGCGCGTTCAGGATGCTGCTGGCCGCGAGCCGCAGAACACCGCCCTGGAAGCCGCGCCATGACCGCCCTGGTGCAAGTCAACGACCTGGCCAAGATCTTCGACGTCTCGGCACCCTGGCTGAACCGTGTGGTCGAAAGAAGGCCGCGTCAGTTCGTGCACGCGGTTGACGGGGTGTCCTTCAGCATCGAACGCGGCACCACGCTGGCGCTGGTGGGTGAATCGGGCTGCGGCAAGAGCACCGTGGCCCGGCTGCTGGTGGGCCTTTACGCGCCCACCCGCGGCGCCGTGCGCTTTGACGGCCAGGCCACCGACCTCAGCCGCAATGCAGCCGAACTGCGCCAGATGCGCCGCCGCATGCAGATGATCTTCCAGGACCCCTATGCCAGCCTGAACCCGCGCTGGCGGGTGCTGGACATCGTGGGCGAACCGCTGCGCGAACATGGCCTGGCGTCGGCACCCGGCGAGTTGGTTGCCCGCGTGGGCGAGCTGCTCACCTCCGTGGGCCTGGCTGCGGCCGACGCGCAGAAGTTTCCGCACCAGTTCTCGGGCGGCCAGCGCCAGCGCATCAGCATTGCACGCGCGCTGGCCACCGAACCCGAGTTCCTGGTGTGCGACGAGCCCACGTCAGCACTTGACGTGTCGGTGCAGGCGCAGGTGCTGAACATCATGAAAGACCTGCAGAAGAGCCGCGGTCTGACTTACCTGTTCATCTCACACAACCTGGCCGTCGTGCGCCACGTGGCCGACCGCGTGGGCGTGATGTATCTGGGGCGTCTGGTGGAGGTGGCCGCCAAGCGCCAGCTGTTCAGCGCACCGCAGCACCCCTACACGCGCATGTTGCTGGACGCCATTCCCGACATCCGCATGAGTGGCCGCGCCCGCACGCCGGTGCAGGGCGAGGTACCCAACCCGCTGAATCCCCCCAGCGGCTGCGCATTCCACCCCCGCTGCCCGCACGCCCAGGCCCGCTGCAAGGCCGAGCGGCCAGCCTTATTAACTATGCGGGGCGTTGAAGTGGCCTGCCACGCGGTGGAAGAGGGGCGACTGCCAGGCCCGTAGCCCAGGCGGTGCAATCAGCGCCGCGGTGGCGCAGAGGCGGGCATTGAAGGCGGCACTGAGGGCGCTGGCTGCGGTGGCGCCGCGTTAGCTGCAGGCTGCGGAGGCGCAGGCAACAGCAAGGGACCTTTCTGGCCGCAGGCACCCAGCGCGCTGCCCATGACGGCTGCGATGACAAGGCCCGCCGCTACACTGAATGCCCGACTCTTTTGCATGCCCCGATTCTATGAGCGCACCCCCGGCCGGCCCTTCACCCACGTCACACGCACCGCTGACCGACGCCGAGTACCTGCGCGCGGGCCATGCCCTGCTGGCCCATGTGGAAGCCACCACCGACCGCTGGCTGGAAGCGGACCTGATCGACATCGACACGCAACGTTCAGGCGGCCTGCTGGAACTGCACTTTCCCAACGACAGCAAGATCATCATCAACCTGCAGCCGCCACTGCATGAAGTCTGGCTGGCCGCGAAAGGCGGGGGATTTCATTACCGCTGGCACGAAGGGCTTTGGCTGGACACACGAGACCAGAGCGAATTCCTGGCCGTGCTGTCAGCGCATGCCACGGCGCAGGGCGGAAAGCCCTTGCGCTTCGATCCACCCCCAACAACCTGATCGCAGCAGAGCCGCACGCGCCAGAAGCCGCACCGACCGGCCGCCGGCCGCAGAACCCTCAACACGACACAGCCGAGTTGAGGAGCGATTTGCAGCGCCCCTCAGCGCCTGAAGAGGTCCAGTATCGAGTCGCGCTCGACGTCCGAGGTCGGCTTGGGTACCTTGTCTTCCAGCCCCAGGCTGACCACGCCCTGACCTTTGGCGTATTCCTCGAAGACCCAGTTGTTGCCCTCTTGAACCACACCCTGCGGCGGCGTCATTTCGCTGCTGCCCACACCGCGCAGCGCATGCTGCATCAGCGCAATCCACACCGGCAGCGCCAGGCCCCCACCGGTTTCCTAGTCGCCCAGCTTGCGCGGGTTGTCGTAGCCCATCCACACCACTGCCGCCAGTGTCCGGTGATAGCCGGCAAACCAGGCATCCATGGAGTCGTTGGTGGTGCCCGTCTTGCCGAAGATGTCGCTGCGCTTCAAGGTCGCTTGCGCGCGGGCGGCGGTGCCGCTGCGCGTCACCTCCTGCAGCAGGTTGGACATCACAAAGGCATTGCGCTCGGGTATGGCGCGCCAGCTCTCGACCAGCACCACGGGCCGCGTTTCCTGCAGCACCTTGCCCTTCTGGTCGGTGACACGCTGGATCAGCGTCGGTTGCACCTGAAAGCCGCCGTTGGCAAACACGCTGTAGGCCGCCACCATCTGCATCGGCGTCACCGAGCCCGCCCCCAGCGCCATCGTCAGGTAAGGCGGGTGCTTGGCCGGGTCAAAGCCGAAGTGAGCCACCCAGCGCTGTGCAAAGGTGGGCTCGGTGGCCTGCAGCACGCGGATGGACACCATGTTCTTGGACTTGGCGAGGGCCGTTTTCAGCGGCATCGGGCCTTCGAACGTGCCGTCGTAGTTCTTCGGCTCCCAGGGCTGGCTGCCCGTGGCTGCGGCGTCGAAGAACAGCGGCGCATCGTTGACCACCGTGGTGGGAGTGAAGCCCTTTTCCAGTGCGGCTGAATAGATGAAGGGCTTGAAGGCCGACCCGGGTTGCCGCCAGGCTTGCGTGACACGGTTGAACTTGTTGCGGTCGAAGTCGAAACCGCCCACCATGGCGCGAATGGCACCGGTCCGCGGGTCCATGCTGACCAACGCGCCTTCCACTTCGGGTATCTGCGTCACCGACCATTCGCCCTTGCTGTCGCGCAGCACCCGCACCACCGCCCCGCGGCGAATCTGAACCTTGGGCCCGGCCTTGTCGGACAGGCCCGACTGCACCGGCTTCAAGCCGGCGCCGGTGACCGTCACCTGGTCGCCCGACTGCAACATGCCCACCACCTTGCGCGGCCCGGCCTCCAGCACCACGGCAGCCAGCAGGTCGTCACTGGCCGCGTGGTCGGAAAGGGCCTCAGCCACACGGGCGTCCAGCAGCTTGGGGTCTGCCGGCAGGTCCACGTAGGCCTCGGGGCCGCGGTAGACCTGGCGCAGCTCGTAGTCCATCAGGCCGCGGCGCAGCGAGCGGTAGGCCACCAGCTGGTCGGCCGACTGCACCGTCAGGTAGACGTTCAGGCCCCGGCTGTAGGCCTCGTCGCCGTACTGCGCCACCACCAGCTGGCGGGCCGTTTCGGCCAGGTACTCTGCATGCACGGCGCTGTCGGTCTGCTGGTGATAGCGCAGCACCTGCACCAGGGCTTCGTCATGCTGGGCTTCGGTGATGAAGCCGTTGGTGAACATGCGCTCGATGATGTAGCGCTGCCGCACCACCGCCCGTTTGGGGTTGACGATCGGGTTGTAGGCCGAAGGCGCCTTGGGCAGGCCCGCCAGCATGGCGGCCTCGGCCACCGTGACATCGGCCAACTTCTTGCCGAAGTAGATCTCCGAGGCCGCCGCAAAGCCACTGGCCCGCTGCCCCAGAAAGATCTGGTTCATGTACAGCTCCAGGATCTGGTCCTTGCCCAGCTGGCGCTCGATCTTCAACGCCAGCAGCATCTCGTAGATCTTGCGCGTGAAGGTCTTCTCGGTGGGCAGGTAGAAGTTGCGTGCCACCTGCATGGTGATGGTGGAAGCACCCTGGCTGCGGGCGTCGCGCAGGTTTTCCAGCGCTGCCCGCAGCACGCCCTTGTAGTCGACGCCACCGTGCTGGTAGAAGCGCGCATCTTCAGCGGCCAGCACCGCGTCTTTCATGACCTGCGGCATCTGCGCAATCGGCATGAAGTTGCGCCGCTCTTCGCCGAATTCGCCCAACTGCAAGCCGTCAGCCGAAAACACCCGCAGGGGCAGTTTGGGCCGGTAGTCGGTCAGCGCGCTGATCTGCGGCAGATTCGGGTAGGCCACCGCCAGCGCCACAGCCATCAGCATCATGCCGCTCAGCACGGCAGCAGCCACCAGGCCCAGCAGGCCCGCCAGCAGCCACATCACCACGCGCAGCCACCGTGGCAATGGCTTCGCCGGCGGCGTTGTCGGGCGGGATGATTCAGCGGTTGGGTTTGCGTCGGTCACGGCGAAAGAAGGGTCATGGGATGCCCGCCAAGCACAACGCCCCGGCGTGAAAAATTATAGGGATGGCGCGACGACGTCGCCTTGACGGACAAGGCGGTCTATTCAGCGCTGCAAAACACGCTCCCACGTGACTTTGTCCACAGCACACCCGACCGAGGAATGTGCGTTATGGACGGTTCCGTACAGAACCTTCGCTCAGGTATTTCCTGCCTCTGACGAAGACAAAGTCTAGGGCCGATCTGAGGTCGGTTTTACTTTGTTACTCAAAGGCTTTACTGCTAGCATTGAAGTGACTTATTAACAAGCCAAGGTCGTATGGCGTGTCCTCTTTGACACCGATCCGCACGGCTGGGGAGCAAAGACTTGGGTCTGCTGGATGGTTGGTTAGGACGAAAGCACCCGCCCATGATCGGGCTGGACATCAGTTCGTCCAGCGTCAAGCTGGTTGAACTGGGCCAGACGCCCGGCGGCGACTACGTGCTGGAGCGCTTTGCGTCCGAGCCTTTCGAAAAAGGCTGGATCACTGACGGGCAGATCGAGAAGTTCGAAGAAGTGGCTGCTGCCGTCAAGCGCGTCATCGGCAAGAGCGGCACGAAGACCAAGCACGTCGCCATGGCGATGCCGCAGTCGGCCGTCATCACCAAGAAGATCATGCTGCCGGCCGGGTTGCGCGAAGAAGAGATGGAACTGCAGGTCGAATCCGAGGCCAACCAGTACATCCCGTTTTCGCTCGACGAAGTCAGCCTCGACTTCTGCGTCATCGGCAACAGCCCCACCTCAGCAGGCGACGTGGAAGTGCTGATCGCCGCGTCACGCAAGGACCGCGTCAACGACCGCCAGGGTCTGGCTGAAGCCGCGGGTCTGCGGCCAGCGGTGCTGGACATCGAGTCGCACGCATCGCGGCTGGCCATGAGCCGTGTCGTGGCTTCGCTGCCCAACAACGGGCGCGACGCGCTGGTGGCGCTGTTCGAGATTGGTGCCGACACCACGAGCCTGAAGGTGCTTCGCGACGACGAAATGCTGTACGACCGCGACCAGGCTTTTGGCGGCTCGCAACTCACGCAGCTGATCTCGCGCCAGTACGGCTTTTCTTTCGAAGAGGCCGAGGCCAAGAAGTTGTCGGGTGACCTGCCTGAAGACTATGAAAGCGCCATCCTGGCGCCATTTGTGGACAGCCTGTCGCAAGAAATCGGCCGCGCGCTGCAGTATTTCTTCACCAGCACGCCGCACCACAAGGTGCACTACGTGATGCTGGCGGGCGGCACCGCCACCCTGCCGGGCCTGAAAGACCGCGTGACCGACCTCACCGGCTTTGCGTCCAACGTGGTGAACCCTTTCGAGAACATGCAGCTGAGCCCGTCTGTGCGTGAGAACCGCATGCGCCGCGAGGCGCCGTCGTATCTGACGGCTTGCGGCCTGGCGATGCGGAGGTTCCTGCAGTGATCCTGATCAACCTGCTGCCGCACCGTGAGGAAAGGCGCCAACAACGCAAGCGCGCCTTCTTTGCCGGGTTGCTGGCTGCGGTCCTGGCGGGCGTGGCCATCGCCATCATCTGGTACACGGTGCTGTCCCAGCTGACGTCGGCGCAAGAGGCCCGCAACAGCTTCCTGCGGGAAGAAACGACCAAGCTCGACGCGCAAATCCGCGACATCGCCAACCTGCGCACCGAAATCGATGCCCTGAACGCGCGCAAGAAGGCGGTTGAAGACCTGCAGACCGACCGCAACGTGCCGGTGCACCTGTTGAACGAATTGGTGAAGCAGACACCCGAGGGCGTGTATCTGCAAACCATCAAGCAGGCCGGCAACATCGTCAGCATCTCTGGCCAGGCGCAGACCAACGAGCGGGTGTCGGAACTGCTGCGCAACACGTCGTACAACTCGGCGTGGCTTGAGAAACCCGAGCTGATCGAAATCAAGTCGGGCACCGCGTTGGGCCCGAACAAGGAACAACGCCGCGTATTTGACTTCCTGATGCGCGTTTCGCTCAAGCGGCCGCCGTCTGCAGCGCCCGCTGGCGCGGCTTCGGCTGCACCCGCCACGGGCCCGGCCAAGCCGGCAACCGCCACCAACCTGCCGGCCAAAGTGTCCTGAAGGCGAACCCTGTGGCCAAACCTTCTACCGTCAATTTCGAACTCAGTGGTCTGGTGGATCATGCGGCTTCGCAGTTCCGCAACCTCAACCCGCGCGAACCCGGGCAATGGCCCCTGCTGCCGAAAATGGCGTCCGGGCTGGCTGCGGCGCTGGCAGCCATCGGCCTGGGCTGGTTCCTGGTGGTGTCAGATGCCACCGACGAACTGGAGCGCGTGCGCGCCGACGAACCACGCCTGAAAACGACCTATGAAAAGGCACTGACGCAGGCAGTGAACCTGGGCGAGCTGCGCAAGCAAAAGCTTCAGGTTCAGGAATACGTGACGCAGCTGGAGAAACAATTGCCGGGCAAGTCCGAGATCGATGCCTTGCTGTCAGACATCAACCAGGCCGGGCTGGGCCGCGGCCTGCAGTTTGAACTGTTCAAGCCGGGGCAGATCGAGGTCAAGGACTACTACGCTGAATTGCCCATCGCCATCAAGGTCAGCGGCCGATATCACGACGTTGGGGCATTTGCTGGCGACGTGGCCAACCTGTCGCGCATCGTGACGCTGCAGAACCTGGGCATCTCACCCTCTGCCGCGAAAGACGCGGCCGGTGCGTTGGTGCTGGAGGCCACGGCCCGCACCTACCGCTACCTGGACCCAACCGAAATTGCTGAACAGCGCGCCGCGCAAGCCAAGGCAGCGGGGGCGAAGAAATGAAACCAGCACGCGGCCTTCATGAAGCCAGGGTCAGCCCCGTGCGCCGTGTGCTGGTCTTGATAGGCGCCGGCCTGGTGCTGGCGCTGGCTGGGTGCAGTGCCGACCAGACCGAGCTGCGCGACTGGATGGAACAACGGCGGCGCGAAATCAAGCCCAACGTGACGCCGTTGCAGCCGCCCAAGAAGTTCGACCCCCAGCCCTACACCGGTGCGCAGGCCGTTGACCCTTTCAGCACACAAAAGCTGAGTGTTGCGCTCAAGCAAGAGGCGCAACAACCGAACTCCATGCTGTCGGTCGAACTCAATCGGCGCAAAGAGCCCTTGGAGGCCTTTCCCTTGGACAACATGAGCATGGTGGGCAGCGTGAACAAGCAAGGTCGGTCCTTTGCGCTGCTGCGCGTGGACAACCTGCTGTACCAGGTGAAGACCGGTGACTATCTGGGCCAGAACTACGGCCGGGTGGTGCGGATTTCGGAAACAGACATCGCGCTGCGCGAAATCGTTCAAGACGCAGCAGGCGAGTGGATAGAGCGCCCGGTGACGCTGCAGCTCCAGGAGCGGGCGCGATGAAAAACAAACAGGAGAACCCAACCATGTTCCACTGGCGAGCTGCACTTGCTGCCCTCATTGGCGCCAGCGCGTTGCTGGCGCCAATGGTGGCCAAGGCACAGAACGCGGTGCAGTCCATCACCAGCAGCCAGCAAGGTGGTACCGAGGTTGTCCGCATCGAGCTTTCAGAAGCCTTGCCTGCCATTCCCACCGGGTTCTCGGTCCAGGCGCCGCCGCGGATCGCCATCGACCTGCCCGGCGTCGGCAATGCGCTGGGCCGCAATGCCATCGACATCAATCAGGGCAATCTGCGCTCGGTGGCGCTGGCCCAGGGAGTCGACCGCACACGCCTGGTGCTGAACCTCAAGACCGCTTCCAGCTACAGGGCGCTGCTGCAGGGCAAGGCGCTGTTGATCATTCTGGACAACGGCAGCGGCAACCTGGCCGCCGAAACATCGGCGGCATCGTCGGCGCCCACTGCAGCCCCCGCAGTGGCGGCCGCACCTCCCGCAGCCGCAGCTGCTGCGCCACTGGCCGCTGCGCTGCCCGTAGCGCCAGCCGTGGCCGCGCCTCCGCCCGCGCCCGCCACGCTGTTTGCGCCCGCGCAAAACACCGAACCCCTTGCGCTGCGCGATGTCGACTTCCGGCGTGGCGCAGAGAACGCCGGCCGCGTGGTGGTCACGCTGCCCAGCACACAGGTGGGGGTGGACATCCGCCAGCAGGGCCAGACGCTGGTGGTGGAATTCCTGCGTTCCACATTGCCTGAGAAACTGCGCCGCCGGCTGGACGTCACCGATTTCGGCACCCCGGTGAAAACGGTCACCACGTTCCAGAACGGTGACCGCGTGCGCATGGTGGTGGAACCCACTGGGTCCTGGAACACAGCGCCTACCAAAGCGACAACCAGTTCGTGCTGGAAGTGCGGCCCATGAAGGTGGACGCCAACAAGCTGGTGCAGGGCCCGGGCTTCCAGGGCGAAAAACTCAGCCTGAATTTCCAGAACATCGAAGTACGCGCGCTGCTGCAGGTGATCGCCGACTTCACCAATTTCAACGTCGTTACCAGCGACACTGTCACGGGCAACGTCACGCTGCGCCTGAAAGACGTGCCCTGGGACCAGGCGCTGGACATCATCCTGCAGAGCAAGGCGCTGGGTGTGCGCAAGAACGGCAACGTGCTGTGGATTGCGCCGAAGGAAGAACTGGCCGCAAAAGAGCAGGTCGAGTTGGAAGCCAAGAAAAAGATTGCCGACCTGGAACCCACACGCACCCAGGCCTTCCAGCTGAATTACACCAAGGCCGAAGACGTGGCCAAGGGCCTGACCGGCCAGTCGCAGGCGAACTCGGGCGCCTCTGGCGCGGCCCAGGCCACCCGCATGCTGTCAACGCGTGGCAGCGTCATCTTTGAAAGCCGCACCAACCAGCTCTTCGTCACCGACGTGCCCAGCAAGCTGGAAGAGATCCAGGCGCTGATCGCCAAGATCGACATTCCCGTGCGGCAGGTGCTGATCGAGGCCCGCATCGTCGAAGCCGACGACAGCTTCGGGCGTTCACTGGGTGTGAAACTGGGCTCCGCAGATCTGCGTGGCCTGCGCGGCGGCGTGCCGGGTTACGGCGTTGGCGGCAACAACTACATCGTACCCGGTGGCAACTACAACGCCATATCGGCGCAAACCAACCAACCGAATGGCTCATTTACAGTGGACGGAGCCGGTGCATTCAATAACCAATTCGTCAACCTGCCGGCCAACACCGGTTCGTTCTCTGGCGCCAACGCAGCCAGCTTTGCCCTGTCGCTGTTCGGCGCCACGGCCAACCGTTTCCTGAACCTGGAAATTTCGGCCCTGGAAGCCGAGGGCCGCGGCAACGTGGTGTCCAGCCCCCGCGTCATCACGGCCGACCAGACCAAGGCGCGCATCGAGCAGGGCGAAGAGATTCCGTATCAGCAGGCCACCTCCAGCGGCGCCACCTCGGTGTCGTTCAAGAAAGCCAGCCTGCGGCTGGAAGTGACGCCACAGATCACGCCCGAAGGCAACGTCATTCTCGATGTGGAAGTGAACAAGGACAGCCGCGGCGCGCTGACCAATGCCGGCCCGGCCATCAACACCAAGCAGGTCAAGACGCAGGTGCTGGTTGAAAACGGTGGCACCGTGGTCATTGGCGGCATCTTCACGCAAGACGAACAGAACGACATCAACAAGGTGCCGCTGTTGGGCGACATCCCCTTTTTGGGGCTGCTGTTCCAGAACCGGGTGAAGACCACGCGCAAGACTGAAATGCTGGTTTTCATCACGCCAAAGATCGTGACCGACCGTTCCACGACACGCTAAGACACCAGGGCCCTTGAGGGGCCCGCGCTCCTGCTTCAGGGGCCGCCGGTGCGCGGTCAACACCTGGTGCAGCGAGGCATGAGAACCGCACAGGGGTACTGACGATGAACGTTTTGAAGCAGTTCAAAGCTTGGTGGGCAGTGCCCGCGGCCGCTTTGGTTTTGGCGCTGGCTGGTTGTGGCGGTGGTGGTGGCGCTTCAGGCACTTCCACGTTTGGGCCAGGCAGCGGCAGTGGCACTGGCGGTGGCGTCCCCGTGGTCACCCCAAGTGCCAACGACCTGGTCCTGGTGCTGGGTGCCAATTCGGTTTCAAACACTGGCAATGAAACGGTGGTGGCCACGGCCACGGCCATCGACGGCAACCGCAACACCATTGCCGGTGTGCCCGTGGTCATCAGTGTGAACAGCAACGCCGTCGCCACACCCAAGGGCGCCGTCACAGACACCGGCGGCAGGCTCGACGCCACCATCGGCATCGGTGCCGACCGCACGCCGCGCACCATCACCGTCACCGCCACGTCGGGCAACATCACCAAGACCACCCAACTGACGGTTCAGGACGCTGGTGGCGCCGTGGGCGGCACGGCGCCATCGGACCTGCTGCTGAACCTGACGGCGGCCACCATCGCCAACAACGGCACACAGGCGGTCACGGCCAATGTCACGGCGCTGGACGCCAAGCGCAATGTGCTGCCGGGCGTGGTGGTGGCGATCAGCGTGAACCAGGGCGCCACGGTGGCGCCATCGGGCACGGCCACCAATGCGTCGGGTGTGCTGACGGCAAGCATCGGCACCGGTGGCAACAGCACCAATCGGGTGGTCACGGTCACGGCAACGGCGGGCGCGTTGACGGTTTCGAAGCAACTGCAGGTGGTGGATGTGCCCAGCACGGTGGCACCGGTGGCGGCTGACCTGACGCTGGCCCTGTCGTCCGGTTCACTCACCAACAACGGCAGCAGCAACATCGTGGCTACGGCCACGGCCGTGGACTCGCGGCGCAATGCGCTGGCCGGGATTCCGATCACCTTCACCGTGGACAGCAACGCAGTCGCCGTGGTCAGCGGCACGGTCACCAACGCGAACGGTAATGTGGTGGCCAACGTGGGCGTGGGCGCAGACCGCAGCAGCCGGGTCGTGTTCGTCACCGCGTCCAGCGGCGCGCTGACCCGCACGGCTTCTTTTGCGGTGACCGGGGCTTCGCTGACAGCGTCTTTCGCGCCGCTGGTTGACGCAGGCACCCGAAGCAATCAAGTTGAGTTCAGGCTGTTTGACGCCAACACCGCTGCCATGGCGGCACAGCAAGTCACCGTGTCAGCCCCTGGACGGACGCCCACGATCGGCACCACCGATTTGAACGGCAAGTATGTCTTCCTGTACGACGCCCCGGCGACCGCTGGAAACCTGACTTTCACCGCCACTGCAGCCGGCGAATCGCGCTTGGTGGACGTGCAGATCAAGGCCGGCAGCGGCACGGTGCCGGCCGCCGCTGAATTGCCCCGCTCGGCCTCCCTGACGCCCACCCCCAGCGTGGTCACCGTCAACCCCGTCAACGGCACCAACAACCAGGTGGAATTGCGTGCGCTGTTCCTGGGTGCCAACAACCAACCCATCAAGAACGTGCGCGCCCGCTTCGACCTGGCGGGCAACAACACCAACAGCGACGGTGTCGTGGGCTGGCTGGGCGGCGACTATGCCTATTCCGACGACACCGGCGTTGCGCGCGCCACGTTCACGCCGGGCCAAAGGTCCAGCCCCACCAACGGCATCACCGTGGGCGTGTGTTTCGACACCATCGACTTTCCGGTTGCCAACTGCGCCACCATGAGCAACCGGGCCACGAGCACGCTGACGGTGACGTCCGAGGCGCTGTCAGTGAACATCCGCACCAACGAACTGATCAAGAGCGGTGCGGCAAACCTGACCTACATCAAGGAGTTCGTGGTCATGGTCGTTGATGCCGCCGGTCAAGCCAAGGCCGATGTGCAGATCACGCCATCGATCGACCTCACCAGCTACCTCAAGGGCTTCTACACGTGGGACGGCACGCGGTGGGATCGGACCCGCAACCCATTGACACGTTGCACCAATGAAGACGTGAATCGAAACGGTGTGCGCGAAGCCGGTGAAGACGTCAACGGCAACGGCGAACTCGACCCCCGCAAGGCCGATGTGGCCATCAAGATGGTGAACTCGGCTCGCACCGACACCAACGGCCTGGCCATTGTCCAGATCGAATACGGCCGTGACCTGGGAAGCTGGGTGGATTTCGTCATCACGGTTACGGCGTCGGGCATCTCGGGCACGGAGTCGCGCGCTCGATTTGCGGGCGAGTTGCCGGTTGACGCCCAGGCCCTGATCAAGGAAGACCCGCCGCCAGCGTTTGTCATCAGCCCTTACCGCATCAGTACCAACTGCGCCAACCCGAACTGAGTCGCCACCCGTGCGCCTGGCCGTCATCGGCATGCCCGGCTGTGGAAAGTCCACTGTCGGGCGGCATCTTGCGCGGCAGCTCGGGCTTCGGTTTGTCGACAGCGACCATGAAATCGAAACCGCGTTGGGCATGCCCATCCGCGATCTGTTTGAACGCAACGGCGAGGAAGCCTTTCGCGACCTGGAACAGGAAACGATCGAGGCGCTGACGCAGGAACCCGACACCCTGCTGGCCACCGGCGGTGGTGCGGTGCTGCGGCCTTCCAACCGCGACGCCTTGCATTCACGCTGCCACGTCATCTACTTGCGCGCCACGCCCGAAGAACTGTTCCGACGTCTGCGCCACGACACGCAGCGGCCGTTGCTGCAGGTGCAAGACCCGCAAAAGCGACTGCGCGACCTGTACCGTGAGCGCGACCCGCTGTACCGCCGAACCGCACACTTCGTGGTGGAAGCGGCAAGGCCTTCGGTGCCGGCACTGCTGGGCATGGTGCTGATGCAGCTGGAACTTGCCGGCCTGGTCGACCCCGGAACCGTGCCGTCGGGCGTTGACCCCAGCCCTGCGCGCACGCGCGACCCGGCAACCGACCGGCACTCTGCCCCCGCGCAGGACGCTGTATCTCAACCCACTGGGGACCCGCTGCCGCGGCACTAAACTGGCGGCATGAGCCTGCATGCACCGCCAGACCCGCAATGCGCACCGCCCCTGAGTTCCGGGCCTGCAGACCCGGCAGCGCCCCTGCTCGTTCCGGTTAACACGCCTTCGGGCCGGTACGACATCCACATCCAGGGCGGCCTGCTGGGCCGCGCCGCGTCTTTTGAAGGGCTGCCGAAAGCCCACCACGCCGTGGTCGTCAGCAACCCCACCGTGCATGCCCTGCACGGCGCCGCGCTGGAAGCCAGTCTGGCCCAGCGGCACCTCGTCGTCAGCCGCGTGCTGCTGCCCGACGGTGAACAGCACAAGAACTGGGAAACGCTGAACCGGTTGTTTGACCACCTGCTGGGCCAGGGCTGCGACCGCAAGACGGTGCTGTATGCGCTGGGCGGCGGTGTGGTGGGTGACATCACCGGCTTCGCGGCGGCCAGCTACATGCGGGGTGTGCCTTTTGTGCAGATACCCACCACCTTGCTGGCCCAGGTGGATTCTTCGGTGGGCGGCAAAACGGCCATCAACCATCCGCTGGGCAAGAACATGATCGGCGCGTTCTACCAACCGGCGCGGGTGTTGTGCGACCTGTCCACGCTGAACACGCTGCCCCAACGCGAACTGCGCGCCGGGTTGGCCGAAGTCATCAAGTACGGGCCCATTGCCGACATGGCTTTCATGGCTTGGCTGGAAGAACACATGGACGCCCTGCTCGCGCGGGACCTGGCTGCACTGTCGTATGCCGTGCAGCGTTCGTGCGAGATCAAGGCCTGGGTCGTCGAACAGGACGAGCGCGAAGGCGGGCTGCGCGCCATTCTGAATTTTGGCCACACCTTTGGCCACGCCATCGAAACCGGCATGGGTTACGGCCAATGGCTGCACGGCGAGGGCGTGGCCTGCGGCATGGTGCTGGCGGCCGACCTGTCGGCCGAGCTGGGGCTGGTGCCCGCCAGCTTTGCCACCCGGCTGCAGCGCCTGGTGGAACGCGCCGGCCTGCCGGTGCAGGCCCCCACCATGCCCATGGACCGCTGGTTCGAGCTGATGCGGGTGGACAAGAAAGCCGAGGCCGGCGCCGTGCGCTATGTGGTCATTTCCGAGCCGGGCCGCGCTGCAGTGCGTGCCGTGGAAGACGACACCGTGCAGCGTGTGATCGAACGGCACACCGCCACCGCGTGAACGGCGACAACCTGGCCCCCTGGGCCTGCCACCCCAGCCAGTCGCGCGGGCGCCGTCAGCCGCAGGCCCCGTCGCCGCCGCGCCATGAACACCAGCGCGACCGCGACCGCATCGTGCACTGCTCGGCCTTTCGGCGGCTGGTCTACAAAACCCAGGTCTTCATCAACCACGAAGGCGACCTGTTCCGCACGCGGCTGACGCATTCGCTGGAAGTGGCGCAGCTGGGCCGTTCGGCCGCGCGTGCGCTGCAACTCAACGAAGACCTGGTGGAGGCCATTGCACTGGCCCACGACCTGGGCCACACGCCTTTTGGCCACGCCGGGCAGGACGCGCTGCACCGGTGCATGCAGGCGCACGGCGGCTTCGAGCACAACCTGCAAAGCCTGCGTGTGGTGGACCGGCTGGAAGAGCGCTACCCGGCCTTCGACGGCCTGAACCTGACATTCGAAACCCGCGAAGGCATCCTGAAACACTGCTCGCGCCGCAACGCCGAACGGCTGATTGCGGCCGAGCCGGAAGGACCTGCCCAGCGCTTTCTAACCGGCACGCAGCCCAGCCTGGAAGCCCAACTGGTGAACCTGGCCGACGAACTGGCCTATGCGGCCCACGACGTGGACGACGGTCTGCGTTCGGGCCTGATCGACTGGGCGCAGTTGCAGGACGTGCCGTTGTTGGCCCACTGGCGGCAGCAGGTGCTGCAAGACCACCCCGCGCTGGCGGTTGGCCAGCAGCGGCGCCTGCTGGCCGAGTGCCTGCGCCGCATGTTGTCGGCCCAGGTGGGCGACCTTGTGCAGTCCACGGCTGCCGCCGTGCAAGCTGCCGGCGTGCAGCACGCCGACGGGGTGCGCGCACAGGCCGCGCCGCTGGCCCGGCTGAGCGAACCGTTGCGCGTACAGGCTGACGAGCTGAAGCGCTTTCTGTTTAAAGCGCTCTACCGCCACCCGCAGGTCACGGCCATGACCGACCGTGCCCGCCAAGTGGTGGCCGAGCTGTTTTCGGCTTACACCGCCGTGCCGCAAGAACTGCCTGAAGAACACCGCCAGCGCCCGGCCCTGCACCGCACCGTGGCCGACTACATCGCCGGCATGACCGACCGCTTTGCGCTGCGAGAGCACCACCGCCTGACCGGGCGGCGCCTGTTCCCCGTGGTGGACTAGGCCTGCCCAGACACGCCATGGCCCGCCTGCCCCGCCTGGCCCTCGCCGGCCACGCCCACGCCGTGCTGCAGCGTGGGCAGGGCGCGCGCCCGGTGTTTGTGGACGACACCGACCGCCAGGCCTATCTGCACGCGCTGCAGCAGGCCTTGGCCACAGAACGGTGCGCGCTGCACGCCTTTGCGCTGGACGACCACGAGGTGCGCTTGCTGGCCACCCCAGAAACGGCCGAAGCGCTGGGTGGCCTGATGCAGGCGGTGGGCCGCCGCTATGTCAGTGCTTACAACCGCCGGCATGGCGGTGCTGGCAGCCTGTGGGCGGGGCGTTTCCGATCGGCCGTGGTGGCACCCGGCCCGCTGTTGCGCGATGCCCTTTTGTGGGTGGAAAGCACCGCGGCGGCACCGTCCTGCAACAGCGCAGCGCAGCACGGCGGCGGGGCACGCTGGCCCTGGCTGACCGACCCGCCCGAGTATTGGGCGCTGGGAAACACGCCTTTTGAACGGCAGCACCAGTGGCAGGCCCTGCTGGCCCAGGGCCTGCCCGTGGGGCGCGCAGCGCTTTTGCGCGCAGCCGTGCTGGGCGGTTGGGCGGCGGGCGACGAGGGCTTCCTGCGGACCCTGTCCACCGCAGTGGCCCGGCCCAGCCAGCCCAGACCGCGCGGTCGGCCGCGCAAGACCTGACACGCTAAACCGCTGAGCAGGCCCTTTGGCCCTTGGCCGCAGTTGGCCGCCGGGCTGGCATGGCGCATGCTTCGGACGGCACTGGTCGGCCGTGACATCGGGTCGCTGATTTCGGCAGGCCGTTCCAATGAAGAGATTGATATGTCCCCACTAAAATCACCGCTCAGACTCGATCAGATTTCATAGGGTCTGACCCCATTTATTGAGCTTGTTCAGCATGCTGCACTGCGGTAATCTCGCGGTCCTTTTGATCGAGCCGGCGTGCTGCGCCGATGTCGACAGTTTCTTCCTGCCGTACCACCCTGCCTGCCACAGAAGCCTGCCCATGCGAGCCAAAACCCCCACGCCCATCGCCACCCCGGACACCCTCGGCGCCCAGGACGCCGAGATCCAGCAACTGGCCGAGCACGGGCTGTACAACCCGCACGGCGAACACGACGCTTGCGGCGTGGGCTTCATCGCCAACATCAAGGGCGTGAAGGCGCACGGCATCGTCGAGCAAGGCCTGAAGATCCTGGAAAACCTGGACCACCGCGGCGCGGTGGGCGCCGACAAGCTGATGGGCGACGGCGCCGGCATCCTGATCCAGATTCCCGACGATTTCCTGCGCGCTGAGATGGCCACCTCGGGCCAGGCGCCCGACGGCACCCTGGGTGTCGCGCTGCCGCCCCCGGGCGAATACGGCGTGGGCATGATCTTCCTGCCCAAGGAAAGCGCTTCGCGCCTGGCCTGCGAACAGGAACTGGAACGCGCGGTGAAGGCCGAAGGCCAGGTGCTGCTGGGCTGGCGCGACGTGCCGGTGGACCGCAGCATGCCCATGAGCCCGGCCGTGCGCGCCAAGGAACCCGTCATTCGCCAGATCTTCATCGGCCGTGGTGCCGATGTCATCGTGCCCGACGCGCTGGAACGCAAGCTCTACGTCATCCGCAAGACCGCCAGCGCAGCCATCCAGGCGCTGAAGCTCACACACAGCCGCGAGTACTACGTGCCCAGCATGAGCTGCCGCACCATCATCTACAAGGGCCTGCTGCTGGCCGACCAGGTGGGCACGTATTACCTGGACCTGCAAGACCCGCGCGCCACCAGTGCGCTGGCGCTGGTGCACCAGCGTTTTTCCACCAACACCTTCCCGGAATGGCCGCTGGCGCACCCTTACCGCTTCGTGGCGCACAACGGCGAGATCAACACCGTCAAAGGCAACTTCAACTGGATGCGCGCCCGTGAAGGCGTGATGAAGAGCCCGGTGCTGGGCGATGACCTGAAGAAGCTGTACCCCATCAGCTTTGAACACCAGAGTGACACCGCCACGTTCGACAACGCGCTGGAACTGCTGACGATGGCCGGCTACCCGCTGGCGCACGCGGCGATGATGATGATTCCGGAAGCGTGGGAGAACCATGAACACATGGACCCCCGCCGCCGCGCGTTTTATGAATACCACGCCGCGATGCTGGAACCCTGGGACGGCCCGGCCGCCATGGTGTTCACCGACGGCAAGCAGATCGGCGCCACGCTGGACCGGAATGGTCTGCGGCCCGCCCGATACATCGTCACCGACGACGACCTGGTGGTGATGGCGTCTGAAAGCGGCGTGCTGCCGGTGCCCGAAAGCCGCATCGTCAAGAAATGGCGCTTGCAACCGGGCAAGATGTTCCTGATCGACCTGGAACAGGGCCGCATCGTCGACGACGAAGAGCTGAAGAACCAGTACGCCAACGCGCGCCCCTACCGGCAGTGGATCGACAACGTGCGCATCCGGCTGGACAGCGTGGAAGCGCAGGCCGAGCCGATGCAGTTCGAAGCCAGCCTGCTGGACCGCCAGCAGGCTTTTGGCTACACGCAGGAAGACATCAAGTTCCTGCTGGCGCCCATGGCCGCCAACGGAGAAGAAGGCATCGGCAGCATGGGCAACGACAGCCCGCTGGCCGTGCTGTCGGACAAGAACAAACCCCTCTTCAACTACTTCAAGCAACTGTTTGCGCAGGTCACCAACCCGCCGATCGACCCCATCCGGGAAGCGATCGTGATGAGCCTGAACTGCTTCATCGGCCCCAAGCCCAACCTGCTGGACATCAACGCCGTCAACCCGCCCATGCGGCTGGAAGTGACG
>JAYSXE010000018.1:0-10618 GCA_043717565.1 Burkholderiales bacterium | reverse complement strand
AATTTTTCCGCAGGCCCGTTGCCCCTGTCATTGCAATCGAGGGCACGGAAAGTCCGGCCAGAGGATAACTACGTATTCGTTCGTCAGGGTAGATTCCTGGCACCCTTTCGCAGCCGTGCCATCCCGCGTCGGTCGCTTTTCCGCCGCCGCCAAGTGCGGGTGGAGCGAAGCCGGTTGGGGCGTTGTGCGGAGCGAAGTAAAGGAGGAGGGGCGGGCGCAGCCCGACCCGGGGGACATGAGCGGAGTGGGGCACTCCAAGCGCCCGCGACCGCCACAGAACGATGGACCGCGCAGGCCAAGTGGCACTCATATCGACTGTCCCGCCCGCCACCACCTCACACCCCCCAGTGCGGAATGTGGTGACCGCCCAGCGAGACCGCCACGTTCTTGGGCTCCAGAAAAACTTCATAGCTCCAGGTGCCGCCCTCGCGCCCAGTGCCGCTGGCCTTGGTGCCGCCGAACGGCTGTCGCAAGTCGCGCACGTTCTGGCTGTTGACGAAGCACATGCCGGCCTCGACGGCCGCCGCCACGCGGTGCGCGCGGCCGATATTTTCAGTCCAGACGTAGCTGCTCAGCCCGTAGGCGATGTCGTTGGCCTGGCGGATGGCGTCGGCCTCGTCGGTAAACGGGATCAGGCAGGCCACAGGCCCGAAGATCTCTTCCTGCGCGATGCGCATGCTGTTGTCGACATCCGCAAACACGGTGGGCTTGACGAAATTGCCGCGCTGAAGGTGCGCGGGCAGATCGGGTGCGTCCAGCCCGCCGCACACAAGCGTGGCGCCCTCTTTCGGGCCCATCTCGATGTAGCTGCGCACCTTGGCCAAGTGGGCCGGGCTGATCAGCGGGCCCATGATGGTGCGCTCGTCCAGCGGGTCGCCCACAGTGATGCGCTTGGCGCGTTCGGTGAACTTCGCCACGAAGTCGGCGTAGATGCTTTTCTGCACCAGGATGCGGCTGCCCGCGGTGCAGCGTTCGCCGTTGTTGCTGAAGATCATGAACACGGCAGCGTCCAGCGCGCGTGGCAGGTCGGCGTCTTCGAAAACCACGAACGGGCTCTTGCCGCCAAGCTCCATGCTGAACTTCTTCAGGCCTGCTGCCTGCACGATGCGGTTGCCGGTGGCCGTGCTGCCGGTGAAGCTGATGGCGCGCACGTCGGGGTGACGGCACAGCGGCTCACCGGCTTCACGGCCGGTGCCGTGCACGATGTTCAGCACGCCGGCGGGGATGCCGGCTTCCAGCGCCAGTTCACCCAGGCGCGAAGCCGTCAGTGGCGACAGCTCGCTCATCTTCAGCACCGCCGTGTTGCCGAAGGCCAGCGCCGGCGCCACTTTCCAGGTGCTGGTCATGAAAGGCACGTTCCACGGGCTGATCAGCGCGCACACGCCCACCGGGTGGAACAACGTGTAGTTCAGGTGCGTGGGCGTGGGGTAGGTGTGGCCGTCCACACGCACGCACATCTCGGCGAAGTAGTGGAAGTTGTCGGCGGCACGCGGCACCAGCTGCTGACCGGTTTGCGCGATGACTTGGCCGGTGTCCTGTGTTTCGGTGCGCGCGATGTCGGGCACGTGTGTCGCGATCAGTTCACCCAGCCGGCGCATCAGCCGCGCACGGTCGTTGGCTGGCAGCCCGGCCCATTTCGGGAAGGCGGCCTTGGCCGCGGCCACCGCGGCGTGGACTTCGGCTTCGCCGCCGGCAGCCACTTCGGCCAGCACGTCCTGGGTGGCCGGGTTGACGGTTTCGAAGGTCTGCGGGCTGTCGACCGGCCGGCCGTCAATCAGATGCTGGATCCGCATGGGTGCTGCCTGGGTGCAGTGCCGGCCCGGGTGCTGGCCGGCTTGAAAAGATGCAGCACTGTATTCGCTTGCGCACACGCCCCAAGCCCGCGCGTAAACCCTGAATGCGTTGAACCCGTCATCCAGCAGGCCGTTGCAAACGGTTGCAGCCCAGGCCCGGGGAGCGGCCTTGCGCCCCCGGTGCTAAGCTTGCCGCCCTGCTGGCGAAGGCCGGCGCTGCACCGGGCCTGGCGTTTTTCCGAGCCCAACCCGGACCGCGCCACACCAGCGCCCTGACCTGGAGACCCTGCACCATGCCCGCCCTTCTGCCCAACGTCGACCCCGATGGCCTGCTCGAGTATTCGGTGGTCTACACCGACCGTGCGCTCAACCACATGTCCGCCAAGTTCCAGGGTGTCATGCGCGACATCTCTGGCGTGCTGAAAGAGGTCTACAACGCGCGTTCGGCTGTGGTGGTGCCCGGCAGCGGCACCTTCGGCATGGAAGCCGTGGCGCGCCAGTTCGCCACCGACCAGAAAACGCTGGTCATCCGCAACGGCTGGTTCAGCTTCCGCTGGACGCAAATTCTCGACATGGGCCGCATCGCCAGCAGCAGCACCGTGCTGAAGGCCCGCCCGGTGGCCACGGGCCGCCAGCAGGCTTACGCGCCGGCACCCATTGCCGAGGTGCAGGCCGCCATCCGTGCCGAAAAGCCCGCAGTGGTGTTTGCGCCGCACGTGGAAACCTCGGCCGGCATGATCCTGCCCGACGACTACTTGCGCGCCGTGGCCGAAGCCACGCACGAAGTGGGCGGCCTGTTGGTGCTGGACTGCATCGCCAGCGGCGCGGCCTGGGTGGACATGCAGGCCACCGGTGTTGACGTGCTGATCAGCGCACCGCAAAAAGGCTGGAGCGGTTCACCCTGCTGCGCGTTTGTGATGCTGAGCGACCGCGCCCGCACGGCCATCGACAGCACCACCAGCAGCAGCTTTGCCGCCGACCTGAAGAAGTGGCTGCAGATCATGGAAACCTACGAAGCCGGCGCCTACGGCTACCACACCACTTTGCCCACAGACGCGCTGACCATCACGCGCGACGTGATGTTGGAAACCAAAGCCTACGGCTTTGAAAAGCTGCGCGCCGAGCAGTGGGAACTGGGCCAGAAGGTGCGCGCGCTGATGGCCCGCAACGGCATCCGCACGGTGGCCGCTGAAGGCTTCCAGGCGCCCGGTGTGGTGGTCAGCTACACCGACGACGCCGGCCTGCACACCGGCAAGGCTTTCCTGGGGGAAGGCATCCAAAGCGCCGCCGGCGTGCCGCTGCAGTGCGACGAAGCTGCCGACTTCAAGACCTTCCGCGTCGGCCTGTTTGGCCTGGACAAGCTGCACAACGTGGACCGCAGCGTGGCCAACCTGGAAAACGCGCTGGTGCGCATCTTGGGCGCTGCGCAGAAACAGGCCGCCTGACGGGCTTGGGGCTTCCGCTGCGGGCCAGCCCTCAGCCTCTCGCCCCCGCCCGGCTGCGCAGCGCGTCGGGTCTGGACCGGCAACCCGCGTTGACGATGCCAAAGAAAAAACCGCGCCCCCTCCCGGCGGCGCGGTTTTCATTTCAGGCCTGCTGCGCTTAGAACGGCACCGTGTACCGCAGCGACAGCAAGTTGCTGCGCCCTGCCGCCGGCTCGAAGAACCGACTGTTGCCTTCGTTGACGATGACACTGCCGGCCACCTTGCGGTTGGCCACGTTGTCCACGCGCACCAGCACGTCCACCTGGCCCTGCTTGGGGTCGGGCATGGGCAGTTGCCAGCGTGCGCGCAGCGCCAGCAGGCCGAAGCCGCCAGCGAAGTCGCTGTTCACGTCGTTCACCGGCAAGCGGCCCTGGCCACGCACCTCGGCCGCCAGTTCCAGCGCCTTCACGGGCTGCCAGGCCAGTTCGGCATAAGCGCTGCGCTGCAGCGTGCCGGCGATGCGATTGCCGGCCGGCACCGGCACCGTGGGCGTCGTGCAGGGCACGGCGGCACAGACGGCAAAACCGTCGGTGTAGGTGGCGTCCAGCCAGGTCAGGCTCAGCTGCGCGCGCAGCGTCTTCGCCAGTGGCACGGTGGCGCCCAGTTCGGCGCCGCGCCGCTGCGTGCTGCCCACGTTGCGGAAGGTGCTGCGGCCACCGCTGTTGGTGGCCACGCCGATTTCGTTGCTCGTCTGGGCGTCAAACACCGCAGCGTCCACGGCCCAACCTTGTGTGCTCGCTGACCCGCGCCATTTCGCACCCAGTTCCACCTGGCGGCTGGTCTGCGCCTTCAGGTCGGTGTTGAACCCGGCGCCGCCGTCGGGGCGGTAGGCCAATTCACCCTGTGTGGGCGCTTCGAAACCGCGGCCGGCGCTGAGGTAGACGTTGAACTGCGCTGTCGGTCGCCACTGCAGCGCCGCCACCGGGTTGGTGAAGCTGTAGGCCAGCGAGCCTGAATCGTCGCGGTTGCCGCCCACGATGTAACGGTCGGTCGAGTTGACCGACACCCGGCCGCTGCGCGCACCCAGCGTGGCCGACCATTGCGGTGCGAATTCGGCCTCGGCTTGCACATAGGCGTCGCGGCTCTTGACGCGGTTCTCTTCGTCGCGGCGCAGCTTGCCCGTCACGCCCAGCACCTGCGTGGTGCCGCTGCCGGTGAAGTTCTCGAAACCGCGGCGGTCTTCGCGCGAGCTTTCGGTGGCCAGGCCGGCCACCAACTGCAGGTTGCGGTTGTCGGCCAGCGCCCAGCGCCACAGCAGGCGCGCGTCCAGGCCCTGGTAGCGGCGGTCGAAGTCGATCACGCCGCCGGGTTGGCGTTCGGTCAGCGTGGCGTTGGTGGGGTTGAGCTGCGTGGCCACCGGAATGGCCTGCCACTGCGTCACCGAGCGCCGGCCGCTGAACAGCGACACCTGGCTTTGCGACAGGCCAAAGGGGCCGTCAAAACGGTGGCGCCAGCTCACGCCGGCCTGGTCCTGGCTGCTGTTCTTGCGCGTGTTGAAACGGCTGGCCTGGCCCGGCGCGTCTTGCGGCAGCGCCACACTGGTGGTCTGGTAGGGGTCGGCGTCGAACTGCGCGCGCGTCAGGCCCAGGGGGTCGAGCGCGGGCTGGTTCACCGCGTTCAGCACCAGCACCACGCGGTCGCTGGTGCCTTCCCAACCCAGGCGCACGTTGCCCAGCGTGCGCTCCGCGCTGCTTTGTGGGCGGAAGCCGTCAATCGTCAGATAGGACATGTTGGCGCGCACGCTCAGGCCAGCGCCCAAAGGCGCAGCCACGCCCAGGCGGAACTGCGACAGGCCGTCGCTGCCGGCGTCGGCCACGGCCGACACCTCGCCCCTGGTGGGCGCTGCGCTGACCACCGAGATGACGCCGCCCGAACTGCTGCCATACAGCGCCGTGAACGGGCCGCGCAGCACCTCCACGCGGGCGGCGCTGGCCAGGTCGAAGTGCGACACCTGCCCCTGGCCGTCGGGGCCACTGGCGGGTATGCCGTCGCTGTACAGCCGCATGCCGCGCACGCCAAAACTGGCACGCGCGCCGAAGCCGCGTGAATTGATCTGCAGGTCTTGCGCGTAGTTGTTGCGGTTGCTGGCCACGATGCCGGGTATGCGGGCCAGCACTTCCGACAAGTTGATCTGCGCCCCGGCGTTGCGCAGGTCTTCGCCAGACACCACACCCACGGCGTACGGCACTTCCAGCAGCCTGCGCTCGGCGCCACTGGCAGTGATGACCACGGTTTCCTGTGCGTGGGCGGTAGCCGTCAGGGCCAGCAGGCTGGCGGCCGCCAGGCGGTGCAGAGTGGGTCGTTGGTTGTGCATGTTCAGGGTCAGGGTCAGGGTCAGGGTCAGAGGCCAGGTGGGGGTACAGTGAAGTGGCGGGCGTTCAATCGGGCCCTTGCACGCTGACGCGCAAGCTGGCGAACCAGGCGGCCAGGTGTGCGATGTCGTCGTCGGTCAGGGGCTTGGCGATCACGGCCATGACCTCGTGTTTGCGGGCGCCGCTGCGGTAGGCGCGCAGTTGCGCTGCCGTGTACAGGGCCGGCTGGCCGGCCAGGTGGGGCGCGTCGGGCGTGGTGGACTGGCCCAGCGGCCCGTGGCACACGGCGCAGGCCTGGGCCTTCTGGCGGCCTGCGGACGGTTCATTGGCCTGGGCCGCGGGGGCCAGGGTCAGCAGTGCGCACAGCGCCGCTGCGGTGGCGGGTATCGGATTCATGGAAAAGGACTGATGGCGGGCGGTTGTGAAAAGGCCTGCCCGGCGACGGTGCTGCCGGGCAGGCCTGTGCGGGTGGCCCGTACAGGCCTGCAGTATGGCCGAGTGCAGGCTGCACCCGGCCTGCTCCCACATCAGGGGTTGTAGGTGACGCGGTAGATGGCGCCTGCGAAGTCGTCGCTGATCAGCATCGACCCGTCCTTCATCACCGCCACGTCCACGGGGCGGCCGCGGTACAGGCCATTTTCGTCCAGCCAGCCGTCAGCAAACACTTCGCTGGCGCCGGCTGTGCCGTCGGCCTTGATGGGCACGAAGTTGATCAAGGCGCCGGTGGGCTTGGTGCGGTTCCACGAACCGTGCGCGGCCACGAAAACGCCGCCCTGGAACTTCGCCGGGAACATCTTGCCGCCGTAGAAGGTCATGCCCAGCTGCGCCTGATGGGCCGGGAATTCCACCTGCGGCTTGGTCCAGTTGGCGGGCGGCCGCATGTCCTTCAGGTCGGGCGCGGCGGCGGTGCCGGCAATCTGCACGTTGTTGCCGTGGATGTACGGGTAGCCGAAGTGTTCACCCATGCGCGACACGCGGTTCAGTTCACCCGGGGGCGTCTCGTCTCCCATGCCGTCGGTCTGGTTGTCGGTGAACCAGACGCTCTTGTCCTTGGGGTTGATGTCCATGCCCACCGAATTGCGCACGCCGCGCGCCACCACTTCGCGCTTGCTGCCGTCGAAGGCGTTGAACTTGACCATGCCGCCGATGCCCAGCTGTTCATACAGCGCCACCTTTTCCTTGGGCTGCACGTTGTAGGGCTGGCCCAGCGTGACGTGCAGCATGCCGTCGTCGCTGACGCGGCAGGTGCGGGCGCCGTGGTTGTACGACTCTTCTTCCACCGGGATCAGCTTGCCCTGCGGGATCACCTCGATGACGGCCACGTCCGGGCCTTCATAGAAGAACTCGGCGGCGGGGAAGTTCAGCACGCGGTTGTGTTCGGCCACGATCAGGAAGCCGTCCTTGGTCCAGCACACGCCGTTGGGGTTGGTGAATTTCAGGCTCGGTGCGAAGCTCTTCACCTCGTCGGCCACCCCGTCGCTGTTGCGGTCCGTAACGGCCCACACGGTGGTCTTGCGCGTGCCCACGAACAGCATGTTGGTGCTGGGGGCCACGGCCATGTGGCGCGCGTCGGGCACCACGGCGTACAGCTCGATGCTGAAACCGGCGGGCATCTTGATGCGCTTCAGGTTGGCCTTGATGGCGTCGGCGTTGCGGCCGGTCTGCGGCACCACGGGGATGTTCAGGTCGGTGGTGGCCACCTTCATCTGCTTGAGCTTCTCGAGATTGGGCTGCGCTACGGCCGGCAGCGCAAAGGCCAGTGCCACCGCAGCGGCGGCGATGGCGGTAGCGGTGGGAAGCGGTTTGCAGGTCATGGACGGATCTCCTGGGTGTGGTTGCTTTGCTGACGGGCCAAAAACACCCGCCCGGCATTCGGGCGGCCCGGTCCACGCGTGCAATCGCTGTTCCATCTGGGGTACACCCGCATGTGCCAGGCCGCACACCTGGGGACACTTTGACGCTGGGCAGCCCAGCACCCGTTCAGAGGCTGCACAGGTGGTGCCACGGATGTTCAGAAAAGGTGCACTTGCCGCTGCGCCGCCACGCTGCTAGCGTCTGGAGACCATACGTGTGAGCACAACGCCACCGCACAAGCCGGCCATGACCGGCACGAGGAGACAGGTTGTGAACCTGGACGACAACCGTTCGTACTCCCATGCACGCGCCATCAAGGCGCGCGGCATGGCGCTGCCGCCTGATGGCATGCCGCAGGGCGTGATCCTGGACAGCTGGGCGCGCTGCCTGGAAGCCGGGCTGCAACCGGGTGACAACGTGGCCGTGCCGGTGGTGGAAGCCGCCGACCTGACGCGGCGGCGCGACCGCTCGTCCTATGTGCGTCGGCTGGCACAGGCCGAACTGGAAACGCTGTCACGCCAGATCGCGGGCTCGAATTTCCTGCTGGCCTTTGCCGACAGCGACGGCGTCATCCTCGACCTGTACGCCGACAACCGTTTCAGCATGAGCAGTGCGGACGCCGGCATCGTGGCCGGCAGCTGCTGGCACGAAAGGCTGGCCGGCACCAACGGCCTGGGCACCGCACTGGCCACGGGCAACGCGGTGGCCGTCACCGGCCTGGAGCACTACTTCCTGAAGCTGGGTGACGTGTCGTGCACCGCCGCGCCGGTGCGGGACGCGCAGGGCCAGGTGGTGGGCGTGCTGGACGCCTCTTCGTACTACGAATCGCGCCAGCGCCACACGCAGGCCCTCGTGCAGATGGCCGCCACGCACATTGAAAACGGCCTGCTGGCGCACCAGATGCGCGGCCAGCTGGTGCTGGCCCTGCACCCGCGCGCCGAATACCTGGGCACGCTGAGCGCAGCACTGCTGGCCTTTGACGAGGGCGGCCGGCTGGTGGCCATCAACACGCCCGCCCGCAGCCTGTTCAGCGGCCTGGACACCCGCCGCGGCAAGCGGTTCGAAGAGCTTTTCCTGGAACCGCTGGAAGCCGTGCTGGCGCGCTTGCTGATGGGCGACGACGTGCGCCTGCGAGACGCGATGGGCAGCGCGGTGGTGGTGCGCATGGTGGGCCGGCCGATGGATGTGCCGGCCCAGCTGCAGGGCAAGCCCATGGAGAAAACAGCGCACACGGCGAACACAGCGCACACGGCGAACGCAGCTCACATGGCCTGGGACGAGGCCGGCCCGCGCACCCGCAGCACGCCCGCCCGCACCAGCCCGCAGGCAAGCCCTGAAAAGGCCCGTGTGGTGGCCGCGCCGGCGCTGGCGCCAACCCCCCTTTTCCTGGCCGACGACCCGGCCGTGGCCGCCGCCTGCCGCACTGTGGAAGCCGCCGTGCGCCTGCGCGCGCCCATTCTGCTGCAGGGTGAAACCGGCACCGGCAAGGAAATGCTGGCCCGGCACGCGCACCGCGCCAGTGGGCGCAAAGGCGAATTTGTGGCCGTCAACTGCGCGGCGCTGCCGGCCGACCTGTTCGAAGCCGAGTTGTTCGGCTTTGTCGGCGGCGCCTTCACGGGTTCAAGGCGCGAAGGCAGCGCAGGGCTCATCGTGGCCGCCGACGGCGGCACGCTGCTGCTGGACGAGGTGCGCGAACTGCCGCTGCAGCTGCAGGCCGCACTGCTGCGCTTTCTGGACGACCAGACCGTGCGCCCCGTGGGCGGCCAGCACACCCGCCAGGTGGACGTGCAACTTCTGGCCGCCACCCACGCCGAGCTGGAAAACGAGGTGCGGGCCAAGACCTTCCGCGAAGACCTGATGTACCGGCTGAACACCGTGCGCGTGAGCCTGCCGCCGCTGCGCAGCCGGCGCGACTTCGCGCAGGCCGCGCGCTGCACGCTGCAGGCGGTGGACGCGGCAGCAACGCTGACCGACGCCGCCGTCATGCAGCTGGCGCAGCACCCCTGGCCGGGCAACTTCCGTGAACTCCGGTCGGTGCTGACGCGCGCGCTGCTGGCCCAGCCTGCGGCCGCGCAGAGGCAGCCGCTGTCGGCTGACGACATCGCGCGCGTGCTGCCCACGGCGCAGACGGCGCGGCCGCAGCTGGCGGCAGGCTCGGTGTTGCAACGCAGCGCGGCCGAACTGGTGCGGGCCGAATACGAACGCACCGGCCGTTCGGTCAGCCAGACCTCACGCAACCTGGCCATCTCGCGCACCACGGTCTACCGGCATTTGCGCGGTTGACGGGGTCGAAGCCTGTACCGGCCGCCACCAGTCACGCGACACGCCACCGCAGCCGTTGCCGAAAGCTCCTTGCGGCGGCAATGCGCCCGCGTTCGCGCCTGCAGTCAATGGCTTCGGTGCCCAGCAGGTCGACCAACTGCCAGGCTGCCAGCACAGCCAAGTCAGCACCCTTCGCCCGCTCCAGAACGTACGGTCACCCCCCGCTGAGCGCCAGCACCACGGCCACGAAATCGTCTGGCTGCAACGCATACTGAAGGTCGCGCACGCCGATGCCGTTGACGAACAGCCGCATGTTCGGCCGCAGCTGGCACTGTTCGTCGACGACACGGAAGCGCAGCCCGGGGTAGCGGCGGTCGAGGTCGGCAAACATCTCGTCCAGCGTCTGGCCATCGGCCTCCACCTTCGATTCGCGCGTGTACGAGCGCAGTGCGCCGGGGATCAGCACCTTCATGACGTGAGCCGCCCCGCGCCATCAGCGCTCATGCCAGTGCGGCCGCTTCCACGGCATAGATTTCCGGCAGGTGGCGCGCGATGTTCACCCAGCGCGCGCCCTCGTCGTGGCCGATCCACAGCTCGCCGCTGGTGGTGCCCAGGTACAGCGCCGGCTGGGCCTGCGCGTCCACTGTCATCGCCTGGCGCTTGCAGGTCCACCAGGCCTGGCTCTCGGGCAGGCCCTGGTCCAGCCGCTGCCAGCTGCGGCCGGCATTGCGCGTGGCGTAGGCCGCCGGCCGCCCACCGGGGCTGGTGCGCGGCCACACCGTGGTGCCATCCATCGGGAACACCCAGGCCGTGTCGGGGTCGCGCGGGTGCACCACCATCGGGAAGCCGATGTCGCCCACACGCTTGGGCATCTTGCTGCCGATGCGCTGCCAGGCATCGCCGGCGGGGTCGC
>JAYSXE010000170.1:0-54160 GCA_043717565.1 Burkholderiales bacterium | reverse complement strand
GTTGCCGGCCAGGATGAAGAAGGGAATGGCGGCAACCTGATGGAAACCGGCGGCATTTCGCGCCGCTTGGTGGAGTTCGCCAAGAGCCTGGTAGGCGGCGTGCAGGGTGGCCTGCCCATGACCTGCGTGCTGACCTGCATGATTTTTGCCGCTGTCTCGGGCAGCAGCGTGGCCACCACCTTTGCCATTGGCGCCATCCTGATCCCGGCGCTCATCAAGCACGGTTATCCAGTCACCTACGCGGCTGCGCTGCAGGCAACCAGCGCCGAGCTGGGCGTGATCATCCCGCCGTCCATCCCGATGATCCTGTACGGCGTCAGCGCCGAAGTCTCGATCGGCGAGCTGTTCATCGCAGGCTTCGGTCCGGGCCTGCTGATCGGCCTCGCGCTGATGCTGTTCGTCTGGTGTTTCTGCAAGTACAAGGGCTGGGGGAAGAACGACGGCGAGGGCCGGCTGCCGCTCGGCAAAGCCACCTGGCAGGCCGGCTGGGCGCTGCTGATGCCGGTGATCGTGCTCGGCGGCATCTACGGCGGCGTGTTCACCCCCACCGAAGCATCGGCCGTGGCCGTGCTCTATGCCCTGCTGGTGGGCATGCTGGTCTACCGCGAAATCAAGATCAGCGACCTCTACAACATCATTCGCAAGTCGGTGATGTCCAGCGCGGTGATCATGTTCATCATCGCCAACGCCGGCCTGTTCGCCTTCCTGCTGACGCGGGCCGGCGTGCCCGACGCCATCGGCCAGTGGCTGCAAGCAGTGCTGCAGTCGCCAGCCTGGTTCCTGTTGGGCGTGAACGTGGCGCTGTTTCTGATCGGCATGTTCATCGAGACCAGCGCGGCCATCATCGTGCTGGCGCCCATCCTGGCGCCGGTGGCCATGCACTTCGGAATCGACCCGGTGCACTTCGGGCTGGTGATGGTGGTGAACCTGGCGCTGGGCATGATCACACCGCCCTTTGGCGTGAACCTGTTTGCCGCCTGCACGGTGGCCCGAATATCGCTGGACCGCATCATCCGCGACCTGCTGCCCTTCGTGGCGGTGGTGTTCGCCTGCCTGATGGTGGTGACGTACGTGCCAGCGCTGTCGCTGACGCTGCGCGACCTGGTCTACAAGTGAAGCGCGCCGCGTGATGAGCCGCATCTTGCTGGGCTGCATAGCCGACGACTTCACCGGCGCCACCGACCTGGCCAACAACCTGGTGCGCGCGGGCATTCGGGTGGTGCAGACCATCGGCGTGCCACACGAACCCTGGGCCGCCGATGCCGACGCCGTGGTGGTGGCGCTGAAGTCGCGCACCGTGCCGGCAGCGCAGGCGGTGGCACAGTCGCTGGCGGCGCTGCACTGGCTGCAGGCCGCCGGCGCGCAGCAGATCTACTTCAAGATCTGTTCCACCTTCGACAGCACCGCGCAGGGCAACATCGGCCCGGTGACCGAAGCGCTGATGGACGCGCTGGGCGCCACCTTCTGCGTGGCCACACCGGCATTCCCCGACAACGGCCGCACCGTCTTCAAGGGCCACCTGTTCGTGGGCGACGTGCTGCTCAGCGACAGCGGCATGCGCGACCACCCGCTCACGCCCATGACCGACGCCAACCTGGTGCGGGTGATGCAGGCGCAGTGCCAGCGCAGGGTGGGCCTGCTGGACCACCGCGCCGTGGCCGCCGGCCCTGAAGCGATACGCGCGCGCACCGCAGAACTGCAAGCGCAGGGCTGCACCGTGGCCATTGCCGACGCGGTGAGCAACGCAGACCTCATGCGCCTGGGCCTGGCGCTGGCCGGCCAGCCGCTGGTGACTGCCGGCTCCGGCGTGGCCATTGGCTTGCCACAGAACTTCGGCATCCAGCCCAGCGCGGCGGCCAGCCAGCTGCCGGCTGCACACGGCGCCCGCGCGGTGGTGGCGGGCAGCTGCTCGCAGGCCACCCTGGGGCAGGTGGCGCATTTCAAGCACAGCGGCGGTGCTGCACTGGCCGTGGACGCGCTGCGCGCCGCCACCGGTGCCAACGTGGTGGCCGAAACCCTGGCCTGGGCAGCCACCGAACTGGCGCGCCAGCCAGCCCGGCCGGTGCTGGTCTACAGCACCGCCGAGCCGGCTGCCGTGAAAGCCGTGCAGCAGCAGCTGGGCGTGGGCAAAGCGGGTGCGTTGGTGGAAGACACGCTGGCCGCAGTGGCCCGCGGTTTGGTGCACGGGCTGAACGTGCGGCAGCTGGTGGTGGCCGGCGGCGAGAGCTCGGGCGCCTGCGTGCAGGCGCTGGGTGTGTCGCAGTTGCAGATCGGCCCGCAAATCGACCCCGGCGTGCCCTGGTGCCACGCCCATACGGCCGGCGCCGGCGGTTTTCACCTGGCCTTGAAGTCGGGCAACGTCGGCAGTGAAAACTTCTTCACCAAGGCCTTCGCACGGTTGCATAGCGCCTGAAGCCCATGAACGAACAGCAGGCCCGTGAAGCGATCTGCCGCGTCGGCAAGAGCCTGTTCGACCGTGGCTATGTGCACGCCACGGCCGGCAACATCAGTGTGCGGCTGGACGACGGCTTTCTGATCACGCCCACCGACGCCTGCCTGGGGTTTCTAAACCCGGACCGGCTGGCACGCACCAACGCGGCCGGGCAGCAGACCAGCGGCGACCGGGCCAGCAAGACGCTGGCGCTGCACCAGCACATCTATGCCGCAGCCACGGCGTTTGACGCCGGCACGCGCTGCGTCATCCACAGCCACAGCACCCATTGCGTGGCACTCACGTTGGGTGTTTGCGGCGAAGAACTGCTGCCGCCGTTGACGCCTTACTTCGTGATGAAGGTGGGGCACGTGCCGGTGCTGCCCTACCACCGCCCGGGTGCACCCGAAGCCGCGCTGGCGGTGGCCGACACCATCACCCGCTATGGCCAACGCGGCACGCCGCTGCGTGCGGTGATGCTGCAGCGGCTGGGCCCCAACGTGTGGCACAACAGCCCCGAAGAAGCCATGGCCACGCTGGAAGAACTGGAAGAAACCGCGCGCCTGCAGCTGCTGCGGCCCGACACGGCACCGTTGGCGTCAACTCAGATTGAAGAGCTGCGGCAAACCTTTGGCGCACGCTGGTAGCCCCCACACGCCCCACCCCGAGACCACCGCCATGCCCCGCTTTGCCGCCAACCTGTCGATGCTCTACAACGAGCTGCCGTTCCTGGACCGCTTTGCCGCCGCCGCGGCCGACGGTTTCCGGTTCGTCGAGTACCTGTTCCCCTATGCCTGGCCCGCTGAACAACTGGCCGGCCTTCTGCAAGCGCATGGCCTGCAGCAGGTGCTGTTCAACGCCCCACCCGGCGGTGGCGACCAGCCCGCGGCCATTGAAGCCGCCTGGGCTGGCGGCACGCGCGGCACGGCGTGCCTGCCCGGGCGCGAGGCTGAATTCCAGACTGGCGTGCAGCTGGCACTTCAATACGCCCGCGCGCTGCAGTGCCCGCGCGTGCACCTGATGGCCGGCCTGGTGCCGGCCGGCGTGGCCCGCGAAACCGCACACACCACCTACGTGGCCAACCTGCGCTGGGCAGCGGCACAGGCCGCCGCGCACGGCGTGGACGTGTTGATCGAACCCATCAACACCCGCGACATGCCGGGCTTCTTCCTGAACCTCCAGGCCCAGGCGCATGCGGTGCTGGCCGAGGTGGGTGCGCCGAACCTGAAAGTGCAGATGGACCTGTACCACTGCCAGATCATGGAAGGCGACCTGGCGGCGAAGCTGCGGCAGTACCTGCCCACCGGCCGGGTCGGCCACGTCCAGATTGCCGGCGTGCCCGAACGCCATGAACCTGACGTGGGCGAGATCAACCACGCCTACCTGTTCAAGTTGGTGGACGAGGTGTCGGCCGCCTGCGGTTGGCAAGGCTTCGTCGGTTGTGAATACCGGCCGGCGCGCGGCGCGGTACCCGGTGGCACCAGCGCGGGCCTGGGCTGGCTGAAGGGCGCGTAAGCCCGCAGCGCGGCGGCGCGGCGGCACGGCCGCGCAGCCGCCACACCCGGACGGCGGCTCGCCTTTCAGCCCACGCGTTCAGCGCCCACCAGCCAACCCCGGGACAACTGCGCCAGCAGCCAGGCCTGGAAGTCGAAGCTGCCAGCGGCGGTGGCCTGCTGCAAGGCGGCGCCCAGCGAACAGCCCGCCAGCACCAGGCGCGTGAAGCAGGCATCGTTCGGGCCCAGCGGTGCCACGCGCACGCGCCAGCCCTGGCGCCACACCAACGCGGCCTCGGCGCGGCCCTGGGCCAGCGCTTCACGCGCGTTTGCAAATGGCTCATCGGCCGGCGCGTCGAGCGCTGGCAATGCCTTGTGGGCCTGCCAGATGCTGCACACCGGAAACGCCGATTCCACCAGCGCGGTGCCGGCCAGCGGCACCAGGCGGCACAGCGCCGGGTCTTCGCCGGCCAGGTCTTGCAGCCCAAGCGCCGCCGGCGTGCTGTCGGCCGCCGTGGCCGCCGCATGCACCGCCCAGTCCAGGCGGGCCACGTCGGCCACGTAGGGCACTTCGGCCAGGTCTGCTGCAGCAGCGGCAAAGGCCGGCAGGTTCAGGCCCCACTGGGTGATGTCGCCGCAAACGGGCGGGCTGTGGCGCCAGAACGCGCGGGCCAGCGCCGCGAAAGCGTCCGGCCCCAGCAGCATTTGCAGGGTGGGGTAGGCAGCGGCCAGTGCACGCTCGGCCAGCGCCGCGGCGTGGGCCTGGTAAGCCTGCAGGCCGCGCAGGCTGTGCGGGCCGTCGCGTGTGGCCTGCAGCAGCCCACCAGCGCTTGTGTCGCGCAGCAAGGCTTGCAGCAGGCTTTGCTGGCGGTGGGCTTCCTGCGCTGCGCTCACAACGGCGCAGGTCCGCTGCGATGGAAGGCGGCAGCCAGCCGCTCGGCCTGTGCCGCTTCTGCCAGCAGCACATCAACGGCGGGCAGGTCGGTGTCCCATTCCACCAGGGCGGGCCGCGGGCCCAGGCGTTCCAGCGCGTGGCGGTACACCTGCCACACGCCTTCGTGCACGCGGCTGCCGTGGTCGTCGATGACGATGTCGCCCGCGTCCTGGTAGCCGGCCAGGTGGATCTCGCGCACGCTGTGTGCATCCACGCGGTCCACCCAGCGGCAGGCCGCCTGCACCGCGGCGCTGGGGTCCACTGGCCCTTCGCCGCCGCGGCCGCGCAAGTCGTTCAGGGCATTGACGACCAGGTTGTTCACGTCCAGCAGCAAGCCGCAGCCGGTCTGCCGGGTCAGGCGGTTGAAGAAGTCGGGCTCGGCCAGGTGGTCGTCGGCCCAGTGCAGGTAGGCACTGAGGTTTTCCACCAGCAGCGGGCGCTGCAGCCGGTCCTGCACCTGCTGCACATTCGCCGTCATGATCTGCAGCGACGCTTCGGTGAAAGCCACCGGCAGCAGGTCGCCGGCATGCACCACCGTCGCCGGCCCGCTGCCCCGCGGTGCGCGTGCAAAGCAGGCGTGGTCACTCACGCGCACCGGTTGCACCTGCTGCACCAGCGCCGCCAGGCGGTCCAGGTGCCAAGGGTCCAGGCCCGCCGCAGCACCCAGCGACAAACCCACCCCGTGCAGGCTGACCGGCCAATGCTCGCGGGCCTGCATCAACACGGCTTTTGCCGCGCCGCCCTCGCCAAAGAAGTTTTCGCTGTGCACCTCCACGAAGGCCAGCGGCGGGGGGCTGGACAACAGCGTTTCGTAGTGCGGCTGGCGCAGGCCCACACCGGCCCAGCGGGCTGGGTGCGCCACCGCAGTTGCGCTGTCAGCCCTTGCTGGACTTGCGGGCTTCATCAGCCGTCATGCCCTTCAGGTCCTTGCAGGTGCCCTTGGCCACGTACTTCCATTCGCCTTTGTCGTTGTCCACCTTGGCCTTTCCGGCGCAGGAGTGGCTGCCCGACAGGTTGGCGCAGTCGTTCTGGCCGGCCTTGGCGATGCCGTAGCACTTCTCCTTGGCGGTGTCCTGGGCTGCAGCGGTGCCGACCAGGCCCAGTGCCAGTGCAGAAGCCAGGGCGGTGCTGATGGCGAGACGGGTGTTCATGATGGATGTCCATTCGGGGTTGATGGGTGTGGGGCCAGGCCAACCCAACGGTTCACCGAGCCTGGGCCGACGGTCGGCCGCTGCCGCGGCTTCTTACAGCGCGCGCCGGCGCAGCGCGCTTCACGCGACCGCGCCGCCAGTGGTCTGCAGGTCGGCCTGGTGCTGCAAGGCCGCCTGCAGCGCCGCGGTGACTCCCCGGCACTGCGTGTCCATGTCCAACCCGGGCAAGCCGGCTTCCACGGCCTGTTCAGCCAGCAGCGGCACGTGCATGAAGCCGCCCCGCGCCGCACGGCGCCGGCGCAACAGGTGCATCAAGCCGAAAAAGACATGGTTGCAGACAAAGGTGCCCGCGGTTTGCGACACCACAGCCGGCACGCCAGTGTTGTTCATCCCGTGCACCATGGCCTTGATGGGCAGCGTGCTGAAGTAGGCCGCAGGGCCACGGGGCACCACCGGCTGGTCGATGGGGGCTGCGCCGGCGTTGTCGGCAATGCGAGCGTCGTCGACATTGATGGCCACGCGCTCAACACTCATCTCGGCCCGGCCAGCCGCCAGGCCCAGGGCCAGCACCAGTTGCGGGCGGTGCTGCGCCAGGGCCTCTTGAAGATGAACCAGCGACCGGCCGAACACACAAGGCAGCTGCAGCGAATGCACCGTGGCGCCGTCGATCTGCTGGCCGTGCAGCGCCTGGGCCACCAGCCAGGAAGGGTTGATGCGGTCACCGCCGAAGGGCTCAAAACCCGTCAGCAGGATGCGGGGCCTTTTGTTCATGCCGGCATTGTCCACGGCCGGGCGACAAGGCGCGGCCCGGCAGCCCGCCACGGGGTCATTGCGGGCTGCCGTAGCCGCCGCCGCCCGGCGTTTCGATCACGAACACGTCGCCCGGCTGCATCTCGGCGCTGCCGATGTGGGCCAGCATTTCCACGCGGCCATCAGCGCGCTCCACGCGGTTGATGCCCAGCGCACCCGGCTGCCCGCCGGCCATGCCGAAGGCCGGCACCGTGCGGCCGTTGGACAGGATGGATGCCGTCATCGGCTGCAGAAAGCGCACGCGCCGCACGCCGCCGTCGCCGCCCCGCCATTGGCCCGCGCCGCCGCTGCCCTTGCGGATGGCGTAGCTGTCCAGCTGCACCGGGAAGCGGAACTCCAGCACCTCGGGGTCGGTCAGGCGTGAATTGGTCATGTGCGTCTGCACCACGCTGGTGCCGGCAAAGCCGCCCACCACGTGGCCGGCCGCGTCCATCACCGCGCCAGCACCGCTGCCGCCGCTGATGGTTTCATAGTACTGGTGCGTGGCGTTGCCGAAGGTGAAGTTGTTCATCGTGCACTGCCCGGCCGCCATCAGGCCCAGTGCGCCATACAGCGCGTTGGTGATGCAGGTGCTGGTTTCCACGTTGCCGGCCACCACCGCAGCCGGCGGGCGCGGGTTGAGCATGCAGCCATCCGGCACGATGACGTGCAGCGGCTTCAGGCAGCCGGCGTTCAGCGGTATGTCGTCGTCCACCAGCGTGCGGAACACAAACAGCACGGCGGCCATGGTCACGGCGCGCGGCGCGTTGAAGTTGTTGGGCAGCTGCGCGCTGGTGCCGGTGAAGTCGATGGTGGCTTCGCGCTGCGCTGCATGCACGGTGACCTTGACGCTGATGTGCGCGCCGTTGTCCTGCGGCAGCGTGAACGCGCCGTCGCGCAGCGCCGTGATGACGCGCCGCACGCTTTCTTCGGCGTTGTCCTGCACATGGCCCATGTAGGCGTCCACCGTGGCGCGGCCAAACTGCGCCACCATGGCTGCCAGCTCTTCCACGCCCTTCTGGTTGGCCGCAATCTGCGCCCGCAAGTCGGCCATGGTCTGCTGCGGGTTGCGCGCCGGGTAGCGGCCGCTTTGCAGTTGTTGCAGCAGTTCGGCTTCGCGCAGCCGCCCCTGGCGCACGAGCAGGAAGTTGTCGAACAGCACGCCCTCTTCGTCGATGGTCCGGCTGAATGGCGGCATGCTGCCCGGCGTGATGCCGCCGATGTCGGCGTGGTGGCCGCGGCTGGCCACGAAGAAGCTGGGACGCGCATCGCCGCTGGCCAGGTACACGGGGGTGACCACGGTCACGTCGGGCAGGTGCGTGCCGCCGTGGTAGGGGTCGTTCAGCACATACACGTCACCGGGCTGCATGCCGGGGTTGCGCGCGATCACCGTCTTGATGCTCTCTCTCATGCTGCCCAGGTGCACCGGCATGTGCGGCGCGTTGGCGATCAGTTCACCGGCGGCGCTGAACAGCGCGCAGCTGAAGTCCAACCGTTCCTTGATGTTCACGCTGTAGGCCGTGTTCTGCAGCCGCAGGCCCATCTGCTCGGCGATGTTCATGAACAGGTTGTTGAACACCTCCAGCATCACCGGGTCGGCGTGCGTGCCGATGGCGTGCTGGTTGCTGCGCGGCACCACGCGCTGCAGTTCCAGCGCGCCTGCGGCGGTCAGCACCGCCTGCCAACCGGGTTCCACCACCGTGGTGGCGTTGCGCTCGGCCACGATGGCCGGGCCGTTAATGGTGGCGCCAGCACTCAACTGCTCGCGCACGAAAAGGCCGGCGGTTCGCCAACTGCCGCTGTGCATCGGCACCTGTGCGTCGGGCTGCGGCAGGTACGGTTCGGCAGGCACGGCTTCGGCCGCCGCTTCGTGCCGCTCGCCCGCGCCGACGGCTTCCACCGACACGGCTTCGATGACCAGCGCCCGGCCCTGCATCAGGAAGGCAAAACGCTGCTGGTAGGCGGCCTCGAAGGCGTGTTGAATGCCGGCCAGTGTGGTGAACGGCACCATCAGCGCGGTGTCGGTGCCCTGGTAACGCACGTGCACATGGCGCCGCAGTTCAACGGTTTCTGCGGTCACGCCCTGCCCGGCCACTTCGTCGCGCGCCGCCTGGCCCAGCTGCGCCAGCTGCTGTTCTGCGCCGGCCAGGCCGGCGGCGTCCAGCGCACGTTCCACGCTGGCTTCGCGCAGCGCCATCTGGTCGGCCAGGCCCATGCCGTAGGCGCTGAGCACACCGGCCAGCGGGTGCACGAACACGCGGCCCATGCCCAGGGCGTCGGCCACCATGCAAGCGTGCTGGCCGCCGGCGCCGCCGAAGCACTGCAGCGTGTACTGCGTGACGTCGTAACCGCGCGCCACGCTGATGCGCTTGATGGCGTTGGCCATGTTCTGCACGGCGATCTGCAAGAAGCCTTCGGCCAGCTGTTCGGGCGTGGTGGGCCGCCCTGTGGCGGCCTGCACGTCGGCGGCCAGCGCTGCAAATTTCTGCGCCACCCCTTCGCGGTCCAACGGCTCGTTGGCACCGGGGCCGAAGACCTGCGGAAAGTGCGCCGGCTGTATCTTGCCCAGCAGCACGTTGGCGTCGGTGGTGGCCAGCGGGCCGCCGCGCCGGTAGCTGGCCGGGCCGGGATTGGCGCCGGCGCTTTCAGGACCCACGCGCAGGCGCGCGCCGTCGAAGGCCAGGATGCTGCCGCCGCCAGCGGCCACGGTGTGGATGCTCATCATCGGCGCGCGCATGCGCACGCCGGCCACCTGCGTTTCGAAGGCGCGTTCGAATGCGCCGGCGTAGTGGCTGACGTCGGTGCTGGTGCCGCCCATGTCGAAGCCGATGAGCCTGTGGTGGCTGCCAGCCACTGCCGTGCGCACCATGCCCACGATGCCGCCGGCCGGGCCTGACAGGATGGCGTCCTTGCCCTGGAAGTGGTGCGCCTCGGTCAGGCCGCCGCTGCTTTGCATGAAGAACAGGCGCACGCCAGGCATCTGCGCCGCCACCTGATCGACATAACGCCGCAAGATCGGGGACAAGTAGGCATCCACCACCGTGGTGTCGCCGCGCGACACCAGCTTCATCAGCGGGCTGACTTCATGGCTGGCACTGACCTGCGTGAAACCCAGCTCGCGCGCGATGCGCGCCGCCGCCTGTTCATGCGCCGTGTAGCGGTAGCCGTGCATGAACACGATGGCCACGGCGCGGATGCCGGCGTCAAAGGCCGCCCACAACCGTTCCCGCAGATGGGCTTCTTCCAGCGGTTGCAGCACATCACCTTGCGCACCCACGCGTTCCTGCGCCTCGATGACACGTTCGTACAGCATCTCGGGCAGCACGATGTGGCGGTCGAACAGCCGCGGCCGCGCCTGGTAGGCGATGCGCAGCGCGTCCTTGAAACCGCGCGTGGTGACCAGCAGCGTGCGGTCGCCCTTGCGTTCCAGCAGTGCGTTGGTGGCCACCGTGGTGCCCATCTTCACGCATTCCACCTGGGCGGGCGTGATGGGCTGCCCGGGTTGCAGGCCCAGCAGCCGGCGCATGCCCTCAACGGCGGCGTCAGCGTATTGCTCGGGGTTTTCGCTCAGCAGCTTCAGCGCGTGCAGCCCGCCGCCCGGCGCGCGGCCCACCACGTCGGTGAAGGTGCCGCCACGGTCAATCCAGAACTGCCAGCGCTTGGGGATGGGTGGGTTCATGCAGGTGCAGTCAGAACAAAGTGATTCGGCCCGCCACGGCCGGCTGCGCCTGAACACAGACGCGGCGTGCGAGGCGGCTTTTGGCAACGCTACCTCAAGCCGGCGGCCACAGCGCGCGTTGCAGCGGCCAAAGGCCATGGGCGCGGCAAGCACTGCTGTCACGCCCCTGCCGCACGCCCCTGCCGCACGCCCCTGCCGCACGCGGCCGCAAAATAGCGGACATGACACCACACCCCGAACGCATCGTGCCCCTGCAGGGCGCCAGCAACTTCCGAGACCTGGGCGGCTACCCTGGCCACGGTGGGCGGGCCTTGCGCTGGCGCCGGCTGTACCGGTCAGACCACCTGGGCCAGCTGACTGCAGGCGACATGGCGGAACTGCGCAAACGCGGCGTGACGCGGGCGCTGGACTTTCGCGGCGTGCAGGAAAGCGCCACCGCGGCCTACGACGTGCCGGGCGTGGCGCGGCACGCGCTGAACATCGAACCCACCGTGGCCCAGCGCATGCAGGACATCGCCGCACTGGGCCGGCAGTTGGACGAAGCCACCACCGTGGACCTGATGGAACAGCTCTACCGCAACGTGGTGCGCCGCCACCACGGGCAGATGGCTGCGTTCTTCCACCACGTGCTGGCCACCGAAGGTGCGCTGGTGTTCCACTGCACCGCAGGCAAGGACCGCACCGGCATTGCAGCGGCGTTGCTGCTGTCGGCCTTGGGCGTGTCGCGCGACCTGGTGATGCAGGACTTCCTGATCACGAACCAGGTGTTTCGCCCCCCCGTGTCCATGCACGTGGCCGACCCGCTGCCCGCTGCCGCGCGCCAGGCCTTGTGGAGCGTGCGGCCGTCGTACTTGCAGGCGGCCTTGGACGTGATCGATACCGAAGCGGGCGGCATGCCGCACTACCTGCGCAACGGGCTGGGGCTGACCGAGCCACAGCTGGACGAATTGGCGCAGCGGCTGCTGGAACCCGTCTGAACAATCCGCCGAAACCGGCCCTGAGGCGCACTTGGCACCAGCCGCGTGGGGCGCCTTCAGCCGCGTTGCCGGCGAGCGCCGAAAATGCAGTGCCCACCACTTCCTGGAGACGCCATGACCAGCAAGAACACCATCTGCCTGTGGTTTGACGGCACCGCTCTCGACGCCGCACGGTTTTACGCGGCCACCTTCCCGGACAGCACCGTGGGCAAGGTGTTCCGCGCACCCAGTGACTACCCGGCGGGCAAGCAGGGCGACGTGCTGACCGTGGAATTCACCGTGCTGGGCATACCCTGCATGGGCCTCAACGGCGGCCCCGCATTCAAGCATTCAGAAGCCTTTTCATTCCAGGTCGCCACCGACGATCAGGCCGAGACCGACCGCCTGTGGAACGCCATCACCGCCGACGGCGGGCAGGAAAGCGCCTGCGGCTGGTGCAAGGACCGCTGGGGCCTGAACTGGCAGATCACGCCCCGGGTGCTGACCGAAGCCATCGCCCACCCCGACCCCGCGGTGGCCCGGCGTGCTTTCCAGGCGATGATGGAAATGACCTAGATCGATGTCGCCCGCATCGAAGCCGCCGTGCGCGGCTGAGCAGCCGGGCCTGCCGCGGCCTCTTGCAACCGCGGGCACCGTCTCCATCTGGTGTCCATGCACACCACCCATGCCCCCCTGACCAGCCCTGCCACCGGTTCGCAAGGTGACCTGAAGGCCACCATCAGCCTGGCGGCGTTGTTGCAACGTGTCGACGGCCAGCCGCAAGGCATTGGCGCGGCGCAGTACCAGCAACTGGTGCTGCAACTGGGCCAGTTGCTGGACAGCCTGCAGCCGGGCGACGTGCTGCAGCAACTGCTGGCCCAGTTCCCGGCCGCCGCGGTGGTCTACGAAAACCGCAACTACGGCCATGCCGGCTTGTGCCGCTCACCGCTGGAACAGTCGTTGCGCAGCGAACAGGCCGCACGCGCGCTGCTGGACAAGGTGCGCGGCCTGAAGGCCTGATCGCGGGCCGGCGGCCCGAAGCGGTGCAGCGGGCCCGCAACCAAGCCCCAATGCTGTGCAGAATGGCAGGTCCCGTAACCAAGGCACCCCATGAATGCACCGCTGCCCCTGCCCGCTCTTGAAGACATCCGCGCCCACGAGGCCGAGATGGTGGCCTTGCGCCAACAGATCCACAGCAACCCGGAAATGGCCTACGAAGAGTTCGCCACCGCCGACCTGGTGGCCGAACGGCTGACACGCTGGGGTTACGAGGTGCACCGTGGCCTGGGCGGCACCGGCGTGGTGGGCACGCTGCGGGCCGGCACCAGCACGCGCCGCATCGGCCTGCGTGCCGACATGGACGCGCTGCCCATCGTGGAAACCAGCGGCAAGCCCTGGGCCAGCAAGGTGTTCGGCAAGATGCACGCCTGTGGCCACGACGGCCACACCGCGATGTTGTTGTCGGCCGCGCGCCACCTGGCCGCCACGCGCAACTTCGACGGCATCCTGCACCTGGTGTTCCAGCCGGCCGAAGAGGGCCTGGCCGGCGCGCGCAAGATGCTGGAAGACGGGTTCCTGGACCTGTTCCCCTGCGACGCCATGTTCGGCATGCACAACATGCCGGGCCTGCCCGAGGGCGTGTTCCAGGCGGTACCGGGGTACGCCATGTCCAGCGGCGACACCTGCATCATCACCGTGCGTGGAACCGGGGGCCATGGCGCAATACCGCAGACCGCAGTGGACCCCATCGTGGCCGGCGCCAGCATCGTGATGGCACTGCAGACCATCGTGGCACGCAACGTGCCGCCGCTGCACACCGGCATCATCACCGTGGGTGCTTTCCTGGCTGGCGACGCGCCCAACGTCATTCCTGGCACAGCAGAGTTGCGGCTGACCGTGCGCGCCATGCAGCCCACCGTGCGCGACCTGCTGGAAAAGCGCATCACCGAAATCGCCCAGGCCCAGGCCGCCAGCTTCGGCGCCACGGCCGAGGTGAACTACATCCGCCGCTACCCGGTGCTGAACAACACGCCCGAGCACACCGAATTCTGCAAGCAGGTGGTGCGCAGCTGGCTGGGCGAAGCGGGCCTGGTGGCCCAGCCCGAAGCCATCACCGCCAGCGAAGACTTTGCCTTCTTCCTGGAAAAGGTGCCGGGCTGCTACGTCAACATCGGCAACGGTGTGGGCAGCGTGGGCGGGTGCATGGTGCACAACGCGGCTTACGACTTCAACGACCGCGTGCTGAGCACCGGCGCCACCTACTGGGTGAAGCTGGCCGAGACCTGGCTGAACAAGGCCTGAAACAAAACGGGCAGGCAGCGGCAACAGCTTGCGACGCGGTTGCGGCTGCTCGCCGTTTTATCGGTCGCTGACGGCGGGCGACTTTCTCTCAGTCGCCAGCATCGGCCCGCGAATCGCCTCGGTGCAAAGCCATGCGGCTGTTCAGCAGCGTCACCACATCCAGCACCGGCAGGCCGGTGGCGCGCCGCAAGGCCGCTGCGTACGGCGGCAGGTTGGTGCACTCCAGCACAAGGGTGTCCACCGCAGGGTGGCGGCTGCGCAGGCGGCTGGCAGCGGCCAGCACCTGCGCCTGCGCATCGGTCTCGTCCAGCTGCGGCGGGTCCAGCAGCAGGGTGCGCTGCAGCGGTGAACCGGGGGTGATGCCTTCAACCGGTGTGTGCGGGTCGGCACCCACCGCCACCAGGTGGGCGCTGGTCAACGACGCGGCTTCGATGGTGATGACGCCGCAGTGGCGGTCTGGGTGGTCGGCCAGCTGCAACAGGCTCGAAGTCCACACCGGCACTGGCGACAGGGCCGCCTGCAGTTCGCGCTGCCACAGCGCCAGAAAGCCGCAGCTGGTGGTGATGGCGGTGCAGCCTTCTGCCGCCAGCTGTTGCGCCGCCGCGATGAAGGGCTGCAAGCCAGCGGCGTCGTGCCTGCGCACCACACGCTCGGGTGTGGCGCCAGACACCTCGCGCCGCAACACCGGAAAGGCAAAGGTCTGCGCGTGCCCGATGTCGCCCAGCGGGCGCGGAAAACGCGTCTGCAGCATCAGCACGCCCAGCATGGTGGCAGCTCCTGGTGGGCCACGGCCCTGGCCGATCGGCCTGTCGTCTTGGTGGAACCCCAGGGCTGAACAGGGTGTGGCACGCCCTATGCTAGCGGCCTTGTTCTGACATCTGCCTGGAGCCCGCATGCCCTTGAACCGCACCCTCACAGCCGCCGTGGCGGCCCTCACGCTTGCCTGGTCGGCGGCCGCCCAGGCGCAGACCAAGTGGGACCTGCCGGCGGCCTACGCCGCCACCAACTTCCACACCGTGAACCTGCAGGAATTTGCCAACGACGTGGACAAGGCCACCGGCGGCAAGCTGAAGATCACGGTGCACGCCAACGCATCGCTGTTCAAGGCGCCGGAAATCAAGCGCGCCGTTCAGGGCGGCCAAGCACAGATTGGCGAGGTGCTGATCAGCAACTTCACCAACGAATGGCAGCTTTTCGGTGCTGACGCCCTGCCCTTCCTGGCCGACAGCTGGGACGAATCGGTGAAGCTGTGGAAAGCGCAGAAGCCGTTCTTCGAGAAGAAGTTGGCTGAACAGGGAATGATGGCGCTGTACGCCGTGCCATGGCCGCCGCAGGGCATCTACAGCAAGAAGCCGCTGAACGCCGCGGCCGACCTGAAGGGCGTGAAGTGGCGCGCCTACAACCCGGCCACCAGCCGCATTGCCGAACTGGTGGGCGCACAGCCGGTCACCATCCAGGCTGCTGAAGTCAGCCAGGCCTTTGCCACCGGCGTGACCGAAAGCATGATGAGCAGCGGCAGCACCGGCTGGGACGCCAAGCTGCACGAGCACGTGAAGTACTGGTATGACACCCAGGCCTGGCTGCCCAAGAACGTGATTCTGGTGAACGTGGCCGCGTTCAAGGCGCTGGACAAGCCCACGCAAGACGCACTGCTGAAAGCCGGTGCCGACGCTGAAGCCCGTGGCCTGGCTTCGGCCAAGAAGGCCAACGGCGAGACGCTGGAAAAGCTGAAGGGCGGCGGCATGAACATCCTGCCCCCCAGCCCGCAACTGAAGGCCGACATGGCCAAGGTGGGCGACACGCTGCTGAAGGAATGGCTTGAAAAGGCCGGCCCGGAAGGCAAGGCGCTGATCGACGCCTATCGCAAGTAGGCCACGTTCGGCCCGGTGATGCGACGCGCGCTGAATGCCCTGTACGACGGGGCCGCATGGGTGGCGGCCCTGTTCATGGTCGGCCTGCTGATGATGGTGCTGCTGTCCATCGTCAGCCGCCTGCTGCACTTTCATGTGCCGGGCACCGACGCCTACGCCGGCTACCTGATGGCCGGTGCCGGCTTCCTGGCCCTGGCGCACACGCTGAAGCGCGGCGAACACATCCGCGTCACGCTGCTGCTGTCTTCACTGAAAGGCGCGGCGCGGCGCGGCATGGAAATCTGGGCGCTGGTCGCCGCCGTGGCGCTGTCGGGGCTGAGTGCCTTCTACAGCGGCCGCCTGGTGTGGCAGTCGCGCCAGTTCAACGACATTTCCACCGGCAACGACGCCACGCCCTTGTGGATTCCGCAACTGGGCATGGCCATCGGCACTGTGATCCTGTGCATTGCACTGATTGACGAACTGGTGCTGGAACTGCGCGGCCGGCGCGCCACGCTTGACGTGGCGGCCCGCAATGAATGAACACCCAGCCTTGAGGCGCGCAGCATGAGCGACATCAGCATCACCGTGCTGTTGGTGGCAACGCTGTTTGTCATCCTGGGCAGCGGCGTGTGGATCGGCCTGACGCTCTCGGGCGTGGCGTGGATCGGCATGCAGCTGTTCAGCAGCCGGCCCGCCGGCGACGCCATGGCTGTCACCATCTGGGGCAGCAGCAGCAGCTGGACGCTGACGGCGCTGCCGCTGTTTGTGTGGATGGGCGAGATCCTGTTTCGCACCCGCCTGTCGCAAGACATGTTCCGCGGCCTGGCTCCGTGGATGCAGGGGCTGCCGGGGCGGCTGCTGCACGTCAACGTGGTGGGCTGCGCCATCTTCGCGGCGGTGTCGGGCAGCAGCGCGGCCACCTGCGCCACCATCGGCAAGATGAGCCTGCCGGAGCTGAAGAAACGCGGCTACCCCGACGGCATCAGCGTGGGGTCGTTGGCCGGCGCCGGCACCCTGGGGCTGCTGATACCGCCCTCCATCCTCATGATCGTCTACGGCGTCAGTGCCGAGGTGTCGATCGCGCAGCTGTTCATCGCCGGCGTGCTGCCGGGCATCATGCTGGCCGGGCTGTTCTCGGGCTATCTGGTGTACTGGGCGCTGCGCAACCCCACGCTGGTGCCGCCAGCCGACACGCGCATGAGCCTGGGCCAGAAGCTGAAAGAGTCGCGCTACCTGATCCCGGTCATCGCCCTCATCGTGGCCGTGCTGGGCAGCATCTACAGCGGCATCGCCACCGCCACCGAGGCCGCCGCCGTGGGCGTGCTGGGCGCACTGGTGATCAGCGCTGCGCAGGGCTCGCTGACCTGGCAGACCTTCAAGGACAGCCTGCTGGGCGGCACGCGGCTGTACTGCATGATCGCGCTCATCCTGGCCGGCGCCGCATTCCTGACGCTGAGCATGGGCTACATCGGCCTGCCGCGCCACCTGGCGGAATGGATCGCCACGCTGGGCCTCACGCAGTTCCAGCTGTTGGTGGTGTTGATGGTGTTCTACGTCGTGCTGGGCTGCTTCCTGGACGGCATCAGCATGGTGGTGCTGACCATGGGCGTCATCCTGCCCACCATCCAGAAAGCCGGCATCGACCCGCTGTGGTTCGGCATCTTCATCGTGCTGGTGGTGGAAATGGCGCAGATCACGCCGCCAGTAGGTTTCAACCTCTTCGTGCTGCAGGGCATGACGGGGCGCGAGATCGGCTGGATCGCCAAGGTCACGCTGCCTTTCTTCTTCCTGATGATCGCGGCGGTCGCCTTGATCTACTTCTTCCCGCAGATCGTGACCTTCCTGCCCCAGCAGATGCGGAACTGACGCCGCCGCCGGCCGGGCGCCCCCAGGGCCGGCCCCGCGGGGCGCGCTGACCACGAACTGCGCAGTTTTTCAGGGCCTGTTCAGGCCCTGGGCCTGGCACCCTGCCGCCTAGCATGGCCCAGCCTCCGGAAATGGGGTGGCGTGTTGTCGTACGCCGCTGCCCGGGTGCGTCAGAAAGCAGGCCATGTCAGACCTTTCGCAACCGCTCAATGCCGTGCAGGGCACCCCTGGGGGTGAGCTGGTGACATGGCCCACGCCCGACCTTCCCGCCTACCCGGCCGAGGGCCCCACCACGGCACCGGTGATGTGCGAGATCGAAGGCCACAACGGCAAGTTGCTGACCGGCGACCTGATGCTGTTCGCACCCGACCGCGGTGTGCTGCAGCTGGTGATTCCCAAGCCGCACAAGTCATTGCCGCTGCGGCTGGAACAATTCCGCCGCATGCGGCTGCTGGAACCGCTGCGAGCTGTTCCGGCCGCACAAGGCGAACATGAGCTGGCCCGCCAGCGGCCGCGCATCCCGTTTCGCATCGATTTCAAGAACGCGCCGGTCTGGCAGGGCTTCACGGTGGGCCACCACGACCTGCCCAACGGTCTTTTCATCTACCAGCCGCTGGACGAAAACGGCACCCTGCAGCGCTGGTTCGTGCCGCGCTCCTCGTTCCATGCGGCCGAGGTGGGCCAGCGCATCGGCGAAGCGCTGGTTGAGCAGCACTCGGCCTCGCCCGAGAAGATCGCCCTGGCGCTGGCCGAACAGGAAAAGCTGCGTTCGCAGAAGCTGGGCGACATGCTGGTGGTGCGCCAGCTGATCACCGCCGAAGAACTGGCCGAGGCCATCGAACAGCAGTCGCGCATGCCCATGGTGCGCATCGGCGAAGCCCTGTGCGCGCTGGGCTACGTGACCGACGCGCAACTGCAGGACGCGCTGCAGCAGCAGCGCGCCGACCGCACCATCCCGCTGGGCGAACTGCTGGTGCGCAAAGGCGTGGTGTCGCGCGCCGACCTGCAAACAGCGCTGGCCCGCAAGATGGGCTACCCGTTGGTGGACGTGCAGAACTTCCCCGCCGACAGCGACGCGCTGGCGCGGCTGCCCTACGCCATGGCCGCGCGCACACCGGCCCTGCCCTTGATGCGCCGCGCCGGCCGCCTGGTGGTGGCGGTGGAAGACCCTTCAGACCGCAGCAAGCTCGACGAACTGGAATTCGCCGCACAGTGCAAGGTGGTGCCGGTGCTGGCGCGCTCGGGCGTGCTGCTGAACATGGTGCACAAGGCCTACGAGAAGATGGGCGCCGCCACTGTCAGCGCGCAGTCGGTGGGCGAGGTCTCGTGGTCGCCCGACGGCGAACCCGGCGACGCCAGCAAGTTGCTGGCGTCGATGGAAAAGGTTGACGCCAGCCAGGAAGACGACAACGACCCGGCCATCCAGCAAAGCGACAACTCGCTGGTGCGCCTGATCAATTCCATGATCCTGGAAGCGCAGGCGCAGGGGGTGTCCGACATCCACGTCGAATGCCCGGGCGGCAAGGACAAGGTGCGCATCCGTTTTCGCCGTGACGGCCAGTTGCGGCCCTATCTGGAACTGCCGCACACCTACCGCAACGCGCTCATCGCACGCATCAAGATCATGTGCGACCTGGACATCAGCGAAAAGCGCAAGCCGCAGGACGGCAAGATCACCTTTTCCAAGTTCGTGCAGAACGTGCGTCTCGAACTGCGGGTGGCCACCATCCCCACCAACAACGGGCAGGAAGACGCGGTGCTGCGGCTGCTGCAGTCCAGCAAGCCCATTCCGCTGGACAACCTGGGGCTGAGCCCGGTCAACCTGGAAAGTTTCAAGACCGCCGTGCAGCGCCCCTACGGCATGCTGTTGTGCGTGGGGCCCACGGGTTCGGGCAAGACCACCACGCTGCACTCGGCCATGGGTTTCATCAACACCCCCGAGCGCAAGATCTGGACCGCTGAAGACCCGGTGGAAATCACGCAGGCCGGCCTGCGCCAGGTGCAGGTCAACCCGCGCATCGAGTGGACATTCGCCAAGGCGCTGCGCGCCTTTCTGCGCGCCGACCCCGACGTCATCATGGTGGGCGAAATCCGCGATGAAGAGACGGCGCAGGTGTCGGTGGAAGCCTCGCTCACCGGCCACCTGGTGCTGAGCACGCTGCACACCAACAGCGCACCCGAAACGGTGACTCGGCTGCTGGACATGGGCATGGACCCCTTCAACTTTGCCGACGCACTGCTGGGCATCCTGGCCCAGCGCCTGGTGCGCAAGCTGTGCACGCACTGCCGCGTGGCGCACACCGCCAGCGCCGAGGAAGAAGAAGAGCTGCTGCAGGACTACATGCACATCCTGTCCAACGTGGAAAACGCACCCACGGCCGACCAGGTGCTGGCCGACTGGCGGCGCCGTTTCGGCAGCCAGGAAGAAAGCGGCCGCGGCCGCATCACGCTGTACCGCCCGGTGGGCTGCGAGCAATGCACCAAGACGGGCTTCCGCGGCCGCGCCGGCATCCACGAGTTGATGACGGTGTCGCGCGGCATGCGCCACCTGATCCAGACCGGCCGGCGCGCCGACGACCTGCTGCGCCACGCGCTCAGCGAAGGCATGCGCACCCTGCGCCAGGACGGCATTGAAAAAGTGCTGGCCGGCGTGACCACCATCGAGGAAGTGCGCGCCAGTTCCTGAGCGCGCAGGCCGCGCGTTACGCAACGTGCGTTGCGCAACGCGCGTTGCGCAGGGCGCGGCAAGGTGTTGAAGCAGTCCCAGGGGCTGGCACGCGCCGCGTGCTAAAAACCGCCACGGTGGCAGCAGACATCCCGGCTGCCCGCGCGGGTGCAGCCGCTGCAGCCGCCGCCGCCTGAATTTGCTGCACCATCCAGCCCATGACGCACACCGGCGCACCACCCGCCCCGCACGCTGCCGGCGGCCCCACGGGCCTGCCCACCCCCCTGCAACTGCGCCAGCTGTTGCAGTCACTGGGCCACGGCCTGCTGGAACGCGGCACTGCTGTGCACCTGGCCCTGCTGACCGCGCTGGCCGGTGAACACCTGCTGCTGCTGGGCCCACCGGGCACCGCCAAGAGCGCGCTGGCGCGCCGCCTGCATAGCGCCTTCGACGGTGCGCGCTGGTTCGAACGGCTGCTGACGCGCTTTTCGACACCCGAAGAACTGTTCGGCCCGCTGTCGTTGAAGGCGCTGGAACACGACCGCTACGAACGTCTGGTGGAAGGCTTCCTGCCCACGGCCGGCATCGCCTTTCTGGACGAGATTTTCAAGGCCAACTCGGCCATCCTGAACGCATTGCTGACGCTGCTGAACGAACGCGAATTCGACAACGGCACGCAGCGCCTGCGCACACCGCTGGTGGCCGTGATCGGCGCCAGCAACGAGGTGCCCAGCGACGAAGCGCTGCAGGCCTTCTACGACCGCTTTCTGGTGCGCGTGCCGGTGTCGCCGGTGGGTGACGCGGCCTTTGCAGAACTGCTGACGCTGAACGAACAGGCGCTGGTTCCGCCCGCCCAGCGGTTGAGCGTCGCCGACCGCGAAGCCGTGGCCCACGCGGCCGCACAGCTGCCGCTGGATGCACGCTTCGTGGACGGTTGCCGCGCTCTGCGCAGCTGGTTGGCGAAACGCCAGATGCCGCTGTCAGACCGCCGCTGGCGCCAGTTTGTCGGCCTGGCGCGCACGGCCGCCGCCAGCGAGGGCCGCACTGAGGTGGACGAGCTGGACCTGTGGCTGGCGCCTTACGTGGCCAGCGCCCGCCCCGACGACGTGCCGCCACTGCAGGCCTGGTTCACGGACACGGTGGTGCAGGCCGCGCCCCAGGCGGCCCCCTGGCTGCAGCGCGCAGTGCAGGCTTTTGAACAGCAGCTGCAGATCGAACAACAGCTGGAAGACGGCGACGGCGGGCCCGACAACAGCGCCGGCAAGATGGCGCTGGCACGCGCCATCGGCATCGGTGAGAACGCCGGCGCGGGTGATGGCCAAACCGGGCCAGACGCGCCGCCACGCGACGGCCCCATCGCCCGCCTGCGCTCTGAACGCCTGCAGGCCAGCCTGCGCCACCGCTGGAGCCCCTTGCACATCGAAGCCCGCATCGCCCAGGTACACGAGGTGCAGGCCCATGTGGCCGAAGCGGTGCTGGTGGTGCAGGATTCTTTGCAAGCCCTGCAAGAGCGCCTGACCCAGCGGCTGTGGATACCGGCCGCGCTGCAGGCCAGCTTGCTGAATGGCCCGGCGCAAACGCTGGTGGTGCTGCAAGACCTGGCGCAGCGCCTGGCCGCCGTGCGCAACGGCTTTGCAAGCCTGCCGCAAAGCGATGACGGCCCGCCCGCCGCACCCGAACCGGTGGCCTGGGCGGCGGCATGAACGACCGTTCGGTCGGCCCGCACGGTGGGCACGGCGCTGGGCAACCACCCATCAATCCACCCACCCATCCAGCCGCCCATCCAACCACCAACGGGCCTGCCCCCCCGCCACCATCGCCCTTCGACCGCCCCTACGACCAGCTGCAAACGCTGCCGCGCACCGTCTGGCTGCCCACGCTGGTGTGTGCCGTGGGCACGCGCGAAGCGCGGCTGGCCCACAGCCAGGCGTGGCTGACGGCGCTGCAGGCCGGCAACCTGCCCCCAGCGCAAGCGGACTTCGGTGACGCCGCAGCCTGCGGTACGCTGCGGCAGGTGGTGGGCGAACTGGCCCTGCCCGGCCAGGCCCGCGGCGTCGCGGCGCTGGCGGAACAGGTGCTGCGCACACTGCTGTGGCACCTGGACCGGCTGAACGACCTGCAGCCGCGCCTGAGCCGTGCCGAAGCTATCGATCAGATCACCGCTGAATTCCGCAGCGCGTGGCGGCAGGACAGCGCCGGCACCGAAGCCGACTGGCAGCTGCTGCGTGAACTGGCGGCCGGCGACAACCTCAGCTGGGGCGAACTCACCGGCCACCTGCGCTCGCGCCCTTGGGCCGAGGCCCGCCGCGCGGCCGACCGCCTGCAGCAACTGCCGGTACTGGCCGAACTGCTGCAGCGCCTGGGCCGCAGCCAGCCTCGGCCCGCAACGCCGCCGCGCCGGGCGCCACAGCTGCAAACAGCCGGTGCCCGCCAGCCGCTGTGCGCGCAGGAAACGCGCATCGCTGGCGCCCCGGGCGAGCTGACCAGCGTGCGTTTTGCGGCCAGCCTGGAACGCATGCTGCCGGCCGAGGCCTCGCTGCTGCGCCACCCCATGGGCCGGCGCCTGTGGCGGGCGCGCCGTGCCGAAGGCCGGCTGCTGGCCTACGACACCGAGGCCGTGCTGGTGGACTGGAAGCCCGACCCGCAGGCCACGCTGCAGGCAGCCGCCGCCCCGGCGCCGCCCGAAGCGCTGGCGCACGGGCCGATGGTGCTGTGCCTGGACACCTCGGGCTCGATGCGCGGCGCGCCCGAGCAGATTGCCAAGGCCGTGGTCATCGCCGCTGTGCGCAGCGCCCAGGCCGTGGGCCGCAGCTGCCGGCTGATCGCTTTTGGCGGGCCGGGCGAACTGCTGCAGCGCGACCTGACCGGCCCGGGCGGCCTGCAGGCCGTGCTGGACATCATGGGCCAGGCCTTCGACGGCGGTACCGACCTGCAGTCACCCATCGAACGCGCCATCGAGACCGTGCACGAAGCCGCCTGGTGCAGCGCCGACCTGCTGATCGTCAGCGACGGTGAATTCGGCTGCGTGCCGGCCACGCTGCAGCGTCTGGACGACGCGCGGCGCGAACGGGGCCTGGCCGTGCACGGCGTGCTGGTGGGCGACCGTGAAACGCTGGGGCTGCTGGAGGTCTGCGACCACATCCACTGGGTGCGCGATTGGCGCCGCCATGGCGACGACGCCAGCGAAGGCCAACGGCCTGAAAGCCGGCTGGCCCAGCCCGTGCACAGCAAGAGCCTGACGGCGCTGTACTTTCCCAACGCGCTGTCGCCGCGCGCCGCGCGCCACCACGACCGGGCTGCGCCCTCGCCCACCCTCACCGGCGGCCTGGCAGCGGCCAGCGTGCTGGCGCGGCCCGTCGAACCCTGAAGCCCCACCAAGCCCGTTGGGGGCACCCGGGGGCAAGACCGCGCCGTCCGTGTGGAGGCGTTCCGCCCCTGCGACGAAAACACCGAATCGACTTGCAAGTACACGCTCACTCGTGCCCAACGCAGCCAATGGCAGGGACTATCGGGCCGCTGAGGACCCCGTGACGTGGTTGTTTTGCCGCTTTGGGACGCTGAACCGGCCGATTGAGGGTAAACCCTAGATATTCCCGCTACGATGCGCGCCAGACCTGGGAGGCCTGCATGGAAACCCAAACCGACTTGTTGAATGCCGCGTTGCCGCCGGGCGGACCCGGACCCGCTGGCGTGTGGAACCCGCTGGCGCCGCGCGCGGCCTGGAATTGGCTGCCGGTGCGGCAGCTGCACCCGCGCCACCTGCCGCGCGTGCTGGCCCACCTGCTGGCGCTGAACGAAGCCGACCGCCACCTGCGGTTTGGCCATGCCGCCAGCGACGCGCAGATCGGCCGCTACGTGGCGCAGCTCGACTTCGCCCGTGACGAGGTCTACGGCATCTTTGACAGCCAGCTGCAGCTGGTGGCCATGGCCCACCTGGCTTTCGACGACAGCCGGCACATGGCCGAATTCGGCGTCACCGTGCAGGCCCACCTGCGCGGTCGTGGCATCGGGGGGCGGCTGTTCGAGCGCGCCGTCACGCAGGCGCGCAACCGTGGCACGCAGACCATGGCCATTCACATCGCGCGTGACAACGTGGCCATGCTGGCCATCGTGCGCCGTGCCGGCGCCCACATCGAATTCGACGGCGCAGATGCCACCGCCCAGCTGGAACTGCAGAGCTACACGCTGGCCACGCAGGTGGAAGCGCTGGTGGAAAGCCGCGCCGCTGACATCGACTACCGCATCAAGATGCAGGTGCTGCGGCTGGACCGGTTGTGGCCCAAGATGCTGCGCGCCGAGGCCGACCCGCCGGCCGCCGAGACCGACGCCGAGCAGCACCCTATGCAAAGCTGAACATATCGCGCCGGGGGGCCAGCATGGCCACAATCCGGCGCCTGATGAACGATCTGAACCAAAGCCTGCAGCAGGCCGGCACGCTGGTGCTGGGCGCCGACCCCACGCTGTGGGGCGTGGTGGCGCTGTCGCTGCAGGTCAGCGGCACGGCCTGCCTGCTGGGCGCGCTGGCAGGGCTGGTACTGGGCGCTGCGCTGGCGGTGGCGCAGTTCCCCGGCCGCGCGGTGCTGGTGGGCCTGCTGAACACCCTGCTGGCGCTGCCCTCGGTGGTGGTGGGGCTGGTGGTCTACCTGCTGCTGTCGCGCGCCGGCCCACTGGGCAGTCTGGGCATTCTGTTCACGCCCACGGCCATGGTGTTGGCGCAGAGCATTCTGGTGGTGCCGCTGGTTGCCGCGCTGGCGCGCCGGCTGGTGCTGTCGGCTCTGGCCGATGGCGGTGAACAGCTGCAGTCACTGGGTGCCGGCCGCTTCATGGTTGCCGGGCTGATGCTGGTGCACGAACGCTTTGCCGTGCTGACCGTGCTGCTCACCGCTTTTGGCCGCGCCATCGCCGAAGTGGGCGCGGTGATGATCGTGGGCGGCAACATCGACGGCGTGACGCGGGTGATGACCACCAGCATCGCACTCGAAACCAGCAAGGGAGACCTGCCGCTGGCGCTGGCACTGGGGCTGGTGCTGCTGGGCGTGGTGGCGCTGCTGAACCTGTTGATCGGGCTGCTGCAATGGCACGGTCAGCGCGGGAGCGGCAGCGACTTCCCGGGGCGCGAATCCCTGGCGTGAGCGCAGAACCGCAGCCGCCCCTGATCAGCCTGCAGGCCGCCGACGTTCACTTCGGCAGCACGCAGGCTCTGCGCAGCGCCACCCTCAACCTGCACCGCGGCCAGCGCCTCGTGCTGGTTGGCGCCAACGGCTCGGGCAAGACCACGCTGCTGCGCGTGCTGCACGGACTGCAGCCGCCGCAGGCGGCCAACAGCCGGCGCCTGCTGCCTCTGCAGCCCGAGGACCGGCCACCGCGCATGGCAATGGTTTTTCAGAGGCCTTTTTTCTTGAACCTGTCGGTGCGCTTGAACGTCATGCTGGGCCTGTGGCTGCACCGCGTGCCGGCGGCCGAACGCGCGGCACGTGCCCACGCAGCGCTGCAGCGCGTGGGCCTGGCCAGCCTGGCCGGTCGGCGTGCACGGGCCCTTTCAGGCGGCCAGCAGCAGCGGCTGGCGCTGGCGCGGGCCTGGGCGCTGCAACCCGACATCCTGTTCCTGGACGAACCCACCGCGAGCCTGGACCCCAGTGCCAAGCGAGAGGTGGAAACGCTGATCGAAGACTTCGCCAGCCAGGGCGTGACGCTGGTCATGAGCACCCACAACCTGGGCCAGGCCAAGCGCCTGGGCACCCACGTGGCCTACCTGGAAGCGGGTGAGCTGGTGGTGCTGCGCGACGCCAACGATTTTTTCTCGAGCCCCGACCTTCCGCAGCGGGCCCATCAATTTCTCAAGGGAGAACTGCCTTGGCGAACCTGACCTTCTCGCTTCACACCCTGCGTCGCCGCTGTTTGCGCGCCACCGGCGTGATCGCCACGATGGCCGCCGTGGCAGGCGCCGGCACGGCCTGGGCACAGGCCGGTGACACCCCCTTCATCGTGATGGCCAGCACCACCAGCACCGAACAGTCAGGCCTGTTCAAGCACCTGCTGCCGGCCTTCAAGCAGGCCAGCGGCATCGACGTGCGCGTGGTCGCCTTGGGAACAGGGCAGGCGCTGGACACCGGCCGCAGGGGCGACGCCGACATTGTGTTCGTGCACGACCTGGTGGCGGAGCAGAAGTTCATCGCCGAAGGCTTTTCCACCCAACGCCGCGACGTGATGTACAACGACTTCGTGCTCGTCGGCCCCAAGGCCGACCCCGCTGGCGCGAAGGGCAACAACATCGCAGCGGCGCTCAAAAAGTTGTCGCCCACCAAGCAACCCATCATCAGCCGCGGCGACAAGAGCGGCACCCACGCCGCCGAGTTGCGCCTGTGGCAGGACGCCGGTGTAGACGTCAACAAGGCCAGGCCCGCCGGCTACAAGGAATGCGGCTGCGGCATGGGCCCGGCGCTGAACATGGCCTCGTCGCTGGACGGCTATGTGCTGACCGACCGCGGCACCTGGCTGAATTTCAGGAACCGCGGCGCCCTGGCGGTGCTGGTGGAAGGCGACAAGACGCTCTTCAACCCGTATGGCGTGATGGTGGTGAACCCGGCGCGTTTCCCGCATGTGAAAGCCGCACTGGCGCAGCGGTTTGTGGACTGGGTGGTGTCGCCCACCGGGCAGCAGGCGATAGCCGACTACAAGGTCGGCGGCGAGCAACTGTTTTTCCCCGGCGCCAGCCCCCGCTGATTGGCCGCCAGTCGTCAGCGCTGCGCGTGGTCACGTTGGGCCGACAGCCTTGCGCGAACGCGACAAAACGGCGAAGCTGTGCGGTTTAGAACTTAGGGTTCGGCCTAGGTATCTGCGCCTCGTCTCTGTGAACATCATTGCGGTCGAACGCCGGGCCCTGGAAGGGCCGAGCGCGTGCCTCTCAGACCACACGGAGAAGACCCGAGATGCAAAAAAGCCTGCACATCAACGCCGACAAGTGCACCGGATGTCTGCAATGCGAAATGGCCTGTTCCTATGAGAACTACGGCGTGTTCGCGCCGGCCAAGTCGCGCATCAAGGTGTTCGACTTCCACGACACCGGCAAGAAAGTGCCCTACACCTGCACGCAGTGCGACGAGGCCTGGTGCCTGCACGCCTGCCCGGTCGAGGCCATCACCATCGACAAGATGACCGGCGCCAAGGTCGTCAACGAATCCACTTGCGTGGGCTGCAAGGTCTGCACCATCAGCTGCCCATTCGGCACCGTGAACTACGTGCAGGAAACCGGCAAGGTGCAGAAGTGCGACCTGTGCGGCGGCGACCCCGCCTGCGCCACCGCCTGCCCCACCGGCGCCATCACCTACGTCGACGCCAACTGGACCGGCATCGACAAGATGAAAGCCTGGGCCGACAAGCTGGGCAACCAGGCGTCTGCCTGAAATCCGGCCTGACCCCCCGCCAAATTTTCAGGAGCACTCACATGTCTTGGGCAGGAAAAATCCTCCGCATCAACCTCACCGCCGGCACCGTCAAGAGCGAACCGCTGAACATGCAATGGGCGCGCGACTACCTGGGCTCGCGCGGCCTGGCCACCAAATACATCGTTGAAGAAGTCGACCCCAAGGTCGACGCACTGTCGCCCGGCAACAAGGTCATCTGGGCCACCGGCCCGCTGACCGGCACCATGGCCAGCACCGGCGGCCGCTACACCGTGGTCACCAAGAGCCCGCTGACCGGCGCCATCGCCTGCAGCAACAGCGGCGGCTACTGGGGCGCCGAGCTGAAGATGGCCGGCTGGGACATGGTCATCTTCGAAGGCAAGTCCGACAAGCCGGTGTACCTGAGCATCGTTGACGACGTGGCCGAACTGAAAGACGCAAGCCACCTGTGGGGCAAGACCGTCTGGGAAACGGAAAGCATGCTCAAGACCAGCCACCAGGACCCGCTGGCCAAGGTCTGCAGCATCGGCGGCGCTGGTGAAAACCACGTGCTGTACGCCGCGGTGGTGAACGACCTGCACCGTGCCGCCGGCCGTTCGGGCGTGGGCGCGGTGATGGGCAGCAAGCTGCTGAAGGCCATCATCGTGCGCGGCACCAAAGGCGTGGGCAACATCCACGACCCGAAGGAATTCATGCGGGTCACCTTCGAGAAGAAGAAGATCCTGGCCGACAACGCCGTCACCGGCCAGGGCCTGCCCACCTATGGCACGCAGGTGTTGATGAACGTCATCAACGAAGTGGGCGCCCTGCCCACGCGCAACCACCGCGACAACCAGTTCGAAGGCGCAAAAGACATCTCCGCCGAAGCCATGGCCACGCCGCGGCCCACCGACGGCAAAAAGCCGCTGGTCACCAACCAGGCGTGCTTTGGCTGCACCATTGCCTGCGGCCGCATCCAGAAGATCGACCAGGGCCACTTCACGGTTGAAAACAAGCCGCAGTACTGGGGCGCCAGTGGCGGCCTGGAATACGAAGCGGCCTGGGCCCTGGGTGCCGCCAACGGTGTGAACGACCTGGACACGCTGCAGTACGCCAACGTGCTGTGCAACGAACACGGCATGGACCCCATCAGCTTCGGCGCCACCATCGGTGCCGTGATGGAGCTGTACGAAATGGGCGTGCTCACCAAGGAACAGCTGGGCATCGACGCCAAGTTCGGCAGCGCCCAGGCGCTGGCGCACTTCGCGGAGATCACCGCCAAGGGCGAAGGCTTCGGCAAGGAAATTGGCCAGGGCAGCGCGCGCCTGTGCAAGAAGTACGGCCATCCCGGCCTGAGCATGACCGTCAAGAGCCAGGAATTCCCGGCCTACGACGGCCGTGGCATCCAGGGCATGGGTCTGGCTTACGCCACCAGCAACCGTGGCGCCTGCCACCTGCGCGGCTACACCGTGGCTTCTGAAGTGCTGGGTATTCCGGTGAAGACCGACCCGCTGACGGCCGATGGCAAGCCGGAACTCGTGATCGCCTTCCAGGACGCCACCGCCGCCTTCGACAGCGCCGGCATCTGCATCTTCACCAGCTTCGCCTGGGGCCTGGCCGACGTGGCGCCGCAGGTGGCTGCCGCCTGCGGGCCCGAGTTCACGCTGGAGAACATGAGCAAGATCGGCGAGCGCATCTGGAACATGGAGCGCGACTTCAACAACCGCGCCGGCTTCACCAGCAAAGACGACACGCTGCCCCCGCGGCTGCTGAACGAACCCGCCAAGACCGGGCCGGCCAAGGGCCTGGTGAGCAAGCTGCCCGAGATGCTGCCGAAGTACTACGCCGCCCGCGGCTGGGACGCCGACGGCCAGCTCAAGGCCGACACGCGCACGCGGCTCGGGCTGTAATCACCCACCCCAAAGCGCTGGTGGCGCCCCTGCAAGGGCGCCACAGCGGCCCGGCCCAGCCGGTTCCGCAGCGCCTGCTGGAACATGCGCGGGCCTCGAGCCCGCGCCGTTTTTTGGAGAACTGACATGAAACACATCATCCTGGGTGCCGGCCCCGCAGGCGTCATTGCCGCGGAGACCATCCGCAAGCACGCGCCGCAAGACACCGTGCTGCTGGTGGGCGACGAGCCCGAGCGGCCCTATTCGCGCATGGCCATTCCCTACCTGCTGATCGGCAACGTGCAGGAAGAGGGCACGCACCTGCGCCACGGCGCCAACCATTATGCGAAGCTGGGCATCCAGTTGCAGCAGGGCCGCGCCAGCAAGGTGGACACATCAGCCAAGACCGTGACGCTGGAAGACGGCAGCAGCCACGGCTACGACAGGCTGTTGATCGCCACTGGCTCCACACCGGCCACGCCGCCCATACCGGGCATTGACGGGACGGCCGTGCACACCTGCTGGACGCTGGCCGACGCACGCGCCATCCAGCGGCTGGCGCAGCCCGGCGCACGCGTGGTGCAGATGGGCGCGGGCTTCATCGGCTGCATCATCATGGAAGCGCTGGCCGCGCGGGGCGTGAAGCTCAGCGTGGTGGAAATGGGCGACCGCATGGTGCCGCGCATGATGGGCGCCATCGCCGGCGGCATGATCAAGGACTGGTGCGAAAAGAAGGGTGTGGCGGTGTACACCGGCGCCAAGGTGACGCAGATCGAGCACAGCACGGTGCCCGGCACCGCGCCGATGCGGGTGCACCTGTCCACAGGCGGCAGCATCGACGCCGACCTCGTCATCAACGCCACCGGCGTGAAGCCCAACATTGGCTTCCTGGAACACAGCGGCGTGCGCTGCCTGCTGGGCGTGCTGACCGACGAACGCATGCAGACCACGGCCACGGGCGTGTACGCGGCCGGCGACTGCGCCGAGGCCTTTGACAAGATCAGCGGCACCACCATCGTCAGTGCGATCCAGCCCAACGCGGCCGAACAGGCGCGCGTGGCGGCGCTGAACATGGTGGGCCAGCAGGCCTTGCTGGCCGGCGTGACGCAGATCAACGTGCTGGACACGCTGGGCATGATTTCCACCAGCTTTGGCAAATGGAACGGCGTGCCCGGCGGGCAGACGGCGCAAGTCACCGACGAAGCCACTGGCCGGCACCTGAGCCTGCAGTTCGACGGCGACGTGATGGTGGGCTGCAACAGCATAGGCTGGACCGACCACGTGGGTGTGATGCGCGGCCTGGTGGAAGGTGGCGTTCGCCTGGGTGAGTGGAAAGACAAGCTGCTGCAAGACCCGACGCAGCTGATGAAGGCCTACCTGGCACGTGCGCAGGCGCAGGACCAGCACGCCCATGTCTGAAACCGCAGGGCCTCCAGCCACTTCTGACACGGGCATAGACATCACCTTCAAGCTCTACGCCAGCCTGACCGACTACCTGCCGGCCGCCCACCGCACGCAGAACCAGATGCCCCTGCGCGTGGGCCAGCACGCCACCATCGCGCAGATCATCGAACCCTTTGCGCTGCCGATGAAGCTGGTGCACCTGGTGCTGATCAATGGCCACTACGTGGCGCCGGCCGACCGCGCCGCGCGCACGCTGGTGCAGGGTGACGTGCTGGCCATCTGGCCGCCGATTGCTGGCGGCTAGCGCAACCGATGACACCCCCGGTCGTTGACGAACAGTTCGACCGCGAATACGGCTGCACCACAGTGGAATGGCTGCGCTGGCTGCCCGGCGCCGTGCGCGACTGCGCCTGGCACCAACCCGCCACCGACCGGGCGCTGGTCCACTTGAGCGAAGGCGCATCGCTGGGCTTGCACTGGTGCGTGTTGCCGCCGCGCCGCATCGCCTTGATCAGCATGCCGCGGATGGCAGTCTCCTTTCGGTTTGCCAACAGCAGCGCGGCCGAGCGCCTGGTTTTCATGCGCTACTTCGACCTCTTCATGCAGCGCGGCGGCGGCTGAGCCGCCGGCGCTGGCCGCGCCGTCAGGCCACGCAGCCGGCCTCGGCAGACGGCGTGTCTTTCAACGCCACCGGTTCGGGCACCCTGAAGCCATAGCGCACCGCCGTCAGCTCGGCCAGGATGCTGACCGCGATCTCAGCCGGCGTGCGCGCGCCGTTTTTCAATCCAACCGGGCCGTGCAGGCGCGCAAGCTGCTCGTCGGTGATGTCGAAGTGCTCCTTCAGGCGCTGCTTGCGCTTGCTCTGGTTCAGGCGCGAGCCGATGGCACCGACGTAAAACGCTGAAGAGCGCAGCGCTTCCATCAGCGCCAGATCGTCGAGCTTGGGGTCGTGCGTCAGCGCAATCACCGCGGTGTGGCCGTCGGGCTTCAGCTCGGTCACCGTGTCGTCGGGCATGGTGCGCAGCAGCGTGGCGCCGGGCACGGCAAAGCCGGTGGCGTATTCGTCACGCGGGTCGCACACCAGAACCTGGTAGCCCAGCGCCTGCGCCATCTCGGCCAGGTACTGCGTCATCTGGCCGGCCCCAATCAGCAGCAGCCGCCAGCTGGGGCCGTGGTGGGTGGTCAGCGTGGTGTCGGTGAGCAGCAATTCGTCGGCGCTGCCGCCGTCCTGCAATTGCACGTCGCCAGTGGCCAGTGTCAGCACACGGCGCACGCGCTGGCCTGCTTGCAGGCGGTGCAGCAGCGGGTCCAGCTGCGTGCTGGGCAGCACCGGTTCCAGCACCAGTTCGATCAGGCCACCACACGGCAGGCCGAAGCGGTGGGCGGCGTCGGCGTCGATGCCGTAGCGCACCACCTGCGGCACGCCGCTGGCCAGCACGCCGCCGCGGGCCTTGTCCACCAGGTCGTCTTCGATGCAGCCGCCAGAGACCGAACCGACAACCAAACCGTCGTCGCGGATGGCGACGCTGGAACCGGGCGGCCGCGGCGCCGAACCCCAGGTGCGGGTGATGGTGCCCAGCACCACGCCGTGGCCGGCCGTCTTCCACTGCGCCACTTGGCGCAGTACATGCAAATCTACGTTGTCCATGGGACCGGGTCAATGGCCCGCGCGTGGACTGCGAAGTCCGCACCAGGCCCCAAAAGCTGCAACAGCCGCAGCATAAGCCGATGGCAACATCGCAGCCATGAAAAACCGCGGCGTGCACCTGCAATACAGCTACCAGACCACCGGGCAGCAGGGCGCAGCCGTCGACAACCCGCTGTTCGACCTGCTGCAGGCCGTGCACGAACACGGCAGCATCCAGCGCGCGGCCAAGGCCCTGGGCGCCAGCTACCGCCATGTGTGGGGTGAACTGCACCGCTGGCAACAAGTGTTGGGCGAACCCATCCTGCACTGGACGCAGGGCCAGCCCGCCGTGCTGACACCCTTTGCCGAACGCCTGCTGTGGGCCGAGACCCATGCCCGCGCCCGGCTGACGCCGCACATCGAAGCGCTGCGGGCCGAATTGGAAAGGGTGATGGACGAAGCGCTGGACGGCAGCCAGCAGGTGCTGACGCTGTACGCCAGCCACGACCTCGCCTTGCCGGCGCTGCGCGACACGGCACGCACCACCGAAAGGCTGCACATCGACCTGCGTTTTGCCGGCAGCATCGACGCACTGCGCGCGCTGGCCGAAGGCCGTTGCACCGTGGCCGGCTTTCACGTGCCGCCGCTGCCGCAGGGCAGCGCGCTGTTTGCCGGCAGCCTGAAGCCGCTGCTGAAGCCCGGCCGCCACAAGCTGATCGGCTGCAGCCACCGCATGCAGGGGCTGATGATGGCGCCGGGCAACCCGCTTTCACTGGCCAGCCTGGCGCAGGTGGTGGCCACGCGGGCGCACTTTGCCGGCCGGCAAAGCGGCGCCGCCACTTGGCTGCTGACGCAGCACCTGCTGGCGCAGGGCGGCCTGCAAACGAGCGAACTGAACACCGTGCGCACCGAAGACAGCCACAGTGCCGTGGCCGCTGCCGTGGCCGGCGGGCTGGCCGACGTGGGCATCGGTCTGGAAGCGGCGGCCCGGGCTTTCGGGCTGCACTTCGTGCCACTGGCGCGCGACGACTACTTCCTGGTCTGCCTGGCCCAGGCCCTCGACCAGCCCGCCGTGCAGGCCCTGCGCCGAGCGCTGAACCACAGCGCCTGGCAGCAGGCCGTGGCGGCCTTGCCGGGCTATGCGCTGGCCCAGCCCGGGCAGGTGCTGTCGCTGACCAAGGCCCTGCCTTGGTGGCACTTCCGCAAGCCGAAAACCACAGCGCACGGTTGAGAGGCCGGAACCACAGGACGTGCTGATGCGGCGATGAGGGTGTCGGTGGCCTCAGGCGCGCGGGCTGACCTGGCGAACCCCGTCCTGCGCGGCTCGGCGTGATGCCCGGGGTTGCGTCCGCGCTAAATCGCGCAGCTTCTGAAGCCCAAGGGCCCGATGTCGTCGGCGGCGCTGGCAAAACGCCGCGCCTTGGGGTGGCGCCAGCGGGAACGCGCGGCAAAGCTGGCGCCCCGCAGCACGCCGCCTTCGCCCTGCTGCGCGCTGGCGGCCGTTGAAGCGGGTACCGGCAGGGCATCAAGCCGCTCGCCCAGGCCTGCTTCCAGCATGCCCGGCGGCACCGGCCCGGCACCCGGCCAGGCCCGCGCGCTGCCGCCCACCCATTCCAGCACGTCACCCCAGGCGAACCCGCGGGACTGTGCGGTGCAGGCCGCCAGTTCCCACTCGGGCTCGGTGGGCAGGCGGCGGCCGGCCCAGGTGCACCAGGCCTGGGCTTCGAAGCGGCTGACCTGGGTCACCGGCTGCCCGGCCGCGGCACGCTGCAGTTCCAGCTTGCCGCTGGTGTCGCCTTTTCCGCCTTTGCCACCCGGCCCGGCTTTGCCGACCGATCGCCGCTGCACCAGCACACCACCGCGCAGCTGTTCCACGTCGCGCGGCGCGCGGCGTGCCTGGCCTTGCCGGGCCTGCGCTTGCAGCCAGGCCCAGCCCGCAGGGGACCACAGTTCGGCACGGTCGTAGCCGCCGTCTTCGGCGAATTCGACAAACTGCGACCAGTTCACCGGCTGGGCGTCGATCTCGAAGTCGGGAATGGCCACTTCGTGGGCCCAGCGCTCGGCCCACGGCACCAGGCCGCCGCCCGGTGCTGAACCCAACTGCCAACGCTGCGCTGGCATCCACAGCGGCGGGCGCTGCGGCCGCGCCGGCGCCGTGCCATGGCCTTGCGACAGCGCCAGGGCTTCGTGTTGGCGGTCTTCATGCAGCAGCGCCAGCCTGAAGAAGTAGAGCCCGGCGTCGGTGTCGTCGGCGGCCTGCAGCAGGTCCAGCATGGTGTCCAGCGTGTCTTGCAGGTGGCGGCGAAGCTCCTGCACCGGCACGGTGTCGCCCGCCTCCAGCGTGTCCAGCCATTCCTGCAGCCGCGGTTCATGGCCGGCCAGCCGGGGCGCGCTGGCGTCGCAGGATTCGCCGCGCTGGCGCTGCACGTGGCCGTTGATCCAGTGTTCCTGAAAGCGGGCCACCAGCGCCGCGCGGCGCAGGCTGGACGGCGATTCGTCAGCGGCCAGCCGCTGCAGCAGGTGGTTGCGGCTGTCCATCAGCGCCAGCGACAACCAGTCCCGGCCCAGCCGCCGAACGGCCCACGGGTCGTTCAGCGCATCGGCACCCTCGGCTTCAGAACTCAACGCACCCTTCCCCCTGTCAGGCCCAGCCCCGCGCCCGGTCTACTGGCCCACCAGGCCGTTGCGGATGGCGTACACGGTGAGCTCGGAATTGTTGGCCAGCTGCAGCTTGTCCAGCACCCGTGAACGGTAGACCGACACCGTCTTCGGGCTCAGCCGCAGGTCTTCGGCAATGTCGGCCAGGCGCTTGCCGCTGGCGATCATCACCATGGTCTGCAATTCGCGGTCGCTCAGCTTTTCGTGCGGGTTCTCGCTGGCCGGGGTGGTCAGGCTTTCCACCAGCATCTGCGCAATTTCGGGCGTGACGTACTTGCGGCCCTGTGCCACGGTGCGCACAGCCTGCACCAGCAGCTGCGGGTCGCCACCCTTGTTCACGTAGCCGTAGGCGCCGGCGCGCAGCGCGCGGATGGCGTACTGGTCTTCGGGGTACATGCTGACCACCAGCACCTTGACGGGCGTGCCCTCGTCCTTCAGCGCGTGCAGCACGTCCAGGCCGCTGCGGCCGGGCAGGTTGATGTCCAGCACCAGCACGTCGCAGGGCTGCAGGCCGCTGCCTGCGTGCGCCATGCTGCGCATCAGCGAGCGCAGTTCGCCGTAATCACCGGCTTCACCAACGACACGGATGTCGGCCGCGTCGGACAGCGTGTCGCGGATGCCGCGACGGATGAGCGCGTGGTCGTCGCAGAGGATGACGTCAATCATGTGTTCTCGAATTCCTGGGAAGGCTCATTCTGAGGGCCTGATGCCGGGGCCTGCCGTGCGTCGGCGGCCCGGTCATGGGGTTCTTCGGGTGCAGCAGCGCCGGCATCGGCCAGCGGCACCGAGACGATCAGCGAAGTGCCGCCCGGGCTGCTGCTCAGGTCGACCCAGCCGCCCACGTGCGATGCGCGCTCGTGCAGGCCGCGGATGCCGAAGCTGCGCGCCTTGGCCAGGTCGGCGTCGCTGAGACCGCGGCCGTTGTCGCTGATTTCCAGCGACAACACGCCTTCGGTCAGCGACAGGTCCATCTGCACCCGGCTCGCCGCCGCGTGCTTGCTGATGTTGGTCAGTGCTTCCTGCCCCGCGCGGTACACCACCAGCGGCACGCCAGCCGGCAGGGGCGGCAGTTCGCGGCTGGTTCTGAAGCCGCACAGTACGCCGGTGCGCTTTTCGAAACTGCTGCACAGCCATTGCAGCGCGGCCACCAGGCCCTGTTCCAGGATGGCCGGTCGCAAGTTCTGCATGATGCGCTGGCTGACCTGCAGCGCGCTGCTCACCGTTTCCAGCGCGCTGGTGGCACGGTCTTGCAGCGCCGGGTCTTGCGCATGGCGGCGTATCCAGTCCAGGTCGAACTTCAGCGCCGTCAGCGAGCCGCCCACCTCGTCGTGGATTTCTCGTGCAATGGCCGAACGTTCGGCCTCCACGCTGGTCTGCAGGTGCTGCGCCAGTGCGGAAAGCCGCGCCCTCGACACCTGCAGTTCGGCATCTGCCGCCACGCGGGCGCGCTGCACCTCGGCCGCTTCGATAGCGTGTTCAATGGCCGGCGCCAGCCGCGCCAGCTTGTTCTTCAGCAGGTAGTCGGCAGCGCCATTGCGCATGGCTTCCACCGCCGTGTCTTCACCGATCTGGCCCGACACCAGGATGAATGGCACGGCGCGCCCGCCCCGCGCCACATGTTCCTGCAGCAGTTGCAGGGCCTGCACGCCGGTGAAGCCGGGCAGGTGGTAATCAGAAATGATGACGTCCCAACGCTCGCCCAGCGCGAGCGTGAAATCTGCACGGGTTTCGACCCGCTGCACCGACACCCGCAGGCCCGAGCGCCGCAGCTGCGCCAGAACCAGCGCGTGGTCGGGCTCGCTGTCTTCCAGGTGCAGCATGCGCACCAGCGCGTGCGAAGGCTGCGCCCACCCCGTGCCCACGCCCTTGTCAGCGGGCACGGCCAACCCCTGCTCGGCAGCGTCGGGTTGCAATGGAAACGGCAGGCCATCCATGTAACCGAGTATCTCAAACGCTACCGGCCGTTGGACAGGGGCGCTCTCAGCACCGCGCGGCGCTACAGCGGTCGAAATGGGGCGCTATAGGGGCGATCTTCAATTCAATGTCGCCCGGGGGTCTGCCGACAATGAACCACAGCTTGGCTTTTGGGGGGCAGGGCGATGCGCCGGTGGACCCCCTGCCCGCCCGACTCAGCAACCCTGGAGCCCCCTTGCTCACGCCGGACTGCCCCGATTCGCACCGACAAGCCGCTGCCATGGCGTTGCCGCCGCTGGCTGCAACCGACCTGCAAGACCACCTGATGGTGGCCAGCAACGACCTGGAACGGCTGCAGCGCCTGCTCGCGGACGCCTGTGACACGCTGATGCAGCACCACCACGGTGCCGACCAGGCGGTGAAGCGGCTGGCCGCGCAGATCACGGCACCGGCACAGGGGCAGCCCAACAGTGACGAAGCCCGAGCGGCGTTGCAACACCTGGCTTGTGCCATCACGGCACTGCAGTTCCAGGACCTGGCCTCACAACTGGTGGACCACACACACCGGCGTCTGCGCAGCTGCGCTGACCGGCTCGCCTACGACACGATGGGCGAAGACGAAGACGGCGCGGCCCTGATCTGCGCCGCACCCGACCGACCCAACCCGGTGACCCAGGACGAGATGGACGCCGGTTCCATCGAACTGTTCTGACGCCTCCGCCGCCCCGCTCGCCACCGCAGCGCCGCAGCCAGCGCCCCGTACCCGACCAGCCGACCTTCCCGGAGCAAGCCCATGCACTCAATCCTCGCCGTCGATGACAGCGCTTCCATGCGACAGATGGTGTCGTTCACGCTCAGGAACGCCGGCTTTAATGTGGTGGAGGCGGTGGACGGCCAAGACGCCTTCGACAAAGCCAGCGGCCGCAGCTTCAGCCTGGTGCTGACCGACCAGAACATGCCGCGGCTGGACGGCATCGGGCTGACGAAGAAATTGCGTGAGCACCCGAATTTCAAGACCACGCCAATCCTGATCCTGACCACCGAGAGCAGCGACCAGATGAAGCAGGCCGGCCGCGCCGCAGGCGCCACCGGCTGGTTGGTAAAGCCCTTCGACCCCGCCAAGCTGGTGGAAGTCATCGGCAAGGTCATCCGCTGAGCACCTGAAATGCAGCGCCATCACCAGAAGGAAACGTGAAGATGGGTGACCTCAGTCAGGACAGCATGAACGCCGCAGCCGGCATCGACCTGAGCCAGTTCTACCAAGTGTTCTTCGAGGAAGCGGGGGAGAACCTCGAGACCATGGAGCAAATGCTGCTGGCCGTGGACATCACCAACGCCGACGACGAAGAGCTGAACGCCATCTTCCGCTGCGCTCATTCGGTCAAGGGCGGTGCGGCCACATTCGGGTTCAACGACGTGGCCGAGCTCACGCACCAGATGGAGACGCTGCTGGACAAGCTGCGCCGCCACGAACTCACCCCCACCGCCGAGATGGTGGACGTGTTGCTGGCATCGGGCGACGCGCTGAAAGCACAACTGGGGCGCCACCAGGGCAGCGGGCAGGGCGCGGTGGACACCAGCGAACTGCTGCGGTCCATCGGCCTGCTGGTGCAGGGCAAGGCCGCAGCACCGGTCGGCCGCGCCTCAGCGCCCGGCAAGGCGGCTGCGGCCCAAGCGCGGCCCCAAGGTGCGGCCCGTGCCGATGCCCCGCCTGCCGACGGCAGGCGCTGGCTGGAACTGACAGTGGGCCCGCTGGCCGACCTGTCGGCAGCCGACAACCTGGTGGACCTGTTCAAGGAAATCACCGACCTCGGCGTCATCGAACCGCTGGACGGCGGCCAGGCCGACGGGGGCATGCGCCGCTTCAAGGTGCACACCAGCAGCACCGACGCCGACCTGCTGGACCTCTTCAGCTTCCACATCGCGCGCGAACAAGTGCGGCTGGAGCCGCTGGGCATGGGCTACGGCTTCCACGACGATGCACCCGGCGCGCCCGGGGACACGCCGCAGCCCGCACCCGCGCCCGACTCGGGATTCGGGTTCTTCGACAACGCGCCTGGTGCGCCGGGCACCAACCCCGAGGCCACCCCTGCGGTGGTGCCGGAAGCCCTGCCGCCGCCGGCCGCAACGGCCGCAGCAAGCAGGCCCGTGGCGAAGGTCGAAAAAGCAGCCACCCCCGAGTCGAGCACGCTGCGCGTGTCGGTGGAAAAAGTGGACCAGCTGATCAACCTGGTGGGTGAACTCGTCATCACCCAGGCCATGCTGGCGCAGAACAGCAAGGGGCTGGACGCCGGCATGAACCAGCAGATGCTGTCCGGCCTGGCCGACCTGGACCGCAACACGCGCGACCTGCAGGAAGCGGTGATGTCGATCCGCATGATTCCGATGTCGCTGGTGTTCAACCGCTTCCCGCGCATGCTGCGCGACCTGGCCGGCAAGCTGGGCAAGAAAGTGGAACTGGTGCAGATCGGTGAAGCCACCGAACTGGACAAGGGCCTGGTGGAAAAGATCACCGACCCGCTGACCCACCTGGTGCGCAACAGCTGCGACCACGGCCTCGAAATGCCGGCCGAACGGCTGGCCAATGGCAAGCCCGAGCACGGCACCGTGTCGCTGGTGGCCAGCCACCAGGGCGGCAGCATCGTCATCGAGGTGCGCGACGACGGCAAGGGCCTGAACCGCGGCAAGCTGCTGAGCAAGGCGCGCGAGCGCGGCCTGGACGTCTCTGACAGCATGACCGACCCGGAAGTCTTCGGGCTCATCTTCGCACCCGGATTTTCCACGGCCGATGCGGTGACCGACGTGTCAGGCCGCGGCGTGGGCATGGACGTGGTGAAGAAGAACATCGCGTCGCTGGGCGGCACCGTCGAGATCGACAGCGCCGAAGGCTACGGCATGACCGTGCGCGTGCGCCTGCCGCTGACGCTGGCCATCATGGACGGCATGAGCGTCGGCGTCGGCGACGAGTGCTACATCCTGCCGCTGAGCAGCGTGGTCGAGTCGTTCCAGATCCAGCCCGGCATGGTGAAGACCATTGGCGGCAACGGCCGCGTGGTGGAAGTGCGTGACGAGTACATGCCCGTCATCGAACTGGAACGCGTGTTCAACGTGCCGCGCAGCGGTGAAAAGGACATCAGCCCCATCCTGGTGGTGGTGGAAGCCGACGGCACCCGCGTGGCCATGATGGTGGACGAACTGCTGGGCCAGCAGCAGGTGGTGGTGAAGAACCTGGAAAGCAACTACCGGCGCGTGGACGACGTATCGGGCGCCACCATCATGGGCGACGGCCGCGTGGCGCTGATCCTCGACGTGGGCTCGCTGGTGCGGCGCTCCCGACACTGACCACCCCAGACCGACACGAATTTGGCGCAGCCGCACACCGCTGCTGTCCACCCCCTCAGTTTCCAGAAAGCCCCAACATGCCTGCCAATGTGTCGTCGTTACCGCTCACCGTGTCACTGCTGGCGGCCGGTCAAGCGGGCCTGGTCACCGGCCTGAGCCTGGGCTGGAACCCGGCACTGTGCGCCGGGCTCAGCCTGGGCGGCAGCGTGGCTGCGGCGTTGGGCGCCTGGGGCCTGTCTGCCCGGCGGCGACGCTCGCTGCAACAGGTGGGCGACCACGTGCAGCGCCTGGCCTCGGGTGACCTGACCGAGGACGTGCCGGTGCAGGGCGACCGCGAGACGCAGCAGCTGCTGACGGCCTTGCAGTCGTTGCAACTGGGCCTGCGCCAGACGCTGGGCACCATTCGGGGTGGCGCCGAAAGCGTGGCCGCGGCGGCCAAGGAAATCGCCGGCGGCAATGCCGACCTGAGCGGCCGCACCGAACAGACCGCCAGCAGCCTGCAGCAGGCCGCCAGTTCCATGAGCCAGCTGACCAGCACCGTGAACCAGACGGCCGAATCGGCACGCACGGCCAACCAGCTGGCGTCGTCGGCCAGCGAAGTGGCGCAGCGCGGCGGCTCGGTGGTCTCGCAGGTTGTGTCCACCATGGAAGACATCAACAGCAGCAGCAAGAAGATCGCCGACATCATCGGCACCATCGACGGCATCGCGTTCCAGACCAACATCCTGGCGCTGAATGCGGCCGTTGAAGCGGCGCGTGCAGGCGAGCAGGGCCGCGGCTTTGCCGTGGTGGCCGGCGAGGTGCGCAGCCTGGCGCAGCGCAGCGCCGAAGCGGCGCGCGAGATCAAGAGCCTGATCAACAGCAGCGTGGAAAAGGTGGAATCGGGTTCGCGCCTGGTGGCCGACGCCGGCAACACCATGACCGAGATCGTGGCCAGCGTGCAGCGCGTGACCGACATCATCGGCGAGATCTCGGCGGCCGCTGCTGAACAAAGCAGCGGCATCGGCCAGGTCAGCCAGGCGGTGGCGCAGCTGGACCAGATGACACAGCAGAACGCAGCGCTGGTGGAACAAAGTGCGGCTGCCGCGCAGTCGCTGCAGAACCAGTCTGGCAGCCTGAGTTCGGCCATGTCCGGCTTCAAGCTGCAGCAGGGGCACGCCCCCGTGGCACCCGCGCGGCCCAGTGCTGTGGCCAGGCAGGCCGTGGCCAAGGCGCGCAAGGCGCCCATGGCCCCGGCACCCGCCGCGCCGCAGGCGGCACGCGCTGCGGCACCCGCCAAGGCCAGCGGCCGCAACGACGAGTGGGAGACCTTCTGACACCACCGGTGGCAGCAGGCTGAAGCACCAGGCGCCCATGGGGCGCCTCTTGTTTGGCGGCGGCCGGGCCGCAACCCGCCATCAGGGCTACAGAAATTGCAGCGCCGGGTCGATATGCCAGACAGGTGCCCGGGTATCACGCCACGGCGGCCCATGCACCCGACCCCGACCGGTGAACACCGACTGCCCTGCCCGCCAAGGAACCCGCCATGGACATGATTGCCGAAGCACACCGTGCAGACACTGCTGCCCCCCAGGCCGCGCCTGCAGCCAAGGCTTCGTCTGCAACGGCCTCCGGCAGCAACAACACCGCGGTGGTGGCGGCCCCGGGCGAGTTCCTGACCTTCCGGTTGGGCGAAGAGGAATACGGCATCGACATCCTGCGCGTGCAGGAGATCCGGTCTTACGAGCAACCCACCCGCATCGCCAACGCACCGGCGTTCATCAAGGGCGTGGTGAACTTGCGCGGGGTCATCGTGCCCATCATCGACCTGCGGCTGAAGCTGGCCTGCCCGAGCGCCGAATACAACACCTTCACCGTGGTGGTGGTGCTCAACGTCAAGGGCCGCGTGGTGGGCGCAGTCGTGGACTCGGTGTCCGACGTGCTGGAACTCACGCGGGACCAGATCAAGCCGGCGCCTTCACTGCACACCGGCGTCGATGGCCACTGCATCACCGGCATTGGCGCGGTGAAAAGCGGCCACGGCGACAGCGAGACCGAACGCATGCTGATCCTGATGGACATCGAAGGCCTGATGAGCAGCGCCGACATGGGGCTCATCACCCACTGAAGGCGGCAGGGCCCGCCGGGGCGGGCGGCGCCACCAGACCGCGCCACACCACCACGCGGCTACACCGCGCCAGCGCGGCGCAGCGTCTGCAGCACCGGGCTGCGCAAGACCTCGCGCAGGCCCCACCAGCCAGCAGCCCAGGCCAGCAGCGCACCGGCCACCATGCCCCACAGCGGCACCCACAGCGTGGGGTTCCAGCTGAACTCAAACACGTAGCGGGCCAGCAGCCAGCCCACGGCCACTGCGGCCAGCGAAGCCAGAAAACCGGCCAGCGCACCCACACCCAACAGTTCAGCGCGCTGCACCTGCGCCAGCAAGCGGCCGCTGGCGCCCATGGCACGCATCAATGCAAATTCGCGGGCACGGGCTTCGCGCGTGGCGCTGATGGCGGCAAACAGCACCACCAGGCCGGTCAGCAGCGTGAAACCGAAGAGAAATTCCACCGCGCGGATGACCTGGTCCAGCACCCGCTGCACCTGCGCCACGCTGGCCGACACGTCGACGTTGGTGATGTTGGGGAAGTCGCGGCTCAGCGCGTTGTCAAAGCCGGCCAGCGCCGGTGCGCGGAAAGCGCTGATGTAGGTGATGGGCAGCTCGGGCATGCTGGCCAGCGGAAAGATGACGAAGAAGTTGACGCGCATGGAACCCCAGTCCACCTTGCGCAGTGAAGTCACCCGCCCCTCTTGAAACAGCCCAGCCATGTCAAAGCGCAGCACATCGCCCAGCTTCAGGCCCAGTTCCTGCGCCAGCCCTTCTTCCACCGACAGGCCGCCGGCTTCGTCGGCCACCCAGTGGCCGGCCACCACCTCGTTGTGCGGCGGCTGCGCGGCTGCGTGGCTGAGGTTGAATTCACGCTCTACCAGGCGTGCGGCCCGTTCCTGCGTGAAGCTGGCCGCAGTGACTTCGCGCCCGTTGATGGCCACCAGCCGGCCGCGGATCATCGGATACCAGTCGTAGCGCTCCACGCCGGCCTTTTTCAGCGCGGCCTGGAAAGCCTCGCTCTGGTCAGGCTGCAGGTTGATGACGAAGCGGTTCGGCGCGTCAGGTGGCGTGGCGTTGCGCCAGCTGCTGATGAGGTCGGTGCGCAGCAGCACCAGCAGCACCAGGGCCAGCAGCCCCACGGCCAGCGCCGACACCTGCAGCACCGCAAAGGCCGGGCGCGCCGCGATCTGCCGCGTGGCCAGCACCAGCCAGCGGGGCGCGCGCGACTGCGGCACCAGCTTGCGCAAGGCCGTGACGGCCAGCCACGCCGACAGCGCAAACACCGCGATGGCGACAGCAAAGCCGCCCACCGCAATGGCGCCCAGCTTGACGTCTGATGACACGGCCATCAGCAACGCCACAAAACCGGCCATGCCGGCCAGCAAGGCGCCCAGCGAGGCGGGCTTCAGGCCCCCCACGTCGCGCCGTATCACGCGCAGCGGCGGCACGCGCGACAGTTGCAGCACCGGTGGCAGGCCAAAGCCCAGCAGCAGCGTCATGCCCACGCCCAGACCCAGCAACGCCGGCCAGACACTGGCCCCCGGCAGCGCTGCGTCCACCAGGCCCGCCAGCAGCCACACAAAAACGTGGTGCACCGCCCAGCCGGTCAGCACGCCCAGGCCGCTGGCCAGCAAACCCACCCAGCTGAATTCCAGCGCGTAGGCCAGCGCAATGCGCCGCTGTGACAGGCCCAGCACGCGCTGCATGGCGCAGTCGTCCAGGTGGCGCTGTGCAAAGTCGCGCGCCGCAATGCCCACCGCCACCGCTGCCAGCAAGGCAGCCAACAGCGCCACCAGGTTCAGGAATTTTTCGGCGCGGTCCAGCGTCTGCTTCATCTCGGGCCGGCCGCTCTGCACCGATTCCACCCGCACGCCGCGCAGCGGCGCGCTCTTGATGCGCGCCTCGGCCCAGGCCACGAATTCGGCCACCACGCCGTCGCCCCGTGCCGCGCCCCAGTTGTCGGGTGCGGCCACGGCCAGGCGCCAGTTCACGCGGCTGGCGGGTTGCACCAGGCCGGTGGCCGACAGGTCGGCTTCGGCCATCATCACGCGCGGCGACAGCGCGGAAAAGCCCGCGCCGCGGTCGGGTTCTATGACGATGATGCGGGCGATGCGCAGCGTGGCGTCGCCCACCAGCAAGGGATCGCCCGCCTGCAGCTGCAGTGCGTCCAGCAAGGCCGGGTCGACCCACACGGTGCCGGCTTCGGGCGCCGCCGCCACGCGCTGCACCGGCGCAGCAAGGCCTTCCTGAAGCTGCAGCACGCCGCGCAAGGGGTACTGGGGGCTCACCGCCTTCAGCGCCACCAGGCGCGTGGCACCGCCCTTGGCTTCAGGCGCGCGGGCCATGCTGGGGAAGGACGCGCTGCTGGCCACACGCAACCCCAGCGTCTTGGCGTGGGCGGCCAGCTCGGCCGGCGGCGGCCGGTCGCTGCCCACCACGGCGTCGCCGCCCAGCAGTTGCCGGGCGTCGCGCTGCAGGCCGCTGCTCAGGCGGTCGGCAAAGAAGCCCACCGCCGTGAGTGCGGCCACCGCCAGCAGCACCGCCACCAGCAGCAGGCGCAGTTCGCCGGCGCGAAAGTCACGCTGGGTCTGCCGCCATGCCAGCGCGGCGACGGAGGGAGGGTTGAAGGTGGTGCCGGGGATTGCCATGCCCGCACGGTAGCCGATTCAGCGGTGGCTTGGCGGACGGCCGGTCAATGGCCTGTTCCAGCGCAGCGCCACTGGCGCCAGACGGTGCAGGGTGCTGGGCTGCCTTGTTTCAGGCGCCTTGATTCAGGCGGCTGGTATCACGCCCCTTGGGCGACCGCGCTGTCCAGGCGAAATACCGCAACGGCTTCGTTCAGGCGGCGTGCCTGTTCCTTCAGGCTGTCGGCGGCGGCGGCGCTTTGTTCCACCAGTGCCGCATTCTGCTGCGTCACCTGTTCCAGTTGCACCACCGAGACGTTCACCACGCCCAAGCCGCTGCTCTGTTCGCTGGCCGCGTTGGCAATCTCGCCAATGAGCAGCTTCACGCGGTCCACCTGCGCCACGATCTCCTGCATGGTGGTGCCGGCGTCACCGACCAGGCGCGAGCCGCTGGCCACCTTCTCGACCGAATCACCCACGAGCGCCTTCACCTCGCGCGCAGCAGCGGCACTGCGCTGCGCCAGGCTGCGCACTTCAGCGGCCACGACGGCAAAGCCGCGCCCTTGTTCGCCAGCGCGCGCGGCTTCCACCGCAGCGTTCAAGGCCAGGATGTTGGTCTGGAAAGCGATGCCGTCGATGGTGCCGATGATGTCGCCGATCCGGCGGCTGCTGGCCTGGATCAGCTGCATGGTGCTGACCACCTCGCCCATCACTTCACCACCGCGCGCCGCCACCAGCGAAGCACCCTCGGCCAGGCAACTGGCCTGGCGGGCGTTTTCGGCACTGTGCTGCACGGTGCCCGACAGCTGTTCCATCGACGAAGCGGTCTGCTGCAGGCTGCCGGCCTGCAGCTCGGTGCGCTGGCTCAGGTCGGTGTTGCCGCTGGCCACTTCGCCAGAAGCGGTCCTGATCGACTCCGACGACGACTGCACCACGCGCAGGGTCTGCCGGAAGCTGCTGATGGCGAGGCCGATGGATTCCATCATGTCGCCGATCTCGTCGTTGCTGTGGCGTTCGATGTCCTGGCTCAGGTCGCCCTGCGCCAGGCGCTCGGCGGCCGCTTGCACTTCGTGCAGGCCGGTCAGTACCGAACGGCTGGTGCCCAGAGCCACCGCCACTGCCAGCGCCACCGCCACCAGCGAACCCAGGCCCAGCACGGTCAGCACCCAGCGGTAGGTTTCGCCCGAGGCAGCCAGCAGGCTGGCCGCCGATGCATCGGCTTCCCTGACCCGCGCTTCCACCGCTTTTTCCAGCGTTTCCACCAGTTGGTCGGCGTCGCGCATCTGCGCCAGGCCGTCGGTCATGTCCACGGCCGAGAGCTCGAGCGCGCGGTCGATGATCTTGGCGTAGCGCACCAGGTCGGCCTGCAAGCTGTTGCCCTGCAAGGGCTTGTCCAGCGGCACGGCAAGGCCCTCGGCAACCCCGCGCACATCGTCGGCCACGCGCTTGCGGGCGGCGGCCAGGTCTTGCTTGCTGAGGTTGGCGCTCCAGGCCAGGGTCCGATAGACCCTGCCGTGGGCGTCCTGAAGCTTCGCCTTGGCCGTCAGGGCCGACGTGTAGCTTTGCAGCGCACCCTGGTGGAAGCCGGTGATGCCCTCTTTCAGGGTGCCGGTCATGCCCGCCGAAAAGGCCGCCATCACCACCAGCAACAGAATGGCCACAGCAGGTGCAAGCAGGATCTTCCAGCGCAATTTCATCGTCTCTCCATCGGTTCAGGGGCCCAGCATCGTGGGGTCACGGCCGCTGGGCCGTGCTGCCGGCCGCGCGAAGGTCTACTTGTAGACGCCGGCACAAACGGCCGTTTCATTCAGCCGTTCGCAGTACATCGTCTTGGGCTCGATCTTCTTGGTGGCCGGGTTTTGGAACTTGTAGTCCTGCCAGAACGAGCCCTTGGCCTTGGCCAGTTCCACGCGTTCCTTGATGAATTCCTTGCCGTCGATGTCCTTGCGGTCGATCAGCATCACACCCACCTGCTTGGGGTTGGCGCCATGGGCCAGCGACATGCCGTCCAGGCCATAGACCACCACGTACAGGTCACGGTCGATCCACTTGCCGGCGGGGGTGTTGATCTCGGCGTACAGCTTGTCGGCACCGCTGGTCTTGATGGCCGTCACAGCCTTTTTCACCATGGCCACGGCTTCTTCCTTGGTGGCCTGGGTGCTGGCCCAGGCGGGCGCCGCGCAAGCTGCGGCCAGGGCCACTGCCGCCAGGGTGCCGGGGCTCAGAAATCGGTTCGGGAATGAAGGCTTGAGCATGATGGGCTTCCTCTGCAAGGTCGGGTTGAAACGCTGGCAAACACGGTGCGGGCAGTGGCTGCACATGCGGCCTGCTGCAAACGCGGCTGGTGGCCACAGATGTCGGCACACGCCGGGCCGACTGAACGGTTTCTGGCACCAAAGGTGTGCGGACAGTGCCGTGCGACTTGGCGAAGCGTAAGAATGTCCTCAATTACGACCTTGGGATGGCTCGATCTGCGGCGCTTTGCACCGCCAAATGGGGCGCTGTGGGCCCATCCCAGCAGCCGGTTCAACGCCCGTTACGGTGCGCTACCGCACCGTCACACAGCTGCCACACTGCCGCCACGCCGCCGTGCCGCGCGAACCCTGCATTCAAGCGGCATGAACCCCGGCAACCCTGTCGCGTGCTGCAATGAAGCCATGAACACATGGCCCAGTCTTTTCATTTCTCACGGCTCGCCCATGACGGCGTTGCACCCGCGCGAGGCTGGCCATTTCATGCATCGCCTGGGTCCGGCATTGACGCACCGCTACGGCCTGCCGCAGGCCGTGCTGGCTGTCTCGGCGCACACGCTGACGCGCGAACCGGTGCTGGTGGGCGGCGCGCAGCACGCGGCGATTTATGACTTTGGCGGTTTCGACCCCGCGCTGTACACCCTGCGCTACGACGCCCCGGGCGCGACCGCGCTGGCGGCGCGGGCCACCGGCCTGCTGCGCGCGGCCGGGCTGCCAGCGCACCACAGCACCGAAGCCGGCCTGGACCACGGCATCTGGACGCCGCTGCGCTATATGTTCCCCGAAGCGCAGGTGCCGGTATTGCCATTGGGCTGGCCACCGGACTGGACTCCCACGCAGCTGTTCGCCATGGGCGGCGCGCTGGCGCCGCTGGCTGCCGAAGGCGTGTTGGTGATGGGCACGGGCAGCATCACGCACAACCTGCGGCGGGTGTTTGCAAGCGGGCTGCGGGCCGACATCGACCGCCCGGCCACCCCCGAGAGCACGGCGTTCAGAGACTGGTTTGCAAGCCACACGGCGCAAGGCGACTGGGCCGCGCTGCTGGACTACCGCGCGCGGGCGCCGTACGCCGAACTGATGCACCCCACCGACGAACACCTGCTGCCGTTTTTCGTGGCTGCGGGCGCGGCTGCGGGCGCTGAGGCCACCACCACCGGCGTGCGGCTGCACCAGAGCCTGACCTTTGGCGACCTGGGCATGGACGCCTACGCCTTTGGGCCCGAAGCGCCTGGCCTGGCCGCGGCTTTGGACGCCGCCCTGGACGCTGGGGCCTGAAGCCCGGCCGCAGCTACCCCGCGTGCTGTGTGAAGCAGGTGTCCAGCGCCTGCAACCAGCGCGCCTTGTCGGCGTCGGCGGCAAAACTGGCCTGCAGGCTGTTGCGCGCCAGCGTGTAGGCCTGCGCAAGGCCCAATTGCGGCAAGGCGTCGAAACAGTCGGTGTAGTTCTGCAGCACGTAGCCGCCGAAATAGGCCGGGTCGTCGCTGTTGATGGTGACGCACAGCCCTTGCTCCAGCAACGCTGGCAGGTTGTGCTGCGCCAGCGCCGGAAACACGCACAGCTTCACGTTGGACAGCGGGCACACCGTCAAAGGCATGTGCAGGGCTGCCAGCCGGCGCACCAGAGCCGGGTCTTCCAGGCAGCGCACGCCGTGGTCGATGCGCTGCGCCTGCAGCACGTCCAGCGCGGCGGCGATGTAAGCCGGCGGGCCTTCTTCGCCCGCATGCGCCACCCGGTACAGGCCCAGTTCACCCGCGCGGGCAAACACGCGCGCAAACTTTTCCGGCGGGTGGCCGCGTTCGCTGCTGTCGAGCCCCACGCCAATGAAATGCTCGCGCCAGGGCAAGGCTTCGTCCAGCGTGGCCAATGCCGCCTCTTCGCTGAGGTGGCGCAGGAAACACAGGATCAGCGCCGCACTGACGCCCAGTTCTGAGCGCGCCTGCCGGCAGGCGCGTGAAAGCCCCTGGATGACCGCGGCCATCGGCACGCCACGCTCGGTGTGGGTCTGGGGGTCGAAGAACAGCTCGGCCCGCACCACGCCTTCGGCGGCGGCGCGTTGCAGGTAGGCCCAGGCCATGTCGAAGAAGTCCTGCTCGTGCAGCAGCACGCTGGCGCCGGCGTAGTAGATGTCCAGAAAACTCTGCAGGTCGGTGAAGGCGTAGGCCGCGCGCAGGGCGGCCACGTCGGCATAGGGCAGCGCCACACCGTTGCGCCGCGCCAGCTCGAAGATCAGTTCCGGTTCCAGCGAACCTTCGATGTGCAGGTGCAGTTCGGCCTTGGGCATGGCCCGAAGCAGGCCGTGAAGGGCTTCACGCGACATCGTGTCGCTGCTGCGCGGAGTGGGCATGGGTTGCATGGTGTGCGTTGCGGCAAGCCGCCAATGGAAGGAATCAGGTGGTGCAGCGGGCTGGCGGTGCGGTGCCCAGCCCGGCTGAAACGCGATGTTGGCACAGCGCCTGGCTTACCAACGGTTTCCATTGCCGGCCTCAAGGGGCTGCCCGCGCGAGCCGATACCCCTTTCAGAACCGGTGTACGGGGCTTGGCCCGGCCACCGGAAACCCCTGTCCCGCGCTTGCAGCAAGGCCGCCGCATGAAACCGATCTTGTCGCCCATCACCCCCCGCCGCCACGCCGCGCCACGCCCGTCTGCGCGCGGTTTCACGCTCATCGAAGTGATGATGGCCGTGGCCATCGTGGGCATCCTGGCCGCGGTGGCCATGCCCAGCTACCGCGACTACATCACCCGCGGCCAGCTGACCGACGCGACCAACGGCCTGAGCACGCTGCGCGCGCAGATGGAACGCCACTACCAGGACAACCGCACCTACGCCACGGCGGGGACCTTCGTGACCCCCTGCGCCAGCACCGACGCCGCGCCGCGCACCTTCGGCCCTTTCGTGGTGAGCTGCGCCACCACACCCACCGCCACCGCCTTCACGCTGCAGGCGGCGGGCAGCGGCAGCCTGGCGGCCTTCAAGTTCACCATCAACGAAAGCGACGTGCGTGCCACCACCGACGCGCCCTCGGGCTGGAACACCTGCACCAGCAAGTGGCTCACCCGCAAGGGGCAGGCATGCTGAAACCCCGGGCTGCACCGCAGCCCCCCGCCCGCCGGCCTGCACGCCTGCGGGCCCGGCGCAGCGGCGGCTTCACGCTGGTGGAGCTGATGGTCACCGTGGTGCTGCTGTCGCTGCTGCTGGGGCTGGCCGCGCCCAACTTCAGGGTCTGGGTGCGCAACGCCCAGGTACGAACCGTCAGCGACGCGCTGCAAAACGGCATGCGGCTGGCGCAGAGCGCTGCGCTGCAACGCAGCCGGCAGGTGGTGTTTCTGCTGACCGACGACGACGCCTGCACCAACACCATCACGGCCGCTGCCAACGGCGTGAACTGGAGCATCCGCACGGTGCCGCTCACGGCCGGTGAAGCTTCGGTGGTGGTGCAGTGTGGCGTGCTGTCCGACGTCGCCTCGGGCGTGGCCGTCAACGGCCCGGCGGCGGTGTGCTTCAACTCCATGGGGCGCCAGACGGAAAACACCAACACCGGCGTCACTGGCGGCAACTGCAGCCTGGCCGTGTCTGGCGTCAGCACCTACAACATCACCGCCAACGGGGCTGAACGCCCCTTGCGCGTGTTGCTGACGCTGGGCGGGCAGGCCCGCCTGTGCGACCCCGCACGCACGTTGTCCGACAGCGCCCCAGACGGCTGCCCGGCATGAGCGCGGCTGCTCGCCCACACCCCCGCCACGCGCCTGCGCGGGGCATGTCGATGATCGAGGTGCTGATCGTCATCGTGCTGTTCTCTTTCGGCCTGCTGGGCATGGTGGGGCTGCAGGCGCGTGCCACGCAGTCTTCGGTCAGCGCCGAAGACAACAACCGTGCAGCGCTGCTGGCCAGCGACCTGGCAACACAGATGTGGGTCAGCAACAGCGTCAACCTGCCCACGGGCACCATCACCGACTGGAACACCCGCGTGGCCGATGCCACCGCCCAGGGCCTGCCCAATGGCGTGGGTGCCGTCGCCGTCACCGGCAACGTGGCCCGCATCACCATCACCTGGCGCCCACCGCACCAGGCCGTGGGCGACCTGCGCCGCTACACCACCGAGGTGCTGATCCCATGAAGCCGGTGGCGCAGACCCGGCAGCGCACGGGCGGCCCGCGCCTGCACCGCAGTGCCGGCTTCTCGCTGATCGAACTGCTGGTGGCCGTGCTGGTGGGTTCAGCGCTGGTGATCGCCATCACCACCATCCTGATGCGCAGCGAAGCGGGGCGGCGCGGGCTGACCGCCACCAACGACAGCTCGCAGAACGCCGCCTTTGTGTCGCTGGCGCTGGACCGCGCGCTGCGCAGCGCCGGCACCGGCTTTGCGCAGAACTGGCGCCAGTCTTTCGGCTGCCGCGTGCTGGCCGCCCGCAGCGGCACCCGGGTGCTGCCGCGCACCACGGCCTTTCCCGCGCCTTTTGGCAGCGTGCCGCAAACCGTGCGGCTGGCGCCAGTGCTGGTGCACGCGGGCGCCGGCACCGGGGGGTCTGACGTGCTGGCCATCGCCACCGGCGCCTCGGGCCTGGGTGAATCGCCGGTGGGCGTGCTGGCGGGCTCGGTGACCAGCAGCCAACTGCGCGTGCCTTCCACCGTGGGCCTGCGCGCCCGCGACCTGGTACTGGTGCTGCAGGACCCGACCAACTGCATGGTGCAACAGGTGGCCGACGGCTTCGTGGGCGGTGCAACGCAGGCGCTGGACTTCGGCGGCACCTACGCCAACGGCAGCATCGACTCGGTGCAGCTGGACAGCCTGGGCGTGAACACCCCCGCGTTCCTCGCGCCGCTGGGCAACGCACAGGGCAACCTGCCAGCCCTGCAGCTGCTGGGCGTGGCCGCCAACGCCACGCTGGTCAGCCACGACATGCTGCGCATGGACGGCAACGACACCGTCACTCCCATCGCCGACAGCGTAGTCGACCTGCGCGCCCGCTATGGGGTGGACAGCGACGGCGACGGCCGCGTCGACACCTGGGTCAGCCCGGCAACGGCACCTTTTGACACCGCCACGCTGCTGGACGGCTCGGCCGCTTCGCAGCGCAACCTGGCCAGCATCCAGGCGCTGCGCGTGGGCCTGGTGCTGCGCAGCGCGGCACCGGAACGCACGGCCGTGTCACCCGCCGCGCTGGCGCTGTTTGCAGACCTGGCCGAACCGCTGCGCTACAGCCGCACGCTGACCAGCGAAGAGCAACTGCTGCGCTTTCGCACCGTGGAGTTCACCGTGCCGCTGCGCAACGTGATGATGATGCCCCGCACATGAAGCCCACCCGCCGCTGCGCAAGACCGCGCCAGCCCCGGCAACAGCGTCCGCAACAGCAACGGGGCGTGACGATGCTGTTCGGCCTGATCGCGCTGGCCATCATGATGATCGGCGCCGCGGCGATGGTGCGATCGATGAACACGTCGATGACGATCTCGGGCAACCTGGGCTTCAAGCGCGACCTGACCAACCAGGCCGAACGCGCCACCGCCGCCGTGATGGCCTTGATGAACACCGGCGCGCTGAACACCGAGACCGCCCGCCAGAGCTCGGCCGTTGCGCGCAACTACAGCGCCCGCATCCTGCCCACCAACCCGCAGGGCATACCCACGGCGCTGGTGGACGACAGCACCTTCAACACCACCGGCACACCCAGCAACGACATCAGCGCAGCCGACCAGGGGGTGGTGCTGCGCTACCTGGTGGACCGGCTGTGCGTGAACACCGGCCTGGCCGACGGCAGCCACTGCCAGATGTCCGACCCCGGCACGCCCATGGGCGGCAGTGCGTCGGAAACACTGCGCGCCGACGACAGCGCAGCCAGCGGCGGCGGTGGTGTGCTGCCTCGGCAGACCGTGTACCGCCTGAGCATCCGTGTCAGCGGGCCGCGCAACACCCAGGCCTATTTCCAGACCACGTTCACGCTGTGAGTGCGACGCACCAGGAACTTCCCACCATGGCACAACACCACCCTTTCAAAGTCTCGGTCAGACCAGAGCCCGCCCGTGCACGGACGCTGCGGCGCCGTCTGAACATGCAGGCGGGCTTGCAACCATTGTGGCAGGCGGCAGCCGCCTTCTTGGCCACTGCAGCACTGCTGTGCAGCCCGGCCGCCAGGGCCACCACGCCGCTGTCCGACCAGCCCCTGTTCACCAACGCCGGTGTGCCGGGCAATCTGGCGCTGACGCTGTCGGTTGAATTCCCCACTGCCGTCAGCGTGGCGCACATCGACGCCAGCTACGACAGCAGCAAGACCTATCTCGGCTATTTCGACCACCGCAAGTGCTACCTGTACAACTGGGACGCCAACGAAGCGCAGCGCCACTTCTACCCGCAGGGCCTGGCCACCAGCCAGCTGTGCCCCGGCACGCAGGACAACAAGTGGTCCGGCAACTTCCTGAACTGGGCCACGATGCAGACCATCGACCCCTTCCGCTGGGCGCTGACCGGGGGCTACCGGTCGGTGGACACCACCACCATGACGCTGCTGGAAAAGGCCTGGGCGTCGGGCCAGGGCGGCACCGGCAACTTTCCCAACCGCACGGTCAGCTCCAGCAGCACCATCGCCGATGCCACGCCCTTCACCTGGTCCGATTTCAGAATGCGGATCCAGGGCCTGGGCAACAAGATGCGTTTCACGCGCTACGGCAACGTGAACGACCCGCCCACCGCCTACAACCCGGCGGTTGCGGTCAACAACACCACTGTCTATGAGGTCAGCGTGCGGGTGCGGGTGTGCGACGCCAGCACCGCTGCCGGGCCGATGGAGGCCAACTGCAAGGCCTTCCCTGCGGGCACCTACAAGCCCACGGGGTTGATACAACAGTACGCAGGCAAGATCCGCTACA